>DATANR010000385.1:0-9411 GCA_036266155.1 Gemmataceae bacterium | reverse complement strand
AATTTCGTACATCATCGGGCGGCTTACGCCGCTCCGCTCGCCTTATTTCATCGCCGGCGCCACGCTCATCGGCTCCGTGATGATGTCTTGCACCGACTTCCCGCTTGGAATCATCGGCAACACGTGCTCCTGGTGCGGTACGTGGACGTTGAGCAAGAACGGCCCATCCGTCGCGAACATCTCCTCAAAAGCCCCATCCAAATCGGCTTTTTTGACGACTGAGCGGGCCTTGATACCAAAGCCTTTCGCAATTGTGTCGAAGTCCGGATACGGGTCAATGTCCATGCCGGCCCCGAGATAGGTGTGCCCGCGGTTGCCGCCGTGAAAGCGGTCTTCCCACTGGACCACCATGCCGAGGTGCTGGTTGTTCAACAGCAGAATCTTTACCGGCAGCTTCTCCACGTGTGCACACGCCAGTTCCTGGATATTCATGAGGAAGCTACCGTCGCCGTCGACGTCAATGACCGTCGCCTCCGGATGCGCCACCTGCGCCCCCATCGCGGCCGGCAGACCGAAGCCCATCGTGCCGAGTCCACCCGACGTACACCAGTGCCGCGGGCTGTTGAACGGGAAGTACTGCGCCGTCCACATCTGATGCTGGCCGACGCCGGTGCTCACAATCGTGTTGTCGAGCTTCTTGTGCTTTTTAAGGATCTGGGCCATCCGTTGAATCGCGTATTGCGGCAGGATCACATCCTGCCGATCGGCGTAGCGGAACGGCTCCTTGGCGCGCCACTGGTCAATGGTCCGCACCCAGTCCGGATAACGTGCCCCGCCGACGAGGTCGCCGTTCTTCGGGTCCTTGAGCAGTTCGTTCACGCCTTCGACGACCATCTTGAGGTCGCCGTGCACGCCGACGTGAGCAAACTTGTTTTTGTTCAGTTCGCTTGGGTCGATGTCGATGTGCACGATGCGGCCGTGCTTGGCGAACTCTTCGAGCTTGCCGGTGACGCGGTCGTCGAAGCGCACGCCGAACGCGAGCAACAGGTCGGACTCATTGACCGCCTTATTCGAATAGACGGTCCCGTGCATGCCGAGCATTTGCAGGCACAGGTAGTGTTCTGCCGGGAACCCGCCCAGGCCGTGCAGCGTGAGCGCGACTGGGATGCCCGTCTTCTCTGCGAACTCCTTCAGGGCCGGCGCCGCCCCGCTGGCGATGATGCCGCCGCCGCCGTAGACGATCGGCTTCTTGGCGCGCCGAATCTCGTCGACGATCCGCAGCATGTCCGATTTCTCGGCCGTCCGCGTCGGGCGGTAGCCAGGCAGGTTCATCGGCGGGTCCCACTCGGGGACGATCTCGCGCTGCTGCACGTCCTTCGGGATGTCCACGATGACCGGCCCCGGTCGACCCGTGGAGGCAATGTAGTATGCCTCCTTCATAACGCGGACGATGTCTTCGGTCCGTGTGATCAGGTAGTGGTGCTTAGTGATCGGCCGGCAGACCTCGACGATCGGCGTCTCCTGGAACGCATCGGTGCCAATGACCTTGGTGCCGACCTGCCCCGTGATGGCGATCATCGGGATCGAATCCATCTTGGCGTCGGCCAATACAGTGACGAAGTTGGTAGCCCCCGGCCCGCTGGTCGCCATGCAGACGCCGACTTTGCCCGTGGTGCGCGCATACCCCTGCGCCATGAATCCGCCGCCTTGCTCGTGCCGCGGCAGGATGGTCCGAATCTTGTCGGCAACATGGGTCAGCGACTGATGCAGGGGCATGGACGCCCCACCGGGGTAGGCAAACACCGCCTCGGTCCCGTGCCGAATGAGGCACTGAACGAGAATGTCGGCCCCACTCATCTTCTTCGAATCGGCCATCGTAAGCCCTTCTAGCGCATGAAACAGCGATTCCGCCAATGTGGGCGGGCGGGCTGGAGACAAGAAGGTTTAGTATACGGTCGGCCAAAGAGGCTGGCGATACCAACCTATCGCAGGATTGTCCGGTTAGTCCGGCGCGCGAGCGATGGAGAACACCAGACCTCCTGCTCACGCTTTGAGGTTGCGCGCTTCCCCGCCATCAGGACCGTTTCGTCGAGTCAACGCGTCGATCTTGCGCCCAGGGCGCGACGGTAGTCTCATAGCTGGGACATGTGATGTTGATTCGGGGAAACGGGTCGAATTCGGTCATCGTAGGGCGGCCGGTGATTGAGTTGGTTCTTCTACAGATTCGTCGGTGAGGACCGTGCCACGCAGGCGCAAATGCGTCAAGATTTCTAATCGGGCCCGGTGCAGCCACGTTTTGATCGTACCCACCGGCCGGCCATGCACCGCCGCGATCTCTTCGTATGACCGCCCCTGCTCGTGAAACAACGTAAACACGCTTTGATAGTCCGGCCGCATCCCCCTCAGCGCCTGGCGAATCGCAACGACTAACTCGACCGAATCATCAGGTACGTCGCGAGGCGACGTCTCGTGCAGGTAATCGGCCAACTCCGGCCGATTGACCCGCCGTCCCATCCAGGTGCGACAGCGATTGACCGCGATGCCGAGTACCCAGGGCCGTAGTGGCCGTTCCGTATCCCATCTGTGGAGGGACCGAAGCACCCGCAGAAACGTCTCCTGAGTCACATCCTCGGCATCTTGCCGGTGGGTCAATAATCGGACGCAAAGACTGAAGACCTCGGCCTGGAATCGCTCGATCAGTTCTCGAATGGCGTCCGCATGCCCTTTTAGGCAACGGCGCACCAAGGAGGCATCCTCGGTAACATCCTGGACCTTGTGCACCCCTGAGGCCATTCTTTCGCTGGTCATAGCCGGCGGAACAATCGCCCTAGAGACAGTGCCGGCCTCTTCGGCGGGGTCCTTCCTATCATGCTGCTGCAATTCGTTGGACCACCGTACGCATATCACGGCCCACGTGGGGAGAACCCTGAGCATGTCCACATCCTTGGTCCACCGCACCATGGTTGTCGAAAAGTCGTGACGCCGTCGGGCCTGGACCACGTCGTGGAACACACTGTGTTGAACACACAGCGCTTCGACCTGACTGCGATCATCGATCCCATGTCGACCCGCCATTACGGCCTCCCATGCCTGACGAACCGTCGCAATGCTCTCCTGAGCATGCTGCAACACGCTGAGCCGCTCGCCGACATGCTTCGTCCCGGCAATGGCGGCAAATGAAATCGCCCCCACGATGTCCGAGTCGCGCGTGAGCGGCCGGGACCAGAATAAGTCTCGCCATGCGCGGCGAATGTCGGCGTACGCCAGTAATTCATCCAATTCCAGCGCCGCCGATACTCGTGCCTCCTTCGATAGTTCGGGATCGAGCAACCACAGGGTGAGGTCGACCGCTTCCGTCAAATCGACCGCATCAAACAGCGCCCGACGCACCGCACCCAAGTCGTCGCCGGGCATGGCGTGAACGTCGTTGCATTCGCGGAGGTGCCATTCCAATTCCGGCTTTGGACAAAGCCGCGCATCGTCCGGCGCGTCGTAGCGCAGGATCGACCAGCGCTCGTCCGCATCGCGGATGAACGCGGCCGCCGCGCGACCGGAGATGAGGGCCACCGTCATACCAGGACAAACTCCACGGACATACCGTTTGTTGTCGTCTTTTCGCAGTAACTCCGCAAGACCTTCTCGGCGGCGGTCCCCCGTCGCGTTCGCGGCCGATTCGGTGCCGAGGGCTTCGGTATGGGTGCTGAACGCACTGTGATCCGGCGAAACGCGTGAAAAGTAAGCTCGCCGAACACGTGCAATTCGACAAATTCATCGTCCATCCCGGTTGCGCCGGCCTTCAACATCAGTTCCGGAAACTCCACTTCCTCCATCTTCACCGTGATTTGCCCGCCGAGCTTGGCCACGCAATGCCGGGCGCGATTCGTCCAGTCCGACCGCAGACCCGCCGGAATCTTGTGCCCGTTCCGATCCACAAAAACCGCCGAATTGCTCTCAAAGGTCGACGTCCGATGCGCGATCATCTCTTCACGCATGAGCACCTCGCACTCGCCATAGTGCGGTAATCCGCGACCATTCAGTGTGAGATTCGCGTAGTGAATTCGGTTGTAATGCCGATCACTATCGAGGAGAGCAATCTCGGTGATCGGCCGCAGGCTGTCCCAGTTCGGCTCACTGGCACGTGGCGGCTTTTGAAATCGCAGCGAGAGCAAGTCGTAAAAGTTGGCGAAGAGATCACGCTCGCCTTTGGCGACTGCGAGCAGTTTCTCCAGCCGACAGCAAAGCATCGCTTCGCTCTGCACACACGCCTTCTCGAATGCATCAACTTTATCCCGGCAACCAGCCATTTCGGCCGCCTGAAGCGCGGCCGCATAACGACGATCCAGTCCGTCTCGCTCCTCGGCTCGATTGGCTCGAACGACGTTGGGAAAAAGCTGCGGCCGGCCGCAGTGCGGGCAGGTCGTTCGGTCCTCGGGAAACTTGACGCCGCATTCCTTGCACGGCGCATGTGAGGTGGGCATAGAGAACGGCCGGGAAACGACAAATGGCTTCTAACTCCAATCTACTCCAGCGAGCTTTTCGTCGCAAGTCGCTGGCCCGCTTGTTGAAAATTCGAAAATCGGCGACAATCACTCCGACGCCAGCAGATGACTACTTGCTCTTCATCGTCGGCATCAATGGCACCGGCGACGGCGGTCAGTCGACTGACGACGCACCGAAAGGCGACGACGTGCGTGTTCGCATGCCCGGCGTCCGGCCGCTTGCGAAGAGGCGGAGTGAAATTGGCGGGCAATGGCGCTACGACGAAGGGTGAAAATTGAGAGCCGGCGCGATGGAATGCAATGCGATGCACGGCAGCAGTTCCAGAACGTGGGGGGGGGGGGAGCGGTTGCCGCCCACCAATTGAGCGGAGGCGAGTCATGGCGGAAGCGATCAAGGGTGTCGATCAGTTGTGTGTGGAGCAGGGGATCAGCGTCAAGCAGCTCGCGGAACGATCGGGACTTGATGAAGGTCGGGTGCTCGCGATCGCGCTCGGCCGGTGGACGCCGAGCCCGCAGGAGCGCGACGCGATCGCGACGGTCTTCAGTCTGACGCGCGACCAGATCGCCTGGGGCCACAAGACGCCGATCCAGCACATCTACGGGGCCGGGCCGGCATGAGCCGACGGAGGATTTCGATGAAGGCATTATTCGTCATTGCCGCATGCTTCACTCTTTTCACCGGCGCTCGCGGTCTCGAAGTTGCCAAAGACGAAAAGGTTGATCCCGCTAAACTGGACGGCGCCTGGACGATCACCGCGTGGGAACAGGGAGGGGCGACCATGCCGCTGGAGCGTCTTTCGGTCGCTCGGATGACGATCAAGGGCGATCAATACAACTTCGAACTCGGGGCCAAGAAGGAAGAAGGCGCTCTTAAGCTTGATGCCGGGACATCGCCCACATCGATCGACCTCACGATCTCGTCGGGCACCGAGAAGGGCGAGCGCCAACTCGGCATCTGCCGCGTGGAGGGTGACTCGTTGACGATTTGCCTCGCCCGGCCCGGCATGAAGGACCGGCCGACGGAGTTCACATCCACCAAGGCGAATCGCCAGGTCCTGATGACGCTCCAGCGGACCACGAAGGGCAAGTGAGGGAGAAGACTTCCATCACGTGAGTCGCGCAATCGCTTCGGATTTGTCGTCGAGTGAGCGGGGCGTGCTACACTTATCTGCCCCACCCGAGGATGACTTGTGACCGACCCGAATGACGCCCTCGTTCGACTCGCCTTGCCCACCGGCGGCTGGGGATATTCAGCAAATCAGCCGATGCACTTGGAGCCGACCTGCCTCGCCATTCTGGCGTTGAAGTCGGCCGGCGAAGCGCATCAAGCCTTGATCGACGCCGCGTTCAAAGCCCTCGACACCCAAGCCAGTTCGTCGGGCCTCTACCACTTGGATCGTGGCCGGCCGGAGGCGATCTGGCCAACTTCGCTCGTCATCGCCACGCGGGCCGCCCTCGGACAGGGCAGCGCTGTCGATCGATCGGCGCGTTCGCTGCTCGACGTGCGTGGCCGAACGATTAAGGGCGATCCCGAAGTCCAGAACATGATGGACATCGACCAGGAAAAGGTCGGCTGGCCGTGGGCCAAGGGCACGTTCGCCTGGGTTGAGCCGACCGCCTGGGCGATCCTCGCGTTGCGGGCCACCGGACATGGATCGCATCCACGCGTGATTGAAGGTGTGAAGCTTCTGTTCGATCGTGCTTTCACGACCGGCGGGATCAACTATGGCAACAAGCAAGTCCTCGGGTCGATGACCGAGCCGATCCCCGGCCCGACGGCGATCATGTTGCTGGCTCTCCAAGGCCACGATGAGCCGCGTGTTTCCGCCGCCCGACGCTATCTCGCCGACGTCGTGGGGTCGATGACCGACCTCGAACACCTCGGCTGGGCAAAGCTCGCTCTAGCAGTCCATGGGCACGACACGACGAAGCTCGACCAGCAAATCCGTACGGCTTATGCCGCGCAGACCGCTGACGGTCGACCAGTCAGTGTGCCGCGCCACGCCTTGACAGCCCTGGCCCTGGCGACCGATCACTTCCATCCTTTCCGGCTCACCGGCGACGCCGCCAAGCCAGTGCCGACGACCGGTGAAGCGGTGCCGCCCGCGAAACCCGAGGACCCGCCGAAGCCCGGGTTCATCGAAGGCGTGAAGCTGCGCTTCCGCAATTTCATGATCCGCGGCATTGGCGCGCTGCGGCAGCCGCCGGCGTTCGGGTCCGTTCACATCGCTCGGGCCGAAAGTTATGACGTCGATCTGTTGCCCGTGCTCAAGAGTCAGTTCGAACATTATCGCCTGCACGTGCCGCTTGCCGGCAAACGCGTCGTGCTCAAGCCGAACCTGGTCGAATATCGCAAGGCCCAGGTGATCAACACCGAACCGCGCTTTATCGACGCCGTCATCCGTCTATGCAAAGACGAAGGAGCCGCCGAGATCATCGTCGCCGAAGGGCCCGGCCACTGGCGGAATGTGGAGTTCCTCGTCGAGGCCAGCGGCCTCGGGCCGGTGCTTCGCAAGCACAATGTCCGCTTCGTCGATCTCAATCACGACGAACCGGTCAAGGTGCCGAACATCGGCCGTACGACGGGGCTCGATCATCTTTACCTGACGCGCACCGTCATGTCGGCCGACGTCTTTATCTCGCTGCCGAAGATGAAGACGCACCACTGGGCCGGCGCGACGCTGTCGTTGAAGAACCTCTTCGGTACGCTGCCCGGCATCTGTTATGGCTGGCCGAAGAACGAACTGCACTGGCGCGGCATTCCGCAGAGCATCATCGACATCGCCCTGACGCAGACGCCGCACCTGGCGATCGTCGATGGCATCGTCGGCATGGAAGGCGACGGCCCGCTCGTCGGCAAGGCGAAACCCGCGGGCGTGCTCGTGATGGGCATTGACCTCGTGGCCGTCGACTCAACGTGTTGCCGGCTAATGAAGCTGCCTGTCGAGCGCATCCCGACGCTCGTCCTCGGCGCCGAGATGAAGCTCGGCCGCATTGCCGAGGCCGACATCCAGCAGATTGGCGAACCGATCGATCGCTGGGCCCAAGCCTTCGAGTGGCCGCCGCAGTTGGAGAAACAACTGCTGCCAGTAAAAGGGGCAGCTTAGAATCCGCCGCCAACTCAAGCACACAGCCATATGATGAACGCAACGCGCCCGTAGCTCAACTGGATAGAGCAACGGTCTTCGGAACCGTAGGTTACAGGTTCGACTCCTGTCGGGCGTATTCAAAAATGCCTTAAGAAGGCGAGCAATTGCAAGCTGCGAAGGACGGTAGATTCTGCACCGTACCAAATTCCGTACTAAACCATTTCCATATCTTCGGAAGCATGCGATTCCGCCGCTCCGGTACGCCTCATCAGTAAGAAGATCACATCGCTCGCCAAATTGGCTTCTGCTGTGGACCACGAACGTGGGGAATTGATCTTTCAGACAATTCAGGAGGTGCGGCTTTTGGCGCGTTCGTACTCTTGATGTCGAAGTGCCCAGCGGGCGATGTCTGCCCTAAAGGAAATGGCGATGACAGGTTCTGACCGACTTGGTGAAGCTAACCCCCGCCCGAAGGCAGCAACCGCTCTCGTCTCATCTGGGTATGTATACCTGACGAGTATGGTGGCTGTCGGCGGAATTTTCTTCGGATCGGAATGGCTCGCAACATCGCCACATGCCGACGAGTTTGACCGTCCCGGTCGAGTTGGTTTCGAGGAAGCTTGCGAGAACTGGGATGGAAAATGGTACGTGCGGATCGCACAGCATGGGTACGAGGGTACCGAGAGGCCGACGGCCGCGGTAGCTTTTTTCCCGGCGTATCCGTTGGTCGGCCGGGCAGTTGCAAGCGTTAGCGGGCTGTCGCACCGGGTCGGACTGGTCCTAGCGTCACACCTGTTCTTGTTAGGCTCTGCGTTTCTGCTGATGGACTATGTACGGCTCAGGCGGATGGGTGCGCCACCGGACGTTGCTGATTACGCCGCCCTGGCTCTGCTCCTGACCCCGCTGAGCTTCTTCTTCCGCGTGGCGTACACGGAGTCGATGTTCATGTTCGTCGGGCTACTGGCGGCGTACGGTGTGGTGCGGCGTTGGCCAGTCCTGGTCATTGCAATCATCGTCGGGGTGGCAACAGCAACGAGGCCGGTCGGAGTGGCACTCCTGCCCCTGGTCGTTGCGGCCGTGTGCCGCCGGAATTCGAGTTGGGTCGGTCGCGCCGTTGGGCTGAGTTGGGCCGTTCCGTTGTCCTGTTGGGGGCTCATCGCGTACGCAGCATACCTCGGCGTGGCATTCGGCGACCCGCTGGCATTTAGCAGCGCTCAGGACCACTGGCGGTACCGCACGGAAATCCCGTTTGGCCAAAAAATACTGGCGATCGTGACCTTCGAACCGTTGTGGTCCGTGTACGACCCCAGCGGCCCGGCGTACTGGGGGCGATTTGATTGGAGTTTGGTTCCCCCATTCAGCCTCATGGCCGCGAACCCCGTGTATTTCGTTGCCGCCGTCGGACTCGTTGCGGTTGGCCGGTGGCAGCGATGGTTGTCGGTCGAGGAGTTCGCGGTCGCCCTTGGCCTCCTGCTGATCCCGTATGCCAGTCGTGGGTACTACTCATGCATGCTCGGTCAGGGGCGGTACGCAATGGCGGTCTTCCCCGTTTACCTGGTACTCGGACAAATTCTGGCGCGATTGCCGCCTCCCGTCGCGGCGGCCTCGCTCACTCTGAGCGGCACCATGATGGCAGTAAATGCCGCCCTTTTCGCCAGCCGTTACTTTCTCATCTGATGGGTGCCGGCATGCGGCAAAAGCCAGAGCGCCTGGTACTGAAGGAACCGGGCGGATGTCGAACTTGAAAAGCGGGGCACGAGGGCTTGCATTGCCAAACGGGTGCGGATAGAACACTTAAACTCGACGCTCTTTTTGCTTTATCAAACAAATGATTGTTTGATTTCCACGTCCGGGTTCAGTCCGAACAGGTCTGGCTGTCCGGC
>DATANR010000384.1:0-31490 GCA_036266155.1 Gemmataceae bacterium | reverse complement strand
CGGTGCTGAAGCCCAGGAAGTGACATCGTCGGTGTTGGCGACTTGCCAAAAGCGCAATCACAACCCATTCACGTTCGTGAGCCAGGCATTCCGAGGATTGCTCGGCAACCTCTTCGGCTCAACGGGGCGCTAAACAAGTACTTAATATTTAGCCCAGACGAGTGCCAAACAAGCTCTGAATGATGCTTCAAAATCGGTTTCTTGACCATCAGAGCCAATCGTTATCATGTTGGCGGTGGCTCGAACGCGTGATCCAGGTAGAAGTGATACCCTCGAATCCATTGCCACACGGCGACCGCCCAAGACGCGGGCAGCAGCATTGACCCCCATCGTTCGAATTGACGAACGTGGAACAGTTCGTGTTCGCGACTGCGGGACAAGCAGTCGGCGTCCCGGCCAAGGATGACATGGCCGAGGGCAATGGCGGACCCGCCTGCTCATAAACATCCGCCACGCAAGAGTCCGCGGGCCCCTCCTCCCGAAGCCTCAATCACACTGCCCCTCACCTGAGCGGCCCCACCATTCACGATGATCAACATAGTGAGTAAAAGGCCGATGACGGTCACTGGAAGCGCCCAGAGGTAGCCAACAAATCGCATTCGGCAACCGAATGGATTGCGCTCGGACCATGTGCGCACCATTCTCGGCTCTCTCTGGGCCGAAATGACTTTCAGCCGGTGGTGAACAACCCGAGCCGGCAATGATCGCAAAGTCGAGTCCCAAGCATCGCGTACACTATCTCGACTTGTCGCTGGAGACACCTCATGACGCGACTCACCATCGCCATATTGCTCTTTGGTACGCCGCTTCTTATTGCGGAGCCCGCAACGCCGGCCAACCATCAAATCAAGCTCGACGGCCAGACCTTCACGCTGCCGGTCGGCTTTACCATCGAACGCGTCGCCGGGCCGCCGCTCGTCGATCGGCCAATCGTCGCCAGTTTCGACGACAAGGGCCGGCTCTATGTCGCTGACTCGTCGGGCTCGAACGAGAAGCCGGCCGAGCAGCTCAAGCATCCGAACCACCGGATCATTCGCCTCGAAGACACCAAGGGCAACGGCACCTTCGACAAGGCGACCGTCTTTGCCGACAAGATGATGTTCCCCGAAGGCATCCTCTGGCACCGCGGCTCGGTGTATGTCGGGGCACCGCCGCACATCTGGAAGCTGACTGACACCGACGACGATGGCGTGGCCGACAAGCGCGAAATCTGGTTCGACGGCAAGACGGTGACCGGCTGTGCGAACGACCTGCACGGCCCCTATCTCGGGCCGGACGGCTGGATCTACTGGTGCAAGGGGGCGTTCGCGAAGCAGGAATACACGCTGCCCAACGGCAAAAAATTCACCACGCGGGCGTCGCACATCTTCCGGGCCCGGCCGGACGGCACGGGCATCGAGCCGGTGATGACCGGCGGCATGGACAACCCGGTCGGCATGGCGTTCCTGCCGAATGGCGAGCGCTTCTTCAGTTGCACCTTCCTGCAACACCCCGCGGCCGGCAAACGCGACGGCATCATCCACGCGATCTACGGCGGCATCTGGGGCAAGGACCACGACGTCATCTACGACGCCGACCACAAGTGGACGAGCCCTACCACGATGCCGGTGATGACCCACCTCGCCCGGCGGCACCTGGCGGGATGCACTCTACAAATCAGCCATTAAATGCGGTCGAATTGGTTTAATGAACTTATGTATATATACTATTCGTTAGAACATTATTTTCTTGGATACAACGTTAAAATAGGTATAATGGAAGTATTGGGTTGACATGAACTCTCCCGATCGTTGGAATCATAAAATCTTATAATTTGCCCAATTTTCCCAAACGTCCACAATCTGCCCATTCTATCGGGCGGATGTTTTTGAGCCGTCTTCTCGCTACGGGATATCGCCATGGCAGCAAGCACGCCCGCGCCGAATCCGCCGCCGAGCCCAAAGACCCAACTAGATGAACTCACTCGTCGGGCCACAACCAACCAGAATTCGATCGATACGGCGACGAAGGATACAGCATCGATTCAACCGGATATTGCGGTCCTTCAAAAAGGGATCGGTGAAATCGATCAGATTGTGAAAGGCTACTCTCAGGGCGCTGTCGCCATCAATGACTCGATCAGCGGCTATCAGTCGTTCGTCCAACAAGAAACCAAGATGGCGATCGCAGCAGTTGGTGCGAGCAAGGACGCTTTAGACAAGATCGTCTCCGACTATGATGCGAGCATCACCGGTCAAATCGCGGCCTTGCCCGGTCTAACGTCCGACGTTGAAAAGACGGCGACGGCAAGTGTGCGGGCGCAACAGGTCGTCAGCGCCAAACAGGCGGCTTACGATGGCCTGAAAGCAACGCTTTCGAGCCTTCAGGCGGCGGTAAATGACCTCAAAAGTCTGAAGACTCAGATCACTGCCGCGGCGGATTCGGGCAATTTCAACGTCATGTATTTCCTCGTTGGGGAAATCGCGTCGATCGAAAAGACGACGGTGCCAACTCCAACTTCGCTCCAGGCCAGCCTGGAAACAGCCCTTTGCGATCTCAAGCAAGCACTCAGCGACCAGCGTGGCACAAAGCTGGCTGCCGATGCGGCTGTGGCCGCGCTGACCGCAGCACAAAAACAGCTGAACGACGCCAAAACCAACCGTCGCGCCTCGCTGCTGGAGATGATGGTCAAGAACTGGACCCCACCACCGTCGACCCCGATGGTCAAGCCAAAGGTCTAGTCCAATGGCCGACTACACGGTTCTTTCGGAAGTTGGTGAGTCAATTGTCAGCGTGCTGTGGGAGGAGATGCGAGCCGATCCGCAGCTCAGTCCGTTGATCGACAGCGAAGATCGGATTTCACTCGAATCGCCCGCGGACCTGGAAGGCAACGATTCCGTTCGGCTTTCGATTTACCTGTATCGGATCGCCGAAGACGCGTACTCGAAAAACCGGCCGCCGATCAACGACGGGAGCGGCAAGTTGCAAAAGCCGCCGTTGACGCTGGACCTTTATTACCTGGTCACTCCGCTGCTGGGGGAGCCGCGCGAACAGCAGATCGTCCTTGGCAAGACTATGCAAGTGCTTTACGACCGAACATCGCTTGAAGGTACCGACTTGACCGGATCGCTGCAGACGTCTGGGGAAGTTATTCGGGTGATTCTCAACACGGTATCGCTGGAGGAGACGACCCGGGTCTGGCAGGCCTTGGAGATGAGCTACCGGTTGTCGGTTTGCTACGTGGTTCGCGTAGCGATGATGAATTCGACGCAACAGGATGTGTTCGTGCCAGTGGTTAACAAAGCCGCGCGATTTGGCGAACGGGATACCTCGGCATGAATACTCCGGGGCTTGTGTTTTCCGAAGAATTGACGGCGACGGGCTTCGCCCTGCAGCTCTTCGATGGGTACTCCGGGCTCCGGATCCTGGAGGGACAAGTGTCGGTGGCCATCGCCGGTCGGAAGCCGCCGTTGCGGAAGTCGGATTCGGCGGCGTTCGTGTTCCTGGACATTGAGGCCGGCAGCTACTCGATTTCGGTGACACCGTCCGTGGCGACGCCGTTTTATGCGCCAGTGACGATTCCGATCGAGCTGCCGATGTCCGATCCGCTGTGGCAAGCGTATCCGGACCCATCGTTGGCGGACAAGACGAAGCCGCCTGACGACCCGAGCCAGCCGGCGGCTTACCGGGCGCAACGAGTCTTGGCGACGCTCGTTCCGACGCCGCGCTATCCGTTCCCGCCTGGGGCGACCTTGTTGCGTGGCACGGTTTTGGCGGGAACCGTACCGCTCACGGGTGCAGCGGTGATCCGCGTCGGCGATACGGGCGGAACCGCGAGCGACGCCAACGGCGAGTTTGTTTTGTTCTTCGACGACGTGAGTGGGATGGGTCAATCAGCGACGATCAAAGCGACATCGTCGGGCCGTCCTGATGTGACCATGCCAATCGCGCTCCAACGTGGACGCAGTGTTTCAACATTAATTGTGATGGCGCCCTAACCGACCAAGGAGCTTCCATGCCCGAGTACCTGTACCCCGGCGTGTACGTCGAGGAGATCGACTCCGGCAACAAGCCGATCGAAGGTGTCTCCACCAGTACGGTTGGGTTTTTGGGAATTGCCGAACGCGGGCCGATCACGCCGACGCTCTGCACGAGTTTCGGTGACTTCGTACGGTCATTCGGCCGTTACGTGAAAGACGCCAATGGGGCCGACAGGTATCTTGCATACGCCGTCGAAGGGTTTTTTCAGAACGGCGGCGAACGCTGTTTCATCCAGCGTGTTTTCCATCGCGACTTGGCTGGCGGCACGAATTCCGCCACCAATGCAACGGCAACCGCCGACGGCAAAATCGCGATCACGGCAATCGGCCCTGGAGCGTGGGGACAACGTATTGCGTATCAGATCAGCGACGCTGGTCTCAAGGATACTTCGCTCTTTAAACTGACGATCATGTATTGGAGCGGCGCGGTCCCTGCCGACTTGGCCAACCCGGCGCCGACCGATCCGACCCCAGCGATGCTCGAGGTTTACGATAATCTCTCCTCCGTCCCAACCGCCAGCACGTTTTACCAAGGAGAGATTAACGGCTATTCGCACATTGTCAGTGTGACGCAAAACGCCAGTGGGCGGCCCGCTAACGGCATCAGTTTTCTGGAAACAAGCTCAGATGGCGGCGCTGTCGTCTTGGCCGACTTCGAGGGCGATGACACGGACCCCGCAAACAAGACAGGTTTGTTGGCACTCGCCGACATGGATGAAATTTCTTTGCTGTGTTGTCCAGACGAAGCTTTTTTTGGCAACAACGACACGACGATCTCACAAGCCTTGGTCGCCCAATGCACTCTGCTCAAGTATCGTTTCGCGATTCTTCAATCGCCGCGGAACGCGGGGACCCCTGAGAACAACAATCCATCGGTTCCCTCGAAATATGCAGCGTACTACTACCCGTGGCTAAACATCACGAACCCTTTATCGGGCACACCATTGCTCGTGCCGCCCGGCGGTCATGTTGCGGGTGTCTACGCGCGGAGTGACACCAATCGCGGGGTTCAAAAAGACCCGGCGAATGAGCCGATCTTCGGCATTAGCTCGTTACAACTGCAAATCAACAATCAACAACAGGCGATTCTTAATCCGAAAGGTGTGAATTGCCTGCGCTTCTTCAAGACGTCCGGCAACCTGGTTTGGGGAGGCCGAACAACCAGCCCGGAACCCGATTGGAAGTACATCAACGTCCGCCGTTTGTTCATCTTCGTGGAAAAATCAATCCAGGACGGCACGCAGTGGGTCGTATTCGAACCGAACGACGCTCCGCTTTGGGCACGTGTCGTCCGCAGCGTGTCCGACTTCCTCACGGGCATCTGGAAAGACGGCATGCTCCAGGGCGCGACCAAGGAGCAGGCATTTTTCGTCCGTTGCGACCGGAGCACCATGACACAGGCCGACATTGACAACGGCCGGCTCATCATGCTGATTGGCATCGCGCCGGTGAAGCCGGCCGAGTTCGTCATTTTCCGAATCGGGCAATGGGACGGCGGATCGAGCGTGACCGAAAGCTAAGCGCTTCGGCGTGGAACCTTTTTAGCGAGAACATCAATGGCTGAAGGCAAGCGCAACGATCCGTACGGGCAATTCAATTTCCTCGTCGAGATCGACGGTATTGTCGTGGCGGGATTCAGCGAAGTCTCCGGCCTGACGACCGACACGAATATCATCGAATACCGCGAGGGCAGCGAGAAGGTCGGCACCGTCCGCAAGCTTCCCGGACTCATGAAGTACAACAACATCATTTTGAAGCGCGGTTGGACTGCGGACACCAAGTTGTGGATCTGGCGCAAGAAGGTCATCGACGGGACGACTCAGCGCTTGAGTGGAACGATCACCTTGCTCGACGAGGCGCGGGCGCCAGCGTTGCGCTGGAATTTCACGGCCGGCTGGCCAAGCAAGTGGGAGGGACCCGCACTGAATGCCAAGACGAGCGAAGTCGCGATCGAAACGATGGAAATTGCGCACGAAGGGTTGGAACTGGCCTCGTAGCAGGCCGCGGCCACGGCTGGAAGCCAAGCCGAGAGAAGGACAAGCAATGCGCAGCTACCGCAACTACTTATCGCCTGGCGTTTATCGTGCACCGCAGACTTCGACCGATGCCGACCCCCGCCTTGTCCGCACTGACATCGCTGGGTTCGTCGGCTATGCCGAACGCGGACCGGTAGCGCCCTTCAATTCGTCGACGTTGCCCGATCCGTCCACCCTGGCCGTGCGGTTGACAAGCTGGAGCCAGTTTCGCAGCATCTTCGGCGGAGTGACTCCAACCGCGTTGATGCCTTATGCCGTGCGGGCGTTCTTCGAAAACGGAGGCAAGGTTTGTTACGTCGCGCGCGTAGCCGCCTCCAGCGTGAGCACGGCCGCCGATGCGCCTCGCGCTGCATCGTTCAGGCTACCGACTGGCTACAATTCCGTGCCGATCACGACGATCAGCAAGGCGATGGCAAGCAGCTCAACATTGACGGTTGCATCGACCAATAATCTCATCTCCGGCGATGTGATCGGAGTCGGTCCCTCCGCTACGAATCTCACATTGAGAACAATCCAGGCGGTTGTCGGCGCTCAGAACATCACGCTCAACAGCGCGCTGACGGGTGACGTAGGTAGTGGCGTCTGGCTCATGTCTGGTACGGTGCTCACGTCAGCAGGTATAGCGGGTCAGACCGACATCACCGTCGCCAGTTCCGCCGCGTTTCAATTGGGAGACACAGTCACGGTAATGAGCGACGGAATTCAGGAGACGGCAAGTATCGATGGTATTCTCGGTCCAAACACCATTGTTCTGACACCGAAACTCAAGGGACAATATCCGATCGGCGCATTCGTGTGCCGTCAAAAGACGGGCTTGTCTTTCACGGCCGTCAGTGCCGGCAATTGGGGCAACCGACTGCGCGTCGGTCTGACGCCGCGGCTTCCTGTTCCACCGAACACGCGTTTTAACAGCTTCGATCTGGACTTCACACTTTTACCGGGCTCCGACCTTACCCAGCCGGCGGAAGCGGAAAGGTTCCTCAACCTTTCGCTGGATGAAACGAGTTCGCGATACGCTCCCAATATCGTCAATAACGGAACAACAGGCTCGAATTTAGTCCGGCTGAACATTCCGGCGTCATTCGACGAACTGATTGTCAACGACGGCCGAGTCGCTCCATTCCCAATCTCACTTTCCGGTGGCCGCGACGGTCTGCGGGCCACGACCGCCCGAGATTTCATTGGAGCAGACGGCGATTTCCGCGGGTTACGCGTCCTGGAAGAGATCGATGAAATTGGAATCCTGGTTGCTCCCGATGCGGTAAACCCGGGCCAACCCGCGCCGCCGTCGACGCCGAAACCGGCGCCGGATCCGTGCGCTCCAGTTGCCGAGTCTGCGCCACCGTCCCCGCTGCTCGACGACCCGACGGCTCGACCGCCGAATTCGCTTGCCGTTTTCGGCAGCGCTGTGTTTCAGGCGATGGTCGATCAAGCACGTCGGCTGCGCTATCGCGTCGCCATTTTGGATCCGCCCGACAACCTCGAGCCGACCGATGTCTTCAACAAATGGCTGAAGTTGTTGGCTTTTCCTGCGGCGTACATGCAGTTCGCGGCCGTCTATTATCCGTGGCTGATGGCGCCCGACGGCCTCACCAAGGAAACGGGCGTCCGGCGAGTTCCGCCCGGAGGCCATATTGCTGGGGCCTATGCGCAGGTCGACAACTCGGTGGGTGTTCAACATCCGCCGGCCAACGTCAAACTTCAATTCGTGGTAAGCGTTTGCAAGCGAGTGTCGGATTCTCAGCAGGGAATGTTGAACGACTTGGGGATTAATCTGATTCGCGCCTTTCCCGGCCGCGGCATTCGTGTTTGGGGCGCCCGATCGGTGGCGGCCGGCGACGACGCACAGCCCCAGTGGTGGTACATCCACGTTCGGCGGACGATGTCGATGATCGAAGATTCCGTGGAAAAATCGATGCAGTGGACAGTCTTCGAACCCAATACCGACATTCTCCGCCGCACGCTGACTCACTCACTCAACGTGCTCTTGGAGCAGATTTGGCAGGCGGGAGCACTCAAAGGGACGTCAACATCCGAGGCGTACTTTGTCAAATGCGATGCCAATAATAATCCGCAATCATTGATCGACGCAGGTTCGCTGGTGTGCGAGGTGGGTGTCGCCGTCGCGGCGCCGATGGAGTTTCTGACGTTTCAGGTTCGACGGCTTCCGGACGGCTCCGGCGTGGTGGAGGCTTGATCCGTGGCGTTCATCCGCGTCGATCCGCTCGGCGTTTTTAATTTTTATTTGACGCTGATCGACTCGTCAAATGTCGTCGGCACGTTGATATCGGCGGCGCTGAATTACGCCGTCGCCGGCTTTTCGGAGTGTTCAGGCCTCGACGCGACTTTGGAAGTGATGGAGTACAAGGAAGGCGGCGTCAACGATTATGTCCGCAAGTTCCCGACGCGAGCCAGTTATGGGAACATCACGCTCAAGCGTGGTCTACTTTTTCTCGAGGACGATTTGTGGACTTGGCATCAGAGCTTCGTTCAGGGCGCCGGTAAGCGCAGGGATGGGTTGATCGTCCTGCTCGACGAATCCCGGTCTCCGGCCAAGGTGTGGAAGTTCAAGCGCGGCATTCCGATGAAATGGGTCGGCCCGTCGCTCAATGCTTTGCAAAGCGGCGTCGCCATTGAATCACTGGAAATCGCGCACGAGGGTTTGCAGATGGAGGTCGGAGCGTGAGCGGTTCGCGTGGCGCCAGCGACGGGACGGACTGGCGCATCAACGAGGTTGCGACGGAAATCGTCGTCACCGAATCGGTCGGCTCTTTGAGCCCCGAGGAAGTAAAGCGACTTGTCGCCCTGGTGTTGGAACACGTTCAGCACGAGCAGAATCACTCGGCCCAACGCCAGCGCGACACCGAAATCACTGACCGGGCTTACCGGTCCGATGTGGAGTAACGCATGGGGCTGCAGCACCTGACGATCTCTCCGGAGATCGGCAAGGACATCAAGGCGATGTACAACCCCGAGAAATTCACGGCGAGCCGCGGCGTGCAGTTCGCCGAGATCGCGGTGCCGGGTCTCGATGCGCCGATCGTCCAGTTCGTACGCGGTCAAAGTGAAAAGATCACGCTGGAGCTTTTCTTCGACACGACGGATCAAGGGACCGTCGATCCGGTCCAGGACGTCCGCGATCTGACATCAAAGGTTTACGGCCTGATGAGCGTGTTGTCGCATACGCACGCGCCGCCGCGGCTGAAGCTCAAATGGGGCACGGGCGGGAAGCTGTTCAACCATTCCGGAACGGAGGACCCGTGGTGCGTTCTCGAAAGCGTCAGCCAGGAGTTCACGCTATTCAGTCCTGAGGGCGTGCCGTTGCGGGCCAAGCTGAACTGCACGTTTCGGGACGCTTGGACGATCGACCAGCAACTCGCGCAAACGCCGCGTGAGAGCAGCGATCGCACCAAGATAGTGCAAGTGAAGGCGGGGCAAACGCTCAGCGAAATCGCCTGGCTCAATTACAACGACCCGGGCCAGTGGCGTCCGATCGCCGCTGCCAACCAATTGGACAATCCGCGGCTGCTCATTCCGGGGATGGTCCTAGTGATTCCCAGCCTCACTCCGGGACAGAATTGATGGCAGTGCCATCACCCACCACCGGCGGCAGCAACCCAACCGTCCCACCCGACGTGTTCACGGGGCAGGATTTCTACGTCCCGTCATACAAGATTCATATTGGTCACCATCCGTCAGATCCCAAGGACGACAAGAACAATTTCGTGCAGGACGTGTTGAGCGTGACCTACACCGACAGCTTGACCAATATCGACTCGTTTGATTTGACGGTGAACAATTGCGACCCGAGCAAGGACTCCTCCGCGCAGAAACCCGAGAAGGACAGCCCGTTCAAATACAGTGACGCCGCCACGTTCAATCCTTGGCAACCGATCGAATTATGGATGGGATACATCCGCAACGGCGTCGACGAGCGGCAGAAAATGCTGACAGGCGAAATCGCTACGATGTCGCCGAATTTCCCAGCGTCGGGTGGATCAACGCTCACCGTTCGCGCGTTGAATCTTTTGCACCGCTTCCGCATGAAGCAGGAGCCGAAGCCATTCTTGCACAAGAAAGACTCAGAAATCGCCGAGCTCATAGTCGGCAACATTGCGCAACAAATTCGCAAGAGCACCCCGAATCTCATTGTGGAACTCGACCCGGATGAGATGAAGACCAACAAGGCCAACGAAAAGCCGATTCCCTACCTCGCGATGAACAATCAATACCCGATCAATTTGCTGCTCGAGCGATCAAGAGACATCGGCTATGAACTGTTCGTCGAGGAAATCCCGGCGCTGACGGACAAGAAGGGGCAACGCCGAGTCAAGGTGCATTACCGTCCCACGGCGGCCGACAAAAAGACCGTTTATCAGTTGGTTTGGGGCAAATCGCTCATCAGCTTCCAGCCGACGCTGCAGACGGCCAATCAGGTGAGTTCGGTAACTGTTCGCGGCTGGGACCCCACCGGCAAGGTGAAGATTGAGACGACCGTGAAGCGTTCCGAAGTGAAGGGCATCGTCCAACCCGGCGATCTGGACATGGAAGACGCGGGCTCGCCGCGAGAGGAATTCGTCTGCGATCACCCCATCCAGGGAAAGGACGAGGCCAAAGTCCTCGCCGAGAAGCGGATGCTCCGCCTCGCTCAGGGCATCGTCGAGGCCCGCGGCAAGACCATTGGATTGCCCAGCCTGCGCGCCGGCAGCAAAGTTTCGATCAGCGGGCTCGGCCAACGCTTCTCCGGCGTTTATCTGGTGACGGCCACTACACACACGATGGGCGATTCCGGTTACACGACCGATTTTTCGGCTCGGATGGAGTCGAAGTTGAATGGGGGCGGATCTTGAGCAGCATCAATGGCGTTGTCGTCGGCCTGGTCACCAACGTGGCTGATCCGTTGAAGCAAAACCGCGTCAAACTCCACTTCCCGTGGATCGGTGACGGCCAGGAGACGGATTGGATCCGCATTGCCACGATGATGGCCGGCGGGGGGCGCGGCGCCATGTTCATGCCGGAAGTCAACGATGAAGTGCTGGTCGCCTTCGAGCACGGGGACTTCCGCTTTCCCTATGTGGTGGGGTTCCTTTGGAACGGCCAAGACGACCCACCAGGCCAAGATGTGCGCGACCGCAAGATTGTTTCCAAGAACGGTCATCAGATCCGCTTCCTCGACTCCGCTCCTTCGGGCGGCAGCCTGGGCGCCCTCATCATCGAGGACGCTCACGGAAATCGGATCACGATGTCGAATGGACAGATTCACGTGAAGAGCACCTGCGTTTTAGCGCTGGAAGGACCGACGATCACGCTCAACGGACGTGTCGTCGCCCCGAATGCGAACCCGATTTAGCGTGAAAAGCACTTCTCATGCTCCGTGTGAGGTGTGCCTTGCAGACCAAAAAATGAGGGCCCGTCAAGCACGGGCGGTCCGTTTTATGCCGAATATCGACATCCAGGTTGACGCCGACTTGCAGGAGATGTTCGACCTGCCGTCTTGCGCTGACATTAGCTTGCCGCCGCCCCGCCCGATCAAAATCAATTTGCCGGGCGGCGGCACACTAAGTTCGTTTTCCGACCTGTCCAAAGGAGTGCCGACCGATTGCGCAATGACCTTTAGCTTACTCATGCAGATTGGACCGTTCCTGGCCAGCACCGAGTGTCTGATCAAAGTGTTGAAGCTGGTCATGACGGTCGTGGACGTGCTGAAATCAGTGACGAATCCGATCTCATTGGTCAGCGCGATTCCCAAGATCATCAAGGCCGCCGAGCCGGTGATCGAGTGCGCCGTTTCGTTCACGCCAGTGGGATTGATTCCGTTTATCCGCGACCTTCTTTGCCTCATTCGAAAGGTTCTCAACTGCTTCTTGGGGCAAATGAAGTCGGTCTTGAGAATCATGGAAATGACGGCGTTGCAAATCACCATCGCCGAAGCAAATGGCAATGACGAATTGCTTCAGAGTCTGAATTGCGCTCAGGAGAATGCCAATACCCAAGCGCAACACATGACCAAATCGCTTGACGCGGTGGCCGTGATCCTCGAACTTGCGGGCGACTTGATGCAGATTGTCGGCGTCAAGCCGATTAAACTGCCGACTCTGGGGTCGCAAGCCGATCTGGCCGCCTTGCACAAGTTTGTGGAAGCGATCCAAACCGTTGTGGCCACTTTGACGATCGTGACCGACGCGTTAGGAGGGTGCGATCAATGAGCACTCAGAATCCACTCATCGGAACCGGCTTCAAGTTTCCGATCAAGGTCAACGCGAAAGGCGGGTTGGATTGGTCCGATGGCCCGGACCGCGTCCGTGACGCGATCTGGATCATTCTTTCCACCTCGCCCGGCGAACGACTCATGCGGCCGACGTTCGGGGCGGGCGCGCAGAACTTTGTATTTGAATCCAACAGCATGGCGACCCGTATGCGCCTGGCTGAGACCATCAAAAGTACTTTGTTGAAGTGGGAACCCCGGATCGAGATTGTGAACGTTCAAGTGGACGAATCGGCTCAGAGCCCGAGTTGCGTGCTGATCTCGATTGACTACTTGCTGCGCAGCACCAACGAACTTTACAACATGGTCTATCCGCTGTACGTGCAGGAGGGACTGGGCTAATGCCGCTCCCCGATATTCAACTCGACGACCGGTCGTTCGAGCAACTGGCCGCCGAACTGCGCCGGCGCATTCCGGCGTACACGCCCGAGTGGACTGACCACAACGAAAGCGATCCCGGCATCGCGTTGATGCAGTTGCTCGCCTACCTGTCGGAGATGATCATCTACCGGCTGAACCAGGTGCCGCAGAAGAACTACAACGCGTTCTTAAAACTGGTCGGCGTCGACTTGGTTCAGGCCAAACCCGCAAAGGCCGAGCTCACTTTCAGTTTATCGGCGCCTGGCCTGAGCGTTTCCGTCCCTGCCGGGACGCAAGTGCAATTGGCGAGTTCCCCAAGCGGCAAGCCGGTGGTGTTTGAGACGGACGAGACTTTTCTTGCCGTTGGGATGACGCTACAGAAAGTGCAAGTTTTCGACGGCGGTCGCTACTCAATCGTTCCGGTCGACCAGATGAAACCCGGCAAATCGTTTGCGGCGCTCAGCACTCAGCCGCAAGCGGGCGCGGCGTTATACCTCGGTTTCGACGCCGCATTTCCGACCGGACAGAATCGGTTGACGATCCATGCGGCCCCACCCGGAAAAGCTCCCGTTGTCCAGGTTGGTCCGGACCTGACCGGCAGCGCGTTGCCGCCGGTTCTCGGCTATTGGGAGTATTTTGTTGGCGGAACGTTGCCGTGGCAGCCGCTAGTCGTCGATTCCGACCGAACCAATTGCTTGACGCACTCGGGCGTCGTCCTTTTCAATGTTCCCGGCAAGCAGGTTGCCAGCAAAGTCGGCGCATTGCAAAAGCCGACGGACGCGCTCTTCTGGATTCGCTTCCGCATCGATCAATTGTTGGGTTCTGGTTACGAATCGCATCCATTATTGGAGGATGTTCTCCTCAACACGGTGAGTGCGACGAACGCCGTCACCGAGCTCGATGAACTCGTGGGCGCGAGCAATGGCTTGCCGAATCAGACCTTCAGCTTGGCCAACGCGCCGATCCTTCCCAGAGATCCCACGACCGCCGGTTTCATTGCGGTGCAAGAAGTCGCTGGCGGCCCATTCGTGAACTGGAACGAAGTAAGCGATTTCGGCAAATCCGGTCCAGGCAACCGCGATTACACGATCAATCGATCCACGGGAATCGTCACGTTCGGAGATGGCATCAACGGAATGATTCCGCCATTTGTCTCCGGCGACAATACCAACCTGTTCGCGGCGGATGTGCCAAACATTCTCGCTACCAGCTACCGTTGGGGGGGCGGCTCAGCCGGCAACGCCGGTCCGAATACGATCACCTCGCTGAGCAATGTCATTCCTTACGTGGACAGCGTCACGAACTTGCGAGCCGCCTCGGGCGGCCAGGATGAGGAAACTGTCGACAATGCCGGCAGCCGTGCCCCGGCCTTGCTCCGCACCCAATATCGAGCGGTGACCGCGCAAGACTTTGCGGACCTCGCCATGGGAACGCCGGGCGCTCAAATTGTTCGTGCCCATGCATTGCCGATGCACCATCCGACGTTGTCCGTAACGCGGGCGCCGGGCACGCCGGGTTCACCAGCGTCCAGTCCGACTGACGTTCCCTTTCCTGGCGTCGTGACGGTTCTGGTGATTCCCTACAGCGACGACCCCAAGCCGCTGCCGTCGGAGGCGACGCTGCAACTCGTCGCGAATCAACTCGATGCTTGTCGGCTCGCGACCACGGAAGTCTATGTGTGCGCCCCGAATTTCCGAAAGGTGGAGATTCAAGTTAGCGTGATTGCCAATCCGCGCTTTCTCCTGGCAACCGTGAGCCAGGCGCTCAACGTCCGGTTGCTTGCCTACTTCCATCCCGTCACTGGCGGAGAGGACAACACTGGATGGGGATTCGGCGACGGGATCTATGAATACGAAACGTTGCGCCAGATCTTGTTATCGACCGGCGTCGTGCGGATCGTTTCCGGTACTTTGAAGACCTATGTCGACGACGTTCTTCAAACCGGCGACGTCGATATCGGCTCGAGTGAGATCGTTTATTCAGTTCAACACACGATCACGGTGAGCTATTCATGAGCCCCGCGTCCGCCAACAACCAGTATTGGTTGCTCAACTCGATTAGCGGGTGGCGGGAGAGCGCACCTTTTGAATCACCGCTGCAGTCCGACGGCGTGTTGTCACTGCAGTTGAATGATGATAAGTCTCTGTCGCTACAGACGTTGCCGGGAGAAGCCGAAGTGTTTGTTCCCGACCCGACGGGTCTGGCCGCCTGTCCCGCCGCCCTCACGCATGATGCGTGCGATCGAACTTATGTCTTGGATGCCGCGTCGAACCGTGTCGTTTCGATCGACGCGTCGGAAAACACTTGGCCAATCTCTGATTTTGGCGGCCTCGGTTCGCAACCCAGGCAGTTCGATGCGCCGCGCGGTCTCGCAATGGTTCGAGGGGCACTGGTTGTCAGTGATACAGGCAATCATCGCGTACAAGTTTTTTCGCCGCCGCCGTACGCGCTGCTTCAACTTTGGGGGCGTGACGGCGGCACGGCTGGGAATGGGACCAAGGAATTTCGCTGGCCGTGGGGCGTTGCGAGCGATCACTGTGGAAACATCTACGTCGCTGATCGCGGCAATGGGCGGATTCAGAAGATCGCGCTCGATGGCACGTGGCTGGCCACAATAGGCGCCGGCGCCTTGAGCGATCCAACCGAATTAGCGGTGAGCCCGCTTGGAACTCTCGCCGTGATTGACGGCACGGTTCATAGCACCGGTGGGGCCGTTCATCTGTTCAAGTCGGGTGAGACAGCTTCAACGATATTATCGGGAGTCGATCGGCCGCGCGCAGTCGCCTTCGATTCCGC
The DNA here is from genome assembly GCA_036266155.1 of Gemmataceae bacterium. Classification (GTDB taxonomy): domain Bacteria; phylum Planctomycetota; class Planctomycetia; order Gemmatales; family Gemmataceae; genus SIAJ01. The sequence continues at coordinate 16,014 of DATANR010000384.1, read as the reverse complement.
TGCAAACCTCTACATCGGAACGGCGACCGGCCTGGTGTTTCATTTTACTCCGGACGCGAAAAGTCCGGACGGCTATGCCTTGGTCGGATCGACAGCGACTGGCTTGGACGCGACCGTCGTCAGCATGATTTGGACCGCCGGTTCGGGTTTGTTGGGTATCTTTCAAGACAATGCGAGTTTGGTGCGCCGTCTGTGGACGATCTCGACCGACGGTTCGCGCGCCACAACTGGTCAATACACGACGATCTCGATCGATAGCGGCATCGAAGACTGTTCGTGGGACCGCGTGACGTTAATCGGGACCGTGCCTGATGGTTCGGCAGTCAAGGTTGAGTATTTCACTAGCCCGGTCGCGGTCGATGGGGCTAATCCGACGGCCATACCAGTTTCGAACCCAAATGATGGGCCCCCCTATACGTTCGTTGGCGACTCCGTCGACCCGACTTCCAATACTCCAAGTTCCAGCGCGCCGACCAGTTCGAGTTCGTCATGCGCGAACACAGCCGATCAAGCATTGACATGTTTGATCCAGGCCGATCCGGGCCGCTATCTGCGCCTGAGGTTCACATTCACGTCCAATGGAGAATCGACACCGCGAATCTCTGCGATCAAAGTCTTTTTTCCCAGGCAGAGCTACCTTCAATACTTGCCGGCAGTCTTTCAACAGGACGATGAGAGCCGCGATTTTCTCGACCGTTTCTTGTCGATCTTCCAGGCCACTTTCGACGATTTCGACTCGAGAATCGATTCGATGTGGCGGCTTTTCGATCCGGATTCGGTTCCTGCGAAGTACTTCGATTGGCTGGCCGCCTGGCTTCAGTTGCCGACCGACCCGACTTGGCCCATGGCCAAGAAACGGGCAATGCTGAAGAAAGCAGCGGCCGACTATCGGCAACGAGGGACGGTAGCGGGAATTCTCCAAGCGATCAAGGACTATGCGGGCGTCGGCGATGGCGTCGCCCTTGTGGAACATTTCCGTTTGCGCAATTGGCCTTTGCTGCCGATCGGGGCTCAACTCGGTGGGGATGCCCGGCTGTGGAGTCGGCAGTTCTATCAACGGCTCCAGGTCGCCACGTTTTCTCAAGTCGGGGCATTCCGTCTCACCGATCGTCCCGAACCGGCGGCTGAGGCCAGCGATTGGGGCGCCAACGAATTCAGCGTTTTCTTTCCAGCCGACCCCTACGACGCCCAAGGGGCATCCGCCAAAGTTTCCGCCGTCGTCGAGCGCGAGAAACCGGCACATGCCCAGGCCAATTACGTGCCCGTCCTCCCGCGATTCCGAGTCGGCGTGCAGGCAACCGTTGGCGTCGATACCAGCATTGGCGGATACACGCACATCGTGCTGGGCAGTCTTTCTCGGCTCGGTTACGACGCGATTCTCGGATGCTCGCCCCAGCAAAGGGACCTCGAAAAACTAGGTGCAACTGTCCAGCCGATCGCCGGAGTGAACACCAGGCTCTTTTGAACAAGGCGAAGCGATGAATTCACAACCGTACAGTCAGACCAATCCACCGGCGCCCGCGCCGTGCGGCAACACACCGTGCGACGTTCAGTCGTTCCGCCGCACCAGCTACTACACTGGCAAGCTCCTGACCGCGCGCGACTTCTCCGACGAGCAGCGCTACCACATCGACAAGCGCCGGCTTCACAATATGGCACTGCATGGATGGGGTGCGGTCTGCGGACTGAAGGTGAAACCGCACCCGCACTGCCCGGCGCTGCGGATTATTGTGGAAGCGGGCTTGGCCATCGACGATTGCGGGCGCGAAGTTCGATTGCACGAGGACATCGAGTTGCTGTTGCCGCAGCCGGACGCAAAACCCAAGCCGCCGAACGCTTGCCCACCCGACCCGACCGTTCCGCCGCCATCGCCAGATTTCGGCGGCGGAATCGAAGGCGAGCCGCTTTGGGTTTGCTTACGCTACTGTGAACGCGACGAGCAGTTTTCCCCAGCGCCTTTCGATGAATGTGCTTGTACCGGCGCGGCCCAGAAGCCTAACTGCGTTTCAGAGAGCTACTGTCTGGAATTGTCGACGAAAGAACCAGACTCCCTGAAAAAAATCGAGGAGAACAAGCGCTGCGGCCGCGATAACTGTGCCGACTTGTATAAGGGCATTCTTGACGAGTGTAAGCCCGCCGGGGGCGATTGCATCCCATTGGCCGTCATCCGCCGCTACATACCGGGCCAAGCGGTTGATGGCGGCATGATTGATAATTGGACCCACCGTCCGCTATTGCCAAGCGTCCACAGGCTCGACCGAATTGTGCGCTGCATGTTGGAGAAAATGCCGCGTCACAAACCGACGCGCATTTCCGACCTCAACTGGACTCACGGCGCGGACCTGCGGTGCCATGAGTTCTTGCACCGCTTCATTGGGTACGACAAGGGGTTTGAAATCAAGTTTGATGGGCACGTGCGGAAAGAAGGGATCAACCGCCGCACGTTTCAGGCCATGATCGTGCACAATCCTGAATCGCCGGATCAGCCGAGGCGAATGGAGTTCGCTCCATCGCATGTGGAAATTCTCGGTCCCGCACACATCAGGCTCCGCATTGACGAACATTACGCCAGGCGGCACCTCGACCTTCAGAACTTCGATTTGTTCATCACGCTGAAATGCGACGTGATCGTCGACCATCACGGCATACCCGTGGACGGCAATCTGCTGGCCAGACTCGATCTCGACGGCACGACCTATTACGTCGATGCGCCAACCGGAGACGGCGTGCCCGGCGGCTTGTTCGAAAGCTGGATCCGAATTCACGGCCACGAGCGCCGTCATGAAACTTACTAACCCGACCGCGATCGTTGCCCCAATACTCGAGGACGCGCCATGAAATCCAAGACTGCGACGCAAGCCGCGGCGGGCTCGGCCAAACCGAAGGCCAAAGCTTGTTCCTGCGGCCAGACAGGCTCGGGCGGATCGGGATGTAATTGCTGCCAACCCGTTTGCTTCGAGCGGCCCAAATACTTTTGCGGTCAACTGTTGAATGACGACGACTTGACCGCCGAGCAAACATACCTTCGCGAGAAGCAAAAGCTCTACCACCGCACCCTGCACGGCTACGGCATAGTGTGCGGGTTGCGCCTCACTTGCGACACCGATTGCCGCGAGCACGTACGCATCGGCGACGGCTATGCGATCGACGATTGCGGCAACGACATCGTCGTGTGCGAATCGACGTCATTCGACGTCATCGCCGCGCTGAAGGAAAAGAACCTGCTCGTCGTTGACAGCCCTTGGAACTCCTGCAATGGCGAAGAGCCGCCGCGATGTAAGATCAAACAGTGTTTCTATGTCACGATCTGTTACGACGAGGAGCAGGCGGACTTCACGGCTCCATTCAAGACTTCGTGCGGCCCCGGCGCCGCGGCATGTGAACCGACCCGCATCAAGGAGACCTTTCGGTTCGACGTATTGGAAAGTCCGCCCAAGCCGAGAAATTACCTCGACGAGATCGAGGAGCGGATCGCTTGCTGTTGGAAGATCTTTACCGATGGCCCGCTCGCTCGGGCGCTGAAGGATTATTTCAACACTGATGCGGTTCGAGAAAACCAGGATCGAGATTACAGCCAGATTTTCTGCCAATTGAAACTCCTGTTCCAGCACCATTTGAAAAAGTGCCCGGACCTTTACGACTGCACGCTTTCGGAACAGCTCTGCAATTTGGAATGCCCCAAGGACGAACCGCGAAATTATGAACGCCATCGCGACCCGTTGTGCAAGCTGTTTGGGCTGATCCAGCGCTACGCTTACGACTGCATCTTGGGCGAGATGATCTTTGCTTGCCCGAACCCGCTCAAGTCGAACTGCGTCGGCCTTGGCTCGATCGAGGTGGAGGACGGAAAACTCCTGCGCGTCTGCAACTGTCCCCGAACGTACGTCTGGACCTTTGCCAATTTCTTCGAAGTGCTGCTGGCGACCGTTGTCGGGGGAGCGGCCTGCACGCCGCACGATGAAGACAACGGACCGAGAAAAGAGATTCCAGACGCAACGGCGAGGGAGATGCCATCGCGCAAGCACGAACACGAGGGCTGTTGCACTTCCTTCGAATTTGATTGCGGCCAATTTGAAGACTTATTCCGGGTCACGCCCCATTTCGGCCGCATGGCCGCCGCGTCGCCGGTTCGTGCGATCCGCGACCTGATCGAATCGTTGCGCACAGCATTCCGCTTCACCGATTCGCGGGCTTTTTCTTCAGAAATCTTCAAAGGCATGTCGGGCGATGCGGCCGTGAAGCTGGCCGAAAAGCTGGCCGGCGGCAACAGGAACGGGTCGCCGCTGAAACTCGCCGACCCTTCGCCGTACGAGGCTCTGGATCCGATGGCGGCCGTGTTTCGCAACATGCTGGTTCAACCGGGCAATCCACTGGTCGCGACGCAGAGCGGAGATGACAAGAAGAACGTTGCGGCAGTGGTGCGTCGATCGCAGATTCCCGAACCAATCATGAATCCGCCGGATTGGGAGGACCGGATCAAGACTGCCGAGGACAAGGCCGCTTCCGCTGTCTCCGAACTGACCAAACAAGTCACGGCGATTCAGGAACAGATCAGCCGTTTGACGGCAAGCCAACCACAACAGGTCCCCAGTACTAATTCACCACCGGCGACGCCGCCGAAATGAGTTTGGCCGCAGCCACCGCGACGAAGGAGATAGGCATGACTCCGCCAATTGAACGATTGCGTTACTACGATGGCGAATACCTTCGCGCCTTCGACTTCGCGGACGAACAAACGTATCACCTGGAAATGCGCCGCCGGCTAAACATGGCGCTGCATTTATCGGGGATCGTCGAAGGGTTGGATTTCTCGCAAGATCCACCCCCGCCGGCGACCGGTGTCGCCGTGCAGTGGTCCATTAACCCTGGAATGGCGATCGATCCGTATGGCCGTGAAATTGTCGTCTTTGCATCCTTCGTGCTCGATGAAGAGTTTTTGGCCGCAAACAAAAACGTCACATCAGCGGATGAATATGCACTTTGGCTCCGATATGGCAAGAAAGCCGTGACACCGCCGTCGGCCGGATATGCAACTTGCAATTCGTCGAATGAATATACTCGGTGGGAGGAAGGCTTTTCCGTCGTGCTATTGCCCAAAGGCGGCGCCCCCAGGCCCGACCCCGCGCTAACGGATCCGCTTTCCGACGATCCCGCGGCCGACCAGGTGGGGGTCCAATTGGGCGTGGTCACTGTCATGGGCTCATTTGGTGCGCTCTACGTTTCCAACGTCGTTCCGGCGAACCGGAGCTACATCGGACTCCGTGCCCAGCGGATCGAGTTGCCGAATCCAGCCGATTCCGCAGCCTACAAAATCTCGCAGCAGAGCGATCCATCGTTGCCGCCGCCTGGTCTCGAGGTTCAGTCGAATTTGTTCGTCGATCAGAACCTGGTGGTCGGCACCGATTTCAAGATCGATTCGTCAATCTTTGCTCCGACTGCACCATCCCCGTTTCCAGGCGCGGGCAATCTGAAGGTGGCGTCCGATATTTTTGTGCAAGGCGATCTATTCTTCTTTTCGAAGGCGACAGGGACCGGGCAGACCGACCAGTGGTTGCAGTTGGCCTCTTATGTCAAAGGCTTCCAACCGGACATTCAGGTTGGCACCCAACAAATGACCTTGACGCTTCCGACCTCACCGGCCGCCACTTCCGGCTCAACGGTCATTAGTCCAGGTACGCCCATTGCGTTGACGCCCAAGTTTGCCTTGGTCGACCAAAGCCGAGTGAAGGTGTCGGTGTCGATTGTTGGCGTTATCCATGATTCCAGTTACCCAAGCGGACAACCGGTGAACTACGAAGTTTCACCAAATCCACAGGGAACCTGGAACTCTGCTGGCACTTTCACGTTTACACCCACTTGGACGACTCAAGTGGCGACGAACGCAAGCTCGGCACTCGTCGCTCCACTGTCAATAATCAAGATCAACTATGTTGTCGTTTTTTATCCGCTCTAGCGAGACCGGCGTGTGAGCGTCATCATCGACAAATTGGCCACTCGCTGCCGTGTTTCGCGGCGACGCGCGTCCGTCGCGCGAATCGTCGATGAGGCGGCGCGCCAGCGGTTAGCAATCGAGTTGACGCAATTCGTTGGCCCGGCTTTGTCCCGGCAGCCGCGCGTCGTGCGCATTCGGCGACTTAGCGTGAAACTGGTTCTGACTGCCGAAGAAGTCGGCACGGACGCGCTCGTCGCCGCCTGGGTCCGAGCGTTGGCGAAGTCGCTATTCGAAGCGTTGGCGCACACGGGCGAGTCGGGCGCCGATCGAGTCGTTCGTGCCGGCACGATCGCGGAATTCCACGCCGCATTTCTCCGTGATCTGCTGGCGGGCAACGCCGGCGGGCGCTGGGAATATGCGGAATTAGACGATCTGCTTGATCTCCCCGCAACGGAAGCGGCATTGTCGCTTCTTCTGGAAAGACCATTGGAAATCGCTGCAACACTTGCTGTCTTGGACGATTTCGCCATGCTCGAACGTCTGCTCATTCGCTTCGACGATTTGGCAATCGAGCGCCTGTTCGCGGCAATCTCTGGAGTCATCAGCCGGGATGCGCTGGCGATCAGGCTATCGCTCGACGATTTGCTCTGGTGCGCCCGACAGACGCTTGCTGCTCCTGCGCTCAGCGGTTTCACGATTGACGCCCGCCGACAAGCGCTGCGGATCTTCGTCCGGACCCGAGGAGCCGAAGACCGCTCGCCACGTGAGATCTTCCAAGCATTGCTATCGCTCACCTGCTTGCTGGAATGTCCGGAAATTCTCCACGCCAGTCCCGCAGATGAGTTTGCTTCGGCGCACGCCATCGAACGTCGGACGGGTCGTCGGCTTCCGCCAGCCGTTGCGACAATGCTTGTGGATTTGCACCGACACTTCAAAAAAAACTGGCACAATCCGAGCTCGCAGGCGACGGAGCTGCTCGCGGCGCTCGATCAGTTGCGGCCGCTCGTTCCAACCGCGGCGCTAGTTGTACTTTCACGGCAATCCCCTTGGCTCGAAGTCGAATCGGCTGGCTTGCTGCTGCTCGCACGCATTGTCGAGCGTCTAGGTTGGAACGACCTCTGCCGGGATGCCTTGCCGAAATCGTGGGGTGGGCCGCGCTTCTTTCAAAATCTGCTCGCGGGAATCGGAAGCACGGTTCTCGAACATTTCAAGCTGGACGCGACGACCCTCGATTTAGCAGTCATCATTTTTGCGGGCATGGAGCGTGAACCAAGCATGAGCGGGTTGCGCCATTGGTTCGATTCGATCGACGCTCGGCAGCGCTGGCATCTGCTCGAACTGCTGGAGCTAGAATTCGAAGCCGATAGCGCCGCGACGACATGGGCGGCAACGCTGGATGCGCTCACCGCGAAGCTGACTGTTGAATTTGCCAAATTGGTGCCCGGGTTTCGACAAGCATCCAGGCCGGCGATTGTTCGACAATTCATCCGTATGCCGGGCCGAGTGCAGGTGGATGAACACAAGGTCTCGGTGCAAATCGCGCCCACTCCGTTTCATGTGGCGCTCCATGTGAGCGGACTGGACGATCCTCTTCCAGCGGTCAGTTGGATGGGCGGGCGGCGGCTCGAATTCAAACTTTTGGGCCTGTGATCTCGATGAAACCATATCGCGACAATTTCGAACACTTGCAGGAGGAGTTGGGCCGCCTCGACCTGATCTTGCGCCGCGCTGTCATGATCGCTCGAGCAAGCCCAGACCTCAAAGTGCCTCTGGAACTCCAGGGGATGGTCGTGTCCGACGAGGAAGTGGACGCGGTCTTCAATTTCGCCGATGTGCTTGGCGAGCGCTGGCGGCGTCAGAATCACGTGGCGGCTTCCCTTGGGCAGATCGACCGGAAAGTGCAGGAAGCGCGGCGAAACATCGACGAACGCCGCCGACTCACCGAGCAGACGGAATTGGACCTGAAACTGCCGCGCTTGGCCGGCACTTTCAGCCTGTCGCCGGCGGAAGCCGACTTGCTGCTCATCGCTCTCGGACCGGAGTTGGAGACGCGCTACGAGACGCTGTATTCCTACCTCCAGGTAGACGCGACCCGAAAACGACCGAGCGTGGACTTGGCGCTCAATCTCATCTGCCATAACGCTGCCGAAAAAATGTTCGCACGGCGGCTCCTGTCGCCGGGATCACCGCTGCTGCACCACAAACTCGTGAGCTTGCTGGAGGATCCGCAAGACCGTCAACCAACATTCCTGCGGCGGTTCGTCAAAATCGAAGAATCCATTGTTCGTTTTTTGATTGGCCAGCCGGACGACGCGATGCCCGGTGCGAGCAGCACGGCGATTTCATCGATCGAGGATCTCGAGACCGACGAACCGACACGTGCCCGCCTGGCCAACATGGTGGATGCGATCCGATTATGGGGCCGCGGGAGTCGGAACGTCATTCAGATCATCACTACGAGCGCAGCCCCGGCATGGGAAGTGGGCAACGCGATTTGTGCCGCCCTCGGCGCGCGCGCCGTCCGCTTGGAAATGTCGCGGATCGCGACTGATCCGGCAAGTGCCGCTTATGCCGTGCGCGATGCGGCGTTGGGCAACGGCATTCTCGTGATTGCGGCGAGCGAAGCTCCCGATCCTCGCGCCGAACAGTCGTTGTGGCAGGCCGTCCACGGTCACCGCCTTCCGTTGATCCTCTTGGGGCCCGCGTCATCGTTCGTTTCAATCCCCGTGGATGCGCAGCCGTGGCGAGTAGAAATCCCACCGGTCGGATATGACCGCCGACGCGTGGCCTGGACGACGTCGCTTGGCGGAACCGCGGCCGCGGCCGATGCTTCTCGACTCGCGGATGCCTTTCAATTCGGCCCATCCATCATCGGACAGACGACACGGTTGGCGACGACGATCGCGGCTCTACGCACACCTGGCGATCCCAATCCGTCCACCGACGATGTCTTGGAAGCGGGCCGCAATCTGACGACGCCGAACCTCTCGCGGTTCGCGATGCCGCTCACGCCGCGTTACGAGTGGGCGGACTTGGTGATCCCGGAAGACAAGATGAACCAGCTTCGTAGCATCGAAGGTCGTGTTCGCCATCGTCAACTGGTACATCGGCAATGGGGGTTCGGTGAAAAGCTATCGCGCGGCAAGGGACTGAATGTTCTATTCACAGGGTCTTCTGGAACCGGCAAAACGATGGCCGCCGAGGTGCTTGCGGGCGCGCTTTCGCTCACGCTTCACCAGATCGATCTTTCCTGTGTGATTAGCAAATACATCGGCGAAACCGAACAGCACCTCAGTTCGATTTTCAAGGAGGCGGAATCGAGCCAGACCCTGCTGTTCTTCGACGAAGCCGAAGCCTTGTTCGGCAAACGAACCGAAGTCAAAGACGCGCATGATCGATATGCGAACATTGAAGTCAACTATCTCTTGCAGCGTATCGAACAATACGAAGGAATCGTCGTTCTGGCGACCAATCTCCATCGCAATCTCGACGATGCTTTCCTGCGTCGAATCAGCGAAGTGATCGAATTTCCCATGCCCGATGAAACGGCCCGCAATCAGATATGGCGGAAGCACTTTCCCGATCAGGCGCCCACGAAGGACATCGATTTCGCATTCCTGGCCAAACAATTCAAACTGTCCGGCGGCAACATCCGCAATGTCGCTCTGGCCGCGGCATATTCGGCCGCAAGGAACGGCGGGGTCATCGGTATGACGCACATCATCCCGGCCATTGAAGCCGAATACCAGAAACAGGGAAGGCTGGTCATGGACAGTGAACTTGGCTCTTATTTGCATTACGGACGGCGGAGGGCCGCGCGATGAGCCGACAATTGGTCCGCCAGCGCCCGCCGGCCGAGGACGATCTTCAACCAAAGATCGACGAAGAAAAGCGCAAGTCTCAGGCTGCGGCAATGACTACCGATCGGGCGCCGGGAATCGAGCACGAACGGGACGCCTATTTCGCGGGCCGATATGCAGCAGCGAGTAAAGACGCGGCCCGGATCAGTCTGAACATGTTGGTCGGTCGACGAATGGTCGAATTCGGTGTGCCTGAGTCTCTCCGCCATTGTGTCATGAAATTGGTCCATATCTTGCAAGACCACGGAATCGGCGCCGCCCTGACTGCTCTTCGCAATGACCGCGCTATTGATGCCCGGCATCAGGGATCCATCGGCCATTTACTCGCAGCCCTTGCCAAACCAGAGGCTGGGCCGTCATGACCTCCGAACCTGCTTCCGTTCAAAAAGACGCGGACCCACCACGTCATGAGAGTGGCGGCCCCGCTCCCGAAGCAGTGCTCGATGGGGGGGTTGGAGCTGTCGCTGCAAACTGGATTGGCCATGACGTAATGGACCAACCGGCAAACGCAGGCATCCGAACTCTCGCTATGCGTCGCGCTCAACAGACTCACGGCAACCGGTATGTACAACGGGTCATAGCTGGCCTGAACAATTTCGCTCCATCTCGATCACGATTGATCCAATCCAAGTGTGCTTGCGGAGGCGGCTGCGACTCTTGCCGTGCAAATGCCGAGCACGGAATGCCAATCACAAGTGAGACGACGACCGATGATGAATTCCGTTTCGTTCAAAGCCGTACCGGCGGCTCATCGATGGCAACCGCCAACGATGAGCATCCGAAGGATTTATTTCCTCCAGATGCCGGCGACCCGCTTGATGCGCGGACGCTCGGTGTAATGGAGGCAGGGTTCGGCGCCGATTTCAGCGAAGTTCGCATACATACTGATTCGCGCGCTGCCGAAGCCGCCGACGCCATTGGTGCCGAGGCGTATGCCAGTGGCCGCGATATCTATTTTGCTGCTCATCATTACGCTCCCGATACTACAGAAGGCCAGCACCTGCTGGCTCACGAATTAACACACGCGCTGCAGCAGAGCAACGGCGCAGCACCGATCGCCGCAAGGCGCATGGGCGGCGTACTGGTTGGAGACGCGGCGGACCCACTTGAATCCGAGGCGGAGAAGGCCGCGGACATGTTCGTAGGCAACGACCGTGCGGTCCCGACGATTTCTAGAGATGATGAAGGAACAGTCAGAGCGTCGCCAGGTTCAACCGAGCAGCCTGGTCCAAGTGAAGCAATCGGATTGATAACGTCGATTTCAGAGGCGGTGCGCGATGGCAATGTTGGCGCCGCTGTCCCTCCCCTCCGTGGCCAGTCGGTAGTGACATTGGCTGCGATCCGAGAAGCGGTCCACCAGCAGACGAATGAATTTCTGGAGCACTGGCTGATTCGGCGAAAGAATCGTGCCAACACCATCGGGACCATCTCGAAAGGAGTGGCAATCGCTACGAGTTTGCTCGCGCCTACAACGATTCTCGGCGCAGTATTAACGAACCGGCTGGCGGCACGTACTCAGGCTACTGACGGGACAGCGGAGGAGGGATTGCGCCTGCTGTGGAGAGCAATCCCACTGATCGACCGCCTCGAAGTATACGACGAGGGGTATCGTGAGCTTGAACAGGCACAACTCGACACGATCCGGTCCGCCTCAAAGAGTGAGCGTGATAATGCGCTCCTGGATGCTAACAAAGCGCGTCTTGAAGCAGTCTTGGCGGCGATGAACGCGAAGGAGGAGTACGAGGCCAGGATATTGCTCGATCCGCGTCTGGAATCTCGCTACATCGCGGCCGAACGAGCCTTGGCCCGGAGCGACGAAGACACTGTTTTTGACGCGATTCTCTTCCTGACACCCAACCAACGGCAACTGTTTGTGAACGAGCGGATCGGGAAACTGTTTCGCCTGCTTTCGGGTGCGCAACTGGAACTCGTGCGCGCGATGGCAAGGGGCAATGAGGCTCAAGTATTGATCGCTCGATTGCGGCTTGCGACTGAGGATCGGATCGACGACCAGGAGGGAATCAAGACAGTAGTGAATCGCGCACGCGAACTGCTCGCCGAAAGGCGGGGTCTGATCGCTGCTCAATCCAGACCGGGTTTGCCGTCTCAAGTGCGCGCCGAGAATGAGATCCGTCTCAATGAACTTGCCACGCTCGATCAGCTTCTCCTCTTCAAGCGCGGCAAGGACGGTAACCTCGATTCCAAGTCATTCCTCGGAATTCTGTCGGATGCCCGCGGCGACGCCAACACTTTCGGCGCGGACACCAAAAGCTTCGCAGAGTTTTCGAAGGATCCGCGTTTCGTTTTCGAGGCAGCCAAGCAGCGAATTCTGCTCGCAGCCGGCGATGCCGACGCGATTCGAGCGGCAATCTACTCGGTCCACGCGTCCCCAGTATCACGATCGCCCGGTGAGACTCAAGACACCGCGGCGTCGCGGCAGCAGGCGGAAGACAGCAAGCTTCGACAGGAGTTGTTGCGTGACCCCCAGGTCGCGACGGCAGTGGGCGATCTCTCCGGCGTCGATGCAATGGGCGTCCGTGGCGCCGCGACCGCTGATGCTTACGCCGAGACCATTTTTCACCTGGCCGGCGCGTTCAATAACGCGCGATGGAGCGAATTCTTCGACCAAATTCTAATGATCGCCCGCAACGACGACTGGAGTCGTCGTTTTCAGGCGACCAATACTGACCCAACCTCGGTATATGTTCGCATCCAGGGCAAAGAACGCGATGTGATGCTGAAGATCTTGCGGACTCCCCGCGAATTGCCTCTGGCGGATATGGCAGCTTCCATCTCGCAGTTCGGCGGGAACTCGACAGAACTTAGCTATCTGTTCGAGAACATCGGGGAAGAACAGCGAGCGCAATTGCGGTTGGGATGGTCACTGGTTCGAAATCCAATTAGCGGTCCACTGACCGAACAGCAATTGGCAGCCCGCAACGCGTTCGAAGAATTCGACAAGACGATCCGTAAGTCGCAGACGACCTTGAAGATGTTTGATGAAGCCGGCTACGAGAAAGTTCTCGGAGCCACTCTTGGTTCAGCCCCCACAGCAAAGGAGTTGTCGAGCCCCACCGATCGCCACGCGGCTGCCGCGTTTCTATATGAGCGGGTCGAAAAGCGGCTCGCGGTTGGTACGGGATTGTCGGCACATTTCACAGAGACGGACGAAACGATGTTAGCGGCGGGGCGAGAATTCGCAGCGCTTTGGCTACAGGTCCGCGACCAGCAAGAATTGTCGATGTTCAATTACACGGCATTAATCGAATTGTACGAGCGCTTTGACCAGAGGTCCGAGGAGTTCGCCGAGGCAAGTAACACTATCGGCGAAATGGCGGGAACCATAGCGGCAACGGTCGCAGGAGTTGTAGTGGTCGCTGCAACGGGTGGTGCGGCGACACCGGCGGTGATCGCACTTGCTGCTGCCGCGGGTGCGAGTTCGCGCGTTGTGACTCGCGAGATGTTCGGTGATCAATATTACAGCGCACTGAGTGACCAAGGGGCGCGCGATGCGCTTCTCGGCGCTGTCGACGGCGCGCTCGCTGTGGTCGGTGGTTCTCTCGCGTCACGGGGGGCACAACTTCTGGGGCTGAGCGGACACGCTTTGACCTCTTCGGCGGCTCGTGTTGCAGGCGAAGTAGCCGAGCAGGCGACGCAGCCACTGGCAAGGCGTGTTGTCGCTGGCGCCGTGGAAGGCGCGATCGACGGAGCATTCTCTGGCGCAACCAGTGAAGCGTTTGGAACGCTCACCGATGATCGCACTTGGCGCCGCGGCATTGTCGCGGGCCTCGCTCGGACAGGACGAGCCGCCCTGCTCGGCGGGTTGACAGGTCTAGGGGGAGGCGCGGTTATTGGCGGCGCGTTACCGATCCTCGGGGCCGGAGGACGACGCATTTGGGATGCCGTGACGGGCCGCAGTCTTGAAGAGTCGATTCGGAAAGCCTGCGCGGAGGACGCACTCGCCGCTGCTCGGGCCGCCGCCAAGCGCGGAGATGTCAAAGAAGTCAAACGTCTTGCAACTGAGCTCGAAAATCATCTCAATGCGAAAGAGGCTGCCGCATTGCGTCAAGAGCTTGGCGATGCGCTGAGCCTTTCTACTGGCGTCGAATCCCCTTGGGCGCAGACCCGACGTGGTATGACTGCTGGCAAAGTCCGTTCTGAAGGTGACAAGATTACAATTTGCTGGAATCCTTGCAATCGACTTGTCGACTATGTATTAGCGGCCCGTGAAGCGAGCGAATTCCCGGACGCGCTAACGTGGCATGAGCTCGAGAACATGGCATCGGCTATTTCCGAGCTCGACACTCGAGTCCGTGCAAGACCCACTCCCGACAAACGAATACTGGAAGCGCTCGATGTACGGGCCCGCTTATTAAAGGAAGAGGTCGATTCGCTCATGAACAGTGGGCGAACTCGTTTGACAGTCGGCGTAAATCCCGAGGGGAATCTAAGCGACCTTTCTTCGCAAGCGGATATTCTCAATGAGGGTGCGCGCTTAGCGGGCGATTCGGCCGATAGTGTCCTCGCGGGATTGCTTCGTGAACGAGGCTCCACAATCCACAAAGATGTTCTCACTGCAATAAGAGACGCATTCCCCGAGAATGTGCTCATTGATCGTGGTCAAGCCGCTGCGCTCTCAGAATTGAATCTTCCGCGAATTGACTTTGGGATCGGACCAAGAGGCGGACCAAGAAAAGGCGCTGATTTGCTCGTGATCGATCGGAAGAACAGAGTGATTACGGTTGCCGATCTCACCAGATCCGGTGACGACGCAACACACTTAAACAAGCTGCAGAAAGACTTCGAAGCCGTGAAGGTTTGGGCGGCAGCTCAAAGGCCCAAGTGGACTGCTAAGCTTCACGGTGAGATTACATATCGCAATGCTGCGAGTGTTGGTGAGATCGTCGATACTGTTACAAGCCGCGTACAGACAATCTTGGCGCGTTGATCCAATGACCTGAAACCCGCTTGGAGTTGGCTGCCTGACGGATACGACTGGCGAGGCAACCAAAGCATCCGGTCGCAACTTTTCTGAAGCGATCACGATATGGGACCGCGTCCACAGCTTTCGCGTCCTCTTCGTCCAGTACATACCGATGTGGCCCGCCTACCGGTAGTTAACCCCGCCGCTGTTACGTGTCGTTCGGATGGCAGCCTTGTCGACAGGGCTTAACTATTTCCATTTATTGTAGTGGCTGTTTGTTTCGGCCAGACGGGGGAATCTTTTGCACGTTCGGGAGGCCGGGGTCCAAAGGAGTGGATTTCAATTGACGGCTCTTTGCAAACGGCGGGAAAATGCCGAGATTTCACGCGATAACTGGATAAACGTTTTGTGTCCGCCTTCTTCCGAGAGCGGCCGCTATTCTTTGATTTTGTTATCAGTCAGCCGCTCGTCAGTCCTCCGGGCCGGGGCCTGTGGCCCAGGGCATACTTCCAGTCGATCCGGGCGCGGACCGCCGTGGCGGCCTGCCGGTCCGAGAGGTGCTCCATGAACTGAAAGATCGTAACCAACGCCAGTCGCCACGGCGCCATGGCCGGCTGCCCGCGGGCGGGGTAGAGGGCGGGGTAGAGGGCGGCGAAGTCGCCGTCGACAAAGAGGGTCCCCAACTCGTCACGAAGCTGGAGATAGGTGCTGCCGCTGGGAAAGGCGGCGTGGGCGACCCGCGCGGTCTCGTCGGGGACCGGCGGGATCGGTTGCGAACGCAAGCACATGCGGAAATTCAATTCCGATTAAATCCGGGCAATTTCCCTGCATTCTACGTCGCTCGCCGACCGCCGGACGAATTCGCCAGCAGTATCAACTCCGCGGGGAGAACCCCGTTTCCATGCCGATTACCAGCCCTAGTAATACGCCCGCCCGTTCCCCTTCCCCCCTCGCGCCGCCCACTCCCACTGCACCTCGCTCGGCAGACCGATCTTCTTCATATTGGGTGCTTCGCTCGTAATTGCATTTCTTGTTTACAGGGTGTGACGGCGACATTAAATTACCGCATAATTGGTGGCACAATCAAGTAGAAGGGAATAACCTTCCGATCGCAAACGGCGGTCAGACGCTCGATCATTTCTCTTCAAGTCCGGAAGGTACTTGTTTAGCGCCCCGTTGAGCCGAAGAGGTTGCCGAGCAATCCTCGGAATGCCTGGCTCACGAACGTGAATGGGTTGTGATTGCGCTTTTGGCAAGTCGCCAACACCGACGATGTCACTTCCTGGGCTTCAGCACCG
>DATANR010000383.1:0-15950 GCA_036266155.1 Gemmataceae bacterium | reverse complement strand
CGGCGCTCGGCAATCAGTTCATCGGCGAGACTTCGGCCAGGTCCGACCAGACGAGTGACCTCGTCCTGAAAACGCTTGAGCGACTGCTCGAAGGTTGAGATCAAAAGGCCCTGGTCGGTCACCCGGACGATGACTTCCTGCCCGCTTTGCAGCCCGAGTTCCTTCCTGGCCGCAGCCGGGATCACCAGCCTGCCTTCATCGTTTAGCTTCGCCTTGTACACCTCACCCATAGATCCTCTAAAAATCTGACGGACGATAGTATCACGGTCGGACGGACTTGTCTACGACGTTCGTGAGATGGTCCGTCGAATAGGCCGTTCGGCATTCCCCGCTTACGCGATCCCCACATGAGATCCGTTCCGGTCGAACTAACTGTAAGTTTCTGAACGGTTGCTCCTGAGCCATTCTGCCGCTGTCTTCCTCCGTTCGGCTTGCCTAAAAGACGGGCACGGTCAACACTTCGAGGAACCGTTGCGTCCCGCGTTGCTCGCGTCAGCTGGCGTGATCCGGTTGTTTTTGGGTCCTGGGCTCGTTGGCGGGCCTTGGACAGTGCCTGTCCCGCGACCGGATTCGCCGGCCAAAACAGCCGACGCGTGACCTCACCCAACTTGCGGAGGTGCCGGTGCCGGTCGGGAGGCTCGTATTTCCCGCAGGCCGGTGTACAATTGAGCGCTGTACCCAGGAGTTCCCCGGATGAGTAGCCCGTCTCCGAGCTACACCTTCTCCGGGCACGAGACTTTTGCTCTCCGCTATCCGTGGCTGAAGAAGGGGTACGACGCGGTTCTAGACGACCCTGACGTGTTTCTTCGCGACGACGCAATCACCACTTTGGGCGTCGGGAAGAACATGGTCCGTTCCATTCGGCACTGGTGCCTCGCTGCCGGCGTCCTCGAAGAGGACCCTTCGAGCCGTACTGCCCTGCGACCGTCGCAACTCGGTCGCCAACTGCTCTCGGACGGGGGCCTAGATCCCTACCTCGAAGACCCGGCCACTCTGTGGTTGATCCACTGGCAGATTGCCTCGAACCGCTCCCGAGCTACCACCTGGTTCTGGACGCTGAGTCACTTCCACGAGCCGGAATTCACACGGGAGGCTTTGGCATCGGCCCTGTTCAAGTGGACCCAGACTCTGTCCGGTAAGCAGGTCGCCGAAAGCTCGGTAAAGCGGGATGTTGAAGTCTTCTTGAGAACGTACTGCCCGTCCCGCCACGCAAAGGGGAATACGGCCGAAGACACACTCGACTGCCCCCTCATCGACCTAGGACTTGTCATCCAGCCTGGAGGAAGTAGCTCATTCCGATTTCAACGCGGATCCCAGCTCGGTCTTCCGGAAAACGTGCTTCTCTTCGCCGTGCTGCGCTTTTGGGATGCCTTCGCTCCCACCGCCGAGACATTGGCCGTGCCGGACCTAGCCCGACAGCCGGGCAGTCCAGGCCGGCTGTTCAAAGTCGACGAATCCGCTTTGGCCGCCCGCCTTGAAGGGATAGAGCGAAGAACCGGCGGGGCAATCTCGTTTGCCGACACCGCCGGAATGCCCCAACTCTACCGACGGGAGCGAATCGACGCCAACGAACTGCTCGGCGAAGCCTACACGGCAGGAGGCCGCCGATGAGCAAGGCGCAACACCTGAACCAGCTCTTTTCCGTCAGTCCGCGGTTTTCTCGGTCGGTTTCGCTCTCCCGCGATGCTTGGCGTTCCAACGCGCTTGATGGCTACATCCTGACCCCAGCCGGCCGCGAGGTTCTGAGGCGCTTGGCTAGTGCCCTGAGTCATGAATCTCCTACTCGCGCTTGGTCCATTACCGGCCCATATGGCTCGGGAAAATCCGCCTTCGCACTTTTCGTTGCTCAACTCCTCGGCGGTGAAGAGACGGTCCGAGCAACTGCACGTAAGTTTCTAGCGGCCGCGGATGCCCCACTTGGCGACCATTTCTTTGGCCCAGGCGGCCCGCTGCCCAAGAAAGCCGGGAGGCTTTGTCCTGTTTTGGTTACGGGTAGCCGCCAACCAATAGAGAAAGCCCTCGCATCAGCTCTCGCTTCATCGCTCCGCTCAGTCGCCCAGCGTGGACGGCCGCCTCAGATCATCGAACGGTTGGAACGATTGGCGAAAGAACCGACCCCATCGGGTACCACCATCGTTGGCCTGTTCGAGGAAGCGAACGATTATCTCGACCGGTTCGGCACCGAGGCCGCCGGCATCTTGCTTATCGTAGATGAGCTAGGCAAGTTTTTGGAATTCGAGGCAACCAATCCAGCCGAAGGCGATGTCTTCGTCCTTCAGGAACTGGCAGAAGCAGCGGCCCGGTCCAAGCGACCTTTTCTGTTCCTCACTATCTTGCATCAGGCTTTGGATCGATACGCCGACCATATGAGTCCCAGGCGGAGGGCGGAGTGGGCAAAGGTGCAAGGCCGGTTCGAGGATGTTGCGTTCGAGGAGCGTAGCGAACAAATCCTGCGGCTTATCGCACAAGCTATCCGGCCAGACGGTGCTGACCGCGACCTTAAACCTGCCCGCCGACAAGCGAAGAACCTGGCGAACGAAGCCGTCTCGCTCGGCGTGCGGTGCGGAGGGATGAACCAGAATGACCTTCAAAACTGCCTTGCGGAGTGCTATCCGTTACATCCGCTAACGAGTTTGGTCCTCGGCCCGCTGTTTCGGTTGCTCGCACAGAATGAGCGGTCTTTGTTCGCCTTTTTGGCATCATCGGAACCATTCGGCTTTCAAGAATTTCTGCGAGATACAGTTGCGGGCGATGACGCTTTCAGACTCGATCGCCTTTACGACTACATCATGACATCGCTGGGCCCTGCTCTGTTTGCCCAGCACCGCGGGAAAGTGTGGGCCGATGTTCAGACCGCCCTCGATCGCCTCCATGACGCCAGTGATTTGGAAATCCGTTTAGCAAAGACAATCGGTCTCTTGCAAGCCGTCGGCGCGGCAAGTGGGATACCCGCATCAAGTGGTGTGCTTCACGCCGCATTCAAGTCGGTAGGGAGCCACAATGAGATTGACCAAGCTCTCCAGTCGCTAACGACCCGGTCGGTGGTTGTGTTCCGCCGCCACACCGGCAGTTATGGTCTGTGGGAAGGAAGCGACATCGACCTCGACGCCCGGCTAGTGGCGGCAAGGCAGGCGGTCGAACGCGATCAAAGCCTGGCAGCCTTTCTTACACGGCAGTTCCCTGCGCAGCCGCTGATCGCTCGGCGCCACTATTTCCAGACGGGGACATTCCGATATTTTGACGCCTGTTACGCAGATCGGACGGATCTGCAAGCGGACCTTTTCAATGGAGTGTTCTCCGGGGATCTTCTGGAGGCTGACGGACGAGTTGCTTACTGCCTTCCTCGTGATCCGGAAGATCGAACTGCAATTTGCCGACTGATTCAGACCCCAGCGGATCAACAACCGATTATCGTGGCTCTTCCGCAAGACGTATTTGAGCTTCGGGAAATGTGCCATGAACTCGTATGCCTCCGGTGGGTCGCCGGCCACACACCGGAACTGGAGAACGACAGAACAGCACGCAGAGAGTTAGGTGCCCGGCTCGCTATCGCCGAGGAGAACCTCCGATCGCACATCGCTTGGCTCTTTTCGCCAGCCAATACTGGCTGCGTCTGGTACCATCGAGGAACTGAGGTTTCACTTACCTCACAACGCCACCTCAACGATCTACTTTCACGTGCTTGCGATGAAGTCTACACCGCGACTCCAAAGTGGCGGAATGAGCTAGTCAACCGCCGTGAGCTATCTTCCGCCGCCGCCGCCGCGCGGCGGAATCTGATTGAGGCGATGTTCGAGCATTCGGACCAGGAGGCCCTCGGGTTCGAGGGAACCCCTCCCGAACGCAGTATCTACGAAACTCTGCTCCGGGGTTCCCGTCTCCACCGCAGCAAAGCCGGCGAATGGGGAATTCACGTTCCGGACGCTAAGGCAGAGCCGGCCGTGCGTCAGATGTGGAAAGCGATTGACGCTTTCCTCGCGGATACCGAGGCTGGTCGAAAATCAGTGGCGCAACTCTTCGATATCCTCCGACGACCACCATTCGGATTGAAAGACGGCGTACTGCCAGTGATACTTGCGGCGGTGCTGGTTGAGGGACATACGCAAGTCGCTCTCTATGAAGAGGGTTCATTCGTTCCGCGTCCGAATGCTGCCGTATTCGAGCGGTTGTTTCGCGCCGCAGAAAAGTACGAACTTCAACGGTTCCGAATCGCCGGTCCAAGAGCGGAAGTATTCCAGCAATATGCGGGGATGCTGAGCAATCCAGGAGACAATCCGGACCTTTTGACCATCGTTCGCCCAATGGTCCGCCTAGTTCGCGACTTGCCCGAGTATGTCGGAAAGACGAAACAGATCAGCGAGACGGCCCAGCGGGCGCTGAAAGTCGTGAGGGAGGCCAGGCAACCTGATCGCTTGCTATTCACAGACCTCCCCACAGCTTGTGGGTTCCCGCCGTTCGAGGCCGCCGGAAAGATTCCGGCGGACCAGGTTGAAGGGTTCTTTAAGCAGCTCCGCCAGGCGTTCACGGATCTTCAGCATGCATATCCCCGACTCTTGTCAGAAATCGAAAGGCTAGTTTTGCACGCCTTCGGCGAGACGGGGCAGGTGAACAAGGCTCGGCCTCGGATCGCACATCATGCCAAGCTTGTCTTAAATGTCGCCGTCGAAGCTAAGCTGAAAGCCTTTCTCCTTCGCGTGAGCGACGATAGTACCGATGACCGGACATGGCTGGAGTCGCTCTCGACCCTCCTTGCTGGCAAACCGCCGGTCAACTGGGACGATCAAGACAGGGCTCGGTTCGAAGTGCAGCTGGCGGCGGCTGCCCGTACCTTTGACCATTACCGGGTTCTGGCCCTGGAGATGGAAAAGACGGGGTACGCGTTGCTGGACGGGGACAAGTCAATGCTGCTGGTGAGCATTACGGCTCCCGACCGTGGGGAAGTCGAGAAGGTGGTGCAGGTCCCGCCAGAGTTTTCGCCGCAGGCTAGGCGTGCTGGCGATGAGCTACGCCGGGTACTGCGGGAGCAAAAACTACTAGATAAGAAGGACTTGAGCGTCGCCGTGCTAGCTGAGCTGGCTCGGCAGCTCCTCAGCGAAGGCGACTGACCGTACCTACTGGCCTTGCCCAAGGCGTAACCGCGCGAGAGACTGGAAGTTATGGAGGAACCTCGGCACATCCTGATGCTCTCTGGCGGCAAGGACAGCACAGCCCTAGCGATCTACATGCGGGACAAGATCCCGCAGATGGAGTACGTGTTCTGCGACACGGACAAGGAGCTGCCCGAGACCTACGAGTACCTCACCAAACTGGAATACCACCTGGGCAAAAAGATCGTTCGCTTGCGCGATGATCGCGGATTCGACCATTGGCTCAGCGTTTACGGAGGCTATCTACCCAGCTCAAATATGCGCTGGTGTACCAAGATGCTGAAGATGAAGCCGTTCGAAAAGTATGTCGGCACGGCCGAAGTCCGCATGTATGTTGGTATCCGCGCCGACGAGGATCGATCAGCTTACGTATCGACGAAGCCAAACATTGTGACTGTCATGCCATTCAAGGATGACGGCCTAACCCTGGATGATGTTCATCGGATATTGGAGGAAAGCGGGGTCGGCCTGCCTGATTATTATGACTGGCGGACACGGTCCGGGTGCTATTTCTGCTTCTTCCAACGACGGAGCGAGTGGGTTGGTTTGCTTGAACGACATCCGGATCTTTTTGAGCTTGCTAAGGAATACGAGAAGATCGATCCCAAAACCGGGCAGCGGTACACCTGGAACCAACGGGAGTCTTTGGATGAACTCGCTGACCCAGATCGTGTGCGCGAGATCAAAGAGCGCCAACAGAAGGCGATCCAAGCTGCTCAAAAAAAGCGGGTTAATCTTCCGCTAGTAGAAGCGCTCGCTGAGGTACTGGATGATGAGGATGATACCCAGCCATGCTTCTTTTGTCATACCTGAGCAGGTCATGGCGGCCCTTGGGTTTGAAAGCAGTTGCTCAATTGGAGCGACGACTCGCCGTGTTCACGTATTTAGACTTTTCCAAAGTTCTGGGCGGAGCAACGGCCGCGTGCGCCCGCTTGCCGGATCAGCCTGCCGTTTATGCGTTCTTTCGGAACATCAGGGTTCCGAACAAGGACGCACCGGCAGAGGAATTCATCGAGGCGATAAAGGCAGCCGTGACTGCGCGTGCCGCTCCAGACCGAACCAGCAAGGTCGGCCCGTTACATTCTGTGCGTCTTGAATGTTGGTCGGATTTGGCGGAACCCAAGAGTGGAAACTTGGAGAAGATGGCACAAGATCCGGCCTTTCGTGGCTTTCTCCGGAACATTATCGAGACGGCGAGTTTACTACAATCGCCATTGTACGTTGGAAAGGCTGACAGACTTCAGGACCGTATTCGCCAGCACATGGAGCCAATGTCCAAACTTGCGGTTCGACTTCGTGAGGCGAACATAACGATCAACGGTTGTACCCTGGCATATGCGATAGTCGATCAGTGTCCGGTTCCTTTGAACCTCCAGACGATGACACTGATTGAAGAGATTATCAGTCGGCTTTGTCGGCCGGGTTTCGTTTACCGAATCGGCTGAGACTTAAACACTGCGGAGAGCCCAAGTGGATATCGACGAACTCCTCATCGAGGAAGACACGCCGCACTACACCGAGCTGCGGCCGATGCTCTGGGGGACGTTCAACCTGTCCCAAACCTCGATCCCCTACTTCCAGGCGGTCATCTCGTTGGAAGAAGCGACGAAGGAGCTGAAGCTCGTCGAAAACCTGCCCTCCGACCTACGGTCGAAGTGGAAGCTGGAAGAGCTGTTTCAACGCGAAATTGACTGGGAGCGGGTGCGTCACGACATTGTGGACGGCTACCTCCGCCGGCCGGAAAAGCTCAAATTCTTCAACTCGCTGACCGTGGCTCTGTTGCCGGTCGATGAGAGGAAGATGCTTGCCAACGATTATGGCGACACGCCGAAGATCCCGGATCTTAAGGAGTCGCTACAGAAGGCTCCCTGGCAGGTGAAGAACATCGGCGGCGTCCAGGTGATTACCAACAGCAAGTCAGCGAACGGCTACATTCGCTGGGACCCGAAGCGGATCTTCCCGGCCACGATCGATGGACAACACCGTCTCGCGTCCCTCCAGACGCTATTCAACGAGGGGAATCTGCCGTCTGCCGCCCTGGAGACGAAGCTATCGGTCATTTTCTTGGTCCTTGACCCGCGGGCCGGCTTCGACATTACGAAGATGAACCTTGCGAAAGATGAGAATCAGGTGTTGACCGTGGTGCGTGAGGTCTTCATCGACCTGAACAAGCACGCCGAGGAGGTAAATCGATCTCGCCGCATTCTGCTGGATGACCAAGAGATCGAGTGCCGCTGCCTCCGGCAGCTCATCGCTCAACGCATCGGCGAGACGCCAGAGGACCGGCTCCCTCTTGGCATCGTGCATTGGCAGCACAACGTGACGGCCAAGTTCAACGTGAACGAACAGACCGGTCCGTTCGTGACAACGGTGGAACTCCTTTACTCGATCATCGTGGACTTGCTCGACCTGAAGCGTCCTAAGGATCCGCTGGACGAAAAGCAGGTGCGCAAGTTCGTCGAATCAATCGAGAACGCTCTGCATGTGTCGCAGATCATCGCGGATCGGCCGGCGAAGTACCAGGATGTCAAGCCCCTCATCTCTTACGTGGAAAAAATGCACTTGGTCGAAGGGTTCGAGGTCCCCTTCGTCAACTTGACTTCGCCCTATCTTCGCGCTTGCGACGAAGGCTTCAGTACCTTGTGGCGCCCGCTGCTGGTCGGAGTCTTGACCCAGTTCAAACCGTACCAAGGGTTCATCCAGGAGGTGAAGACAAGAGGCGGCATCGACGGCGAACTCGGTGCGTATCTTGTGCTCCCGCGAAAGGCGCAGGACCAGCAGCTCAAGACCTGGGGCGAGGCGAAGATCGATAAGATCGACAAGCCACTGGGTGAACTGGCGCAGATGAAGACCAAGGACTGGCCTTTCTTCGCCGTGTTCCAGAAAGGGCTCATGCGGGCGACCGCCATCGCCATGAAGCACTTCGCGGTAATCGGCGGCGGTTCGGCCACGTCCACCCCGAAGGATTTTCTGGACCGGTGGATTCCGTTCCTTAACCTGCTGTGGGAGCGAGGCCTGTTTACGGTTAAGGGTGACATGCCGAAGAAGGAGAAGGACCGTATCTGGGCCGGTATCTCCCTCACGCCGGCGTCAGAAACCGTTCGGTGGTCCGAGGCCGACGTCCAGCGAATCGCTGCGATGATCGTGTTGTGGTGGTACTTCTACAGCAGCGAGCTGGCCAAGGTCGGGAGCTTTCTTAAAGGCATCCGTGGGGCGCGCGCCAACGAGCGTTTTCCGGTCGCCAAGGAGCTGGAGGACGATCTGCGGAAGGGTCTAAAGTCCTGGGTCAACCGCACGGACGAAGAACTGACCGACGAAGAGGTGAAGAAGCGGGTTGACCGCCGCCTGAAGGACCTGATTAAGCTCGCCGTTAACAACGCTGCCCCTCCGGACGACGGTACGGACGGGGATGACGATGACAACGGCAATGAAGACGGAGCGGATGAGCAGGCTGAAGCAGCGGCTCAGTCGGAGCCGGACGCCTGAGAAATAGGCAGGTTCTAATGGAAGAACACCTGATTGACGTCTGTGACCTGGACGGCGAGTATTTCGTGAACGTCCGGGTTTGGCTCGATCGCGGGATTGACCGGTACTACCTGCCCCGAGAGTCAGCCGAGCGATTGGGCGAACCTGATCCCGACGGGAATTATGCGCTTATGCGAGGTACGGTTACCGCCGAGGCAGAGGAAATTGGCTTGGGCGGCGAGACCATCAAGGTATGGGGGGTGTCCGTCGGCCAACTGAGGACACGTCCGGCCGAATACGGCGTAAAGCCCTCGTAACCCCAGCGGCAGCCTATGGTTCCCGAGCACGCACACTCCCTTTTTTCCGCCCTCCGCCGCATTAACTTCCACCGGAAGGGGCGGGACCCCCACCACAACCTCACCGACCCGTTGGAAATCGTAGCGGTCGCAATCGGGTTAAAGCCGGCGTTTTTAGGCGGCCAGAAGCCGAGCGATCAAGAGCTACTCGATGAAGTTGCCAAGGTCACCTCGGAATTGGGTCTGCACGCACGCAAGACAAGCGGCGTCGGGCCCATGGCCGAACTGTTAAGCCTGTCACCGCCCCCCGTCGACCGGGCGTTCCTCGAATATTTTATCACCGAGGATTCGTACCACTTGAGGAGCGAATTTCCCGTCTGCTGGATCTTCGCCGATCCTACGATCGCGGGCCAGATCGACGAGTGTGAGCGCGGCACACGCTCGTTGTCAGAGGTGCTCGGTTACCCGCAGTGTTGCGTGGAGAACCTCCTTCGCCTCCAGGGCCGGAAATACGAGTTAAAGCTCGACGCTTATCGCCGTGAGTACATGGCTAAGTCAGTCGAGGAGTTGATCGATCTAGAGAACAAAGGTGTCGGTCCAAGCCGGGCAGTGAAAGCCCGAATCGAATCGGTAAACACCGAAATCGCGAAGCAAGTGGGCGAATCGATCGTCAAATTCCCCTTTATTCACTTTACGGCGTGTCCCCCATGCCTTTCGGCCTCCGGATCGCCCGCAGACCTAATCCACAGCCTTATGAAGGACCTTGCTTTCTCGCTCGACCAAAAGTTCGCTCGGGAATTTGAAGAATACGGTAGTTACTACCGCGAGATCCATGAGGATGAGTTCGGACCGGTTCGGTATTCTTACCCAAAGCTTGCAACGTGATTGTCGGATATGGGCCAACTCGAATTAATCTAACCGTCCTTCAATGTAGTAACCATATATCCCGTGTCGGTGCAAGTACTCCAGCACTTCAGGCAGTGAAGTCTCCCACGACAAACTTCCCTGCATTGTGACTGGTGCCGGAATTATCTCGCGCATTCGAGGCCGGCGCTCTTTGTCAAACATTGTTAGGCAGGCTATTCCCGCCCCGAGAACAGCCGATCCATCGCTTTTGCCGGATTCCTGAAACTCTTCCGCTCTTTTTGTCCAAATTGTTCGGGCTTCGTCGATAACGGGTTGCAAAGCCCCAAGCTCTTCCCTTCTGTAGACCCTGCCGATCCCCAGTTTGTCACCTGGCTGTCTTCCTGACACTGCGTAGATCGCCCATGTCGGTCCCTTGGATTCTCTCAAATGAATCATCACACGTACATCTCTCGCAGTACTAAGGTCGTAGACTTTGGAGCTTTCCGCGGAGATATTGGATTGCGAGATTCCCGCTTGCTTGCAATCTGTGTGATAAGTGTTGATGGCTAGTTCATATGGCGTCATAGGTGGTTACAAATGGTAATTGAGCCTCGGGAAAATAGCACAATCCTCGGATAAGGCGCAAGCATTTAGTCACCAGCCGAATTTTGCGCGATGGTTGGTGTCGATTTCGTCTTCTTCTTCCTCTTCTTCCTCGGAGAACAGATCGCTGTCGGACATCGTCAGAAGGACGACCAGCGTGCCCATGATCCGGATGGGCAAGAACGATTCCGTCACCTCGACAGCCGCCAGATCCTCCTCCCTCGCGAACGTCTTGAACCAGTGCCGGAGCAACCCATCCTCCGACCTCTTGTCGTCACTGCCCGCCTCGAATGCCGCCCAAGCACGCTTGGCTACAGGCGAATCAAGGTCAATTTTACCCGGCGGGTAGCACTTCGCCTCAATCAACCGCTTCGACGGGAACATCCACGCTACTCGCCCCTCCCGCAAGCCGGCGACGGCGCACGGCTCGTCAGTCAGGCGAATCCCCCGGATTGCCGTGCAGAGGTGGGAAGCACCGAAATCCGCAGCGACGTTCTCGATCGTCTGCAGGTTCAATTCGCCGCTGTTCAGTCGCGGTTCGGCTAGGTGGGTCGGAAGCAACAAGCTGGACGCGAATGCGTCTGCCTCACGCTCGACCCGCTCGCCGTTCAGGAACTCGCCCCTCGACGGATGGGGATTCCCGCCATTCCGCAGGTGCTGGCGGTGGTCTTCGAGAAAGTAATGGCCGAGTTCGTGCGCGATCGAGAACCGCGTTCGTGGATGGTGCTGCCCACTCTCTTCCCACCGGTCGTACTTCGTGTTAAAGAACAAAAGGAACCGCTTCTTCTGCTTGTTGAACTTGAGCTTACCGTCGTAAAGGTCCCCGAGGTCGCGACCCCCGGCGGCGAGAATTGGGTGTTCGGTCGCGGCCACCTTGAGCGGGTCGATAGGCCACCCGAACCCAAGGCTCTCGATCAGTTCGTCAGCCTGCTTACCCGCCCGCTCTTGGCAGTTCTGATCGATTTCCCAGTCAAGTTTCGTCTTCTTCGGGGTCATCGTTGAGCATCTCTTCTTCGAGGTCTTTCTCGTTCTTCTTTGCCGTGGAGTCGCCTTCACCGGGCTTCCGGTAGAGAACCGGTTGCCCGGCCTCAGAAGTTTCCTCATCTTCCTGCCAGTCAGCTTCTTCCCCGTCCGATGTCGCGGCCTCAACAATCGAGTCGAGGCGTTCCTCCGAAAGTTCGACCGACGGGGCCTCGTCGAATGCGGCTTCGGCTTCCTCGGGAGTGGGGGGGCAAAATCCCTCCTTCTTGCGAAGCTTGCCGACGACGTTTCTCCAGAATGTGTCGTCGTCCGGACTCATTTTCTCCCCTTCGTGGTAGCCCTGACGGCTTCTCGCTCGGCAAGCAGGCCTCTGATCTTCTTCCAGACCTTGCTTCGTGTCGCCTGAACGGTGTTCTTCGTCTTGTTGTGCTCGTTGGCGAGGCGCACCCAGCCGTCCGAACCTCCCGCCGCCATGTCGGTACGGGCAACAATTTGCTCGAAGCCTGTCAGTTCTTTTTCGATGATGTGACCCAGCTGCTCGGCGAGCCATTCATCCCGCGACTGGGATTCAGGTTCGTCGTCGCAGTCCGAGGTGACGTCCCTCGGATCGAAGTCCAGACCCCCATCGGGCTGCTCTTCCTCGTCCTTCAGAATCTTGAGCGCCGCGCGATGGGCGATGGTCAGGAACCAGCTGCGGAACGTACCCTGCTCGGGACCGAAGGTGGGGGCGTACCGCCATACCCTCTGGGCCGCGATGTTCACCGCTTCGTCGATTTCAGGGTGCTTCAGTTGGTTCTTGAACTGCTTGCGGAGATAGCCGGTTACTTTCGGGGCGTAGCGCTCCAACAACGTCCGTAAGGCGGCTTGATCTTCGTCAGCTACGCGACGCATCAACGTCGCGTCATCCTCGCCCGGCGGCGGTTCGCTCATTGTGGGACCTCCGGCCTTCACCCCCACTATCCCAACCACTTAACCAAAACCGAAAGAAAATCGAGAACGTTCTGATAACTCCTAGCCTATCCGCCTCCTCGCCGAAAATCTCCTCCCGCCGGTCCCGAAAAATCGCCATTCCGGTTAAGTGCCCGCAGTAGTGAAGGGCGAGGCGGGTGTTCCGCCGGACAAAGTGCGAACCGCCGCCATAACGGGCGGCTGGGAGGACAAATGAACGCCGTAGCCGAAGAGGCCCGCAAGGGGCACGACCACGACGACCACTGTGAGAAGCGGGTCAAGGTTCCTTTCAACAACAAGGAGGTGTTTGTCCACCTCGGCGAGTTGAGCGTTGCCACGCTTAAGACGCTCGCCGGCATCCCTCTGACGGAGGACCTCGACCAGTTGGTCGGGTCGAAGATCGTGGCGTTGCCGGACGACGGCAAGGTGCACATCACCGGTTGCGAGATTTTCCTGCACCACCCCAAGGACGGCGGGTCCTCATGAGTTTCTCCCCCGAGGATGTCCGGGAACTGGCCGAGACGTTTCCGGGTACCGAACGGGCTGAGGAGGCGGGCGTCACGTACTTCCGCATTCCGGACGTCACGCTGCCGGACGGGTGCACCCCGTCCAAGATGACGCTCCTCCTCTGTCCTTCACATGTCGGCGGCTACGACTACCGGCTGTTTTTCGCCGAGAAGGTGAACACGCCGACCAACAAAAACTGGAACGCCAGCAGCCACATTCTGGGCCAGACGTGGCATGCGTTCTCGTGGCAGGCCAAGGAAAAGGTCAGCCTGACGCAGATGGTGGCCCGCCTCTTGAGGGCCTTGGTATGCCCATAACGATCCAGCTTCCACGGAAGCTCTACGAGGGAATGCTGGCCGACTTGCGCCGACCGCACCCCTACGCGGCCGAGAGAATCGGATTTCTCTACGGCCGTCTCACGTCCTCGATCATCGTGATGACCCGCTACATGCCCGTGCCCGATGAGCAGTACGTGGTCGATTACACGGTCGGGGCGCGCATCAACGGCGATGCCATCCGGGCCGCGATGCAAGGCGTTCTCGACTCTGGCGACGGGGTTTTCCACACGCACCTGCACGAGTGGCCGGGCCGGCCGTCGTTCTCGCCCACCGACGACGAAGAACTGCCAAACCTGATTCCCGCCTTTCGAGCCGTCGGACCCGATCAGGCCGCTGGCCTTCTCCTACTAAGCCCCGACTCCGCGATCGCGGACGTCTGGCTCCCCGGAGCGCGCGGACCCGAACGCGCGTCACGGATTTCCGTTGTCGGGTAGCACCGGAGAGAACATGAAAGAACGCTACTCACGCCAAGGATTTCTTGGCGAGGCCGGGCAACGTGCCATCGAGACGGCTCGCATCGCCTTCAACGGACTTGGCGGGGGCGGCTCGCACCTCGCGCCGCAGTTCGCCCACCTCGGTGTGGAGAACTTCGTCCTGTTCGATCACGACCACGGAGACGAATCGAACCTCAACCGCACCATGACCCTCATCGACGCGGACATCGAGGCGAAGACCCTAAAGGTCGAGGCGGCGAAACGGCGGATTCTGGAGATCAACCCGCGCGCCAAGGTCGAGGCCCACTCCTGCCGATGGCAGGACCACCCGAAGGCATTCCACGGCTGTACGCTCGTCATGGGCTCCGTCGATTCCTTCAACGAGCGCCAGCAGATCGAAGCCTGCACCCGCCGCCTCCTAATCCCGTACATCGACGTCGGCATGGATGTCCATCCGGGCGAACCGCCGGGCATGAGCGGGCAGGTGATCCTCTCGGCTCCTGGCGGACCGTGCATGTACTGCATGCACTTCCTGACCGAGGAGAAGATCGGCCGCGAGGTCGCCAATTACGGGGCCGCCGGGGGCAAGCCCCAGGTCGTATGGGCGAACGGCGTGCTGGCCTCGACCGCCGTGGGCATCGCGGTCAACCTGCTGACCGGCTGGACCCGGTCACCGGGGCCGATCTATTTGCAGTACGACGGGAACGACGGGACACTGGTGCCGCACATCCGGCTCGGCTACCTGCCGCCCGGTCCGTGCGAACACTACCCGGTGGAGCAGGCGGGGCCGCCCTTATTTGTCAAGGTGTAGCTGTTCGCAATGCCCCAAGTGCTAGGACCGACCAAGCGGTCGATCCCGTTTGCAGCAACTTGCAGCAGACTCCCCGGAAATGCTGCAATTGACTGCGTTCCGTGCGATCCCTACGATAGTGTGAAGGGCTGAAAATGCAGGGGTTTGCTGCATTGTGGCGGATGAACCCATAGATTCGGGACCAAGAGGTCGCAGGTTCAAATCCTGTCAGCCCGATTCCGAAAAACCCCTGAAATCCTAGGCATTCGCGAAAACCGCACACAACACGCGAATGATCCTGGGCAGGGTATGGGGCAGGGTAAGAAAAACCCCCCGGTCAGTGCCACCTGACCGAGGGCGTAAGAGCAAGTCTTCCGGCTCACTCCCCGTTTTACGGGAGGCTTGCGATGAAACTGCCGAAGCCCTGGTACCGCGCTTCCAAATCCGCGTGGTACGTCGAACACAACCTCAAGCAGGTCCGCCTCGACGAGCACCCGGAAGGTGCCCCGCCTCCCAAGAAGTCCAAATCCGGCTGGAATGCTCCCCAGCCGATCCTCGACGCCTTCTACAAGCTGATGGCGACCAACCCGGCCAACCTGCCGAAGCCGGACCGGATCACCGTCGCCCTCATCTGCGATCTGTTCCTTGATCACTCGCAGAAACATCACGCCCCCGACACGTACGGGAATTACCAGCGCTTCCTTCAGTCCTTCTGCGACCGCTATGGTCGCAACCCAGCCGCAGAACTGAAACCGTTCCACGTCACCCGATGGATGGATGACCACCCGACCTGGAAAGGCGGACGCCGGCACGCCGTCATTGCCGTCCGGCGGGCCTTAAGTTGGGCCGAACAGCAGGGCATCCTCACCCCGAACCCGCTCCGCACGCTGAAGGCTGACCGTGTGAAGTGCCGCACACGGGTCCTGACCAAAGACGAACTATCCGAAATCCTCACAACGATCCGTGACCGCCAGTTCCGGGAATTCATGCAGGCGATGCTGGAAACCGGCTGCCGGCCGTCGGAGGTGGCCCGCGTCACCGCCGCCAATGTGAACCTCGATGTCGGCGTGTGGGTGTTCGATCGGCACAAGTCCGACAAAAAGACCTCCAAGCCCCGCGTCGTCTACCTGACCCCGGCAATGGTCGAACTCAGCCGCAAGCTGATCCAGCAATACCCCAACGGACCGCTGTTCCGGGGTCCGCGGGACAAGACCGCATTCAGCCGTCAAAACATCCGTTGCAGATTAAAGCGTCTCAGGACAAAACTGCCCCACCTGAAGCACTTTGTCTGCTATTCCGTACGGCATACCTTTGCGACCCAAGCTCTCATTAAGGGGGTCGGCGTAGCCCAGGTCGCTGAACTCTTGGGACACGCTTCGACCGAGATGGTTAGCCGCACGTATGGTCACCTTGCCGATCAAGTAGTTCACATGCGGGAGGCCGCAGCAAGGGCCGCTAGCCCGCATTTCTCACAATGCCGGTGGCGATGCCTCTGGGAGTTGGGTTGAGTAACTCGGAGTAGTGCTTGGCGGCTGGTTCGGTGCCCCGCTGGAGGTGCGTTTGCGGTTGTTGGGCGTCGGGAGGGTCGACGATTG
>DATANR010000382.1:0-4533 GCA_036266155.1 Gemmataceae bacterium | reverse complement strand
CCCGCGAAGCCGTGCAAATCTGCACGAATCAGGCGCTCGATTGCCGATTCTCACAGGCCGCGTGACAATGTCGACAGGTCAACTGCACCCACCTCTATTCATCCGGAAGCCCTGCAAGGTCGACTGTCGGCCGTCATGATTTGACAGGCTGAAGTGTTACCCATCAGTTCGTCACTTGCATCGCCTTGCGCTGATGCACTCCATCTGCTTTACTCGCTCCCTTGCCAGCACGTCCGCCGGCAGGAATTGTCTGAGAGCAGTTCTTTTACATCCGTTCCCACTGCCACTGCTCCGAAAATCGCCGGTGCGGCGCGCAAGAAGAGTCTGCTGGGCGCGGCGAATGCTGGTTTTGCCTGGCTGGCTACACGGCAACGCTGGGAACCGCCGGCGACATCGTGACATCAAAACCGAGCTTTGCAGACGCTTGACCAGATAACGCTTCATCCGCTCGGGTTCCAGCCGGTCAAAATATCCCGGACCCAAATCGTGATACGCCACCTTTCTTCCCAGGACATGGTAGATGGTGACCAACAGCGAATGACCCACGGCCACCAGTGCCCGCTTGGGACCACGCCGGGTCGCCAAGCGCCGGTCGTGCGCCGCGAAGTAACTGTCTTTGGTGTGGCTGGCCGTCCAGGCCGCCTGCACCAACGCACGCCGTAGCCAACGATTCCCACGCCGCGTGCGGCTCCGCAGCCGTTTGCCGTCCGACTCCTCGTTCCCCGGACAGACACCACGACGCCAAACCGGCCGCGGCGGCACGAAGTTCCCCCGGAGCAAGCCGCACTGCAACAACTGGGCGAGCCATTCCGCATCGCTCACGTCGGCTTGCGCCCCGGGACCTTCTTCAGATGAGGCGGCTTGACCAACAACAACGTGAACCGACTCTCCAACACATTCCACACCGGCTTCCACAGAACGCCGGTCGCTTCCATGGCCACGTGCGTCACGCCCAACGCTTGCAGGTAGTCCGCCAGGGCTCGCAAATCCCTGGTCATCGTCACGAACGAACGAACCTGCCTGAGCAACTTCTCGGATTCCTGGCGACAGCGGACGGCACCTTGGACGCTCTTGCGATGCACGTCCAGCCCGGCTACCCCAGTAAACAGCGTGTCCATGGCGCACTTCCCAATGGAGGCCCAGGGGACGTCGAGGAGTAGGACATTCTGCTCCGCGTGCTCCCCAGCAATGGGGGCAACAATCCCGGGTTCGTGTCGACGTCCAGGTCAGATTTTTCCTCGTGCTTAACAGCACCAATGTGGCTCGACCTCTGACCCGACGGCACCCTCCAGCGCCATGACACACGCTTCACGCACCTCTGTCAGCCCCATTTTCATCATCCCGAGAGCCGCGCTTCGCGGCATGAAAGACTTTTCAAGGAGTGGTCGGAGACGGGCTGCGAACCGCCTTGGAGCGACCGGGAGCTTGCCCACAAACTCGAAGACGCCATCAAGAAGCGACGGTGACACCGCAGTCGAATAATGCAGCAAACAGCAAATGCGTGACTTCAGTTATACTTCCATCTTCTGCCAGATGCAGATGACTCGCTGACGAGACTGACGAACAAGATTTTTTCATAATATGTCCTTGATATTCCGTTCGGTGGATTGGTAGATGTGACAACGCAGCGACCAATAGCTCGTGCGATCAAAGGAAGAGAGCAGCCATGGACGAGTCCTGATGCGAGGCGACTCTGGCAGGACGAGGTGCGGAGGATGGGCATCCCGACCGGGATGACCGCATCCGGTACCTGGAGAGCATGATTCAGCACTTGGCATGAGGCGAAATCGAGGTAGTTGTGATGCATGCAGATTCACGGCGGCGTCTCACATTTCGGGATTGGTAGGAGCGCGAACCGGCCACCCGAACATGCGCTTCTATACCAAACACCCGAGGTAGTAGCCGGATGCGGTAATGCCGCACGTCCGGATCTGCGCGGGGGCTGGGAGCAATCCCAGCCCCTATCGCGAACGTGGACTTGTGGAATATGCTTGGTACCTCTACCAGCAGTGCGTCAGGTATCAACCGGCTCATAGAGACCACCACCGTGCGCCATCTGCATCTCGATCTTTCACCAGGCGACATAGCCATCTTCGGGTTCGGCTCGCTGATGTCACGGCCCAGCTTGGAGTTGACAATAGGCCATCCGTATTCTGGCCCCTTTTTAACGTGCGGGTTGCGAGGCTGGCAGCGGCGATGGAACGTCGCCACGCCCAACACACTCCGTTTCTACGCCATTCGAGACGGGAACCCGATTTATCCTAACAAGATCGTTTATCTGAACATCTGTCCGAGCCCGGACTGCGTCGTAAATGGTGTCTTGTTCGTGATCACCAAGCCAGAGCTTTCGGTTCTAGATAGCCGCGAGTCAATCTATGACCGAATCGATGTAGGGCATGACCTTGCTGGAGTTGATGTCTCCGGTAATCAAGTATTTGCTTATATTGGTAAGCCTGAATATCAGGCTATCGAGCCTTGGACACTTGCCGAGAACGGAATCAGGACATCATACATTAGAACTATAGAGGCCGGCCTCGCAGAACTCGGCTCAGATTTCCGACATAACTATCTGCGCACTACAGTACCGCCTTCATCTGACTTGGTGTTCGACGACCATCGCATAGTTGCTCCGACGGTTTAGCAACGAACCGCAACCGCACCGCGGTAGCAGGTCTCGGGGATGCACGTATCCTTCCGACGGCGGCCACCTCCGTCTTTTGCCACAGGATCATGCAAAAGCAGTCCTCCGGATGTCCGTCCTCCTATGAATAATTGTATTTGTGTATATCAGAGATCACGGCCGAGAACCTACTTGATCCGGATTTCGGTTCGGTCGGTTGTCGAAAGGCGGCGCCTGAGTGATGTCGACCTTTGAGTAGAACGCTTTAGTAGGCCTGCCATGCGGCGGCAGTCGCGATAACCCTCGGTCGATGCCGCCCGCCCATCCCTCAGGTTCACAGAGGTTTTGTGCGAGGAAGCCGCTCGTCCCGACATGAAGACCTCGTGGTAAGTGCAGCCTGCACTCAAAGGGTTTAGGATCGCCATGCGTGTGCAAGCAATTTCCGAGTCGCATGGGTTAGAGATAAAACCTGTCCACGTGCGGATTCGCGAAGCCTTGTTCGAACGCGCGCGACGCCATCACCTCAGCAATCATCGGCATATCGAGATTCACTAGCGTGACATCGTAGCCGGTATGCCGCGAGAGGTTCGGCAGTACGACCGCGCCGCTGGGGTGGTCTTTCGTGAACAGCAGCCCGTGTTTCTTCAGTAACTGGAGTTGGACGTCCAACTTCTCCCAGACGAACTCTCCGCGGTAGCCGAGATTGAAGCTCTGTTGGACCGATACACCCTGCCGCCGCAATGCCTCGCACACGGTCAGCATCGGGTATACCGCTGTCAACCGAGGGTTGCAGTCGTATACGAACTCATACTGCTCGGCCTCGTTGAGGCACGCATCGAAGCTGATCGGGCCACGCCACCCTTCGGCCGCGAACAGCCGGCACAGGTTCCGCACGCGGGCTATGAACTCCGGGGATTGAGTTTGAGGCAGTGGATGCGGCCCCAGGTACGATCCAAGGTAGTGATGGCGGTCCGCATCCTTGTAAACCTGCGTGGCAGTTACGATCGGGTGCGCGTCTTCAGCCGAATCGATATACCAGCTCACGCCGATGCCATGGTGGTGCCCTCCTCCCGCCGGACCTTTGATCTCTCTCTGAATCAAGAGATGAATCCCGGTTCGCCGCTGTGCTTGCTCGCGGGAGTATCTGAGGAGGCGGTCGTCGGTAATCCCCAGAGGTGCTAGAGTCGGCGACGCATCAACTTCGACCCGCACGCCGCGCACCCCCTCGGTGAAATCGACATTGCGGGTCCGGACGTTTTCTTCGACCTCTCGACAGAGGGAATAACCCCGAGTGTTGAAGTTGTGAGCCGTGAGGCGTGCGGCGATATTCCCGCCGGAGTTTCGCGAGGACTTGACATAGACCGCCGCCGGCTCGACGTCGCCCGTCGCGGTCCGGTAGAGTTCGACCAATTCCGGCCACCGTCGAACCGCGAGGAATTGCTCCACGGATACGACAGCAGTGGGAACGTGCAGCGGCAAGGGGAGCGAGGAGCTGCGTACGAGGTCCACATAATTCGCCTTGTCGTGGTACTTCAGCGCCAGCTCCCCCGCTCGATTCAAATCCTCGGTAGCGAATGTCCCATTTAGGCCGTGACCCCGAAGCAGGTCGCCGAGCTGGGTAACGAACGCCGCCGCAGTGGGGGAGATTTGATTCAGGACCAGGCCGGGCCAACTTCCGCGCCGCAGGACTCCGCGCCTGAGTTGGTCGAGCATCGCCCAAGATGCTCCAAGTTTGAGGCGGTCGACATCGCAAAACACAAATAGCGGCTCAGGAATTTCGATGCCCGACAGCACACCGGTCGCATCGGCGATCGTGGTCCAGGCCTCGCGGAACCGCTCCAGCTCCTGGCGGTAAATCCGCGCGTGTTCGTCACCGGTCACGAAGAGAAGCGTCCGAAGCCCCACCAGAGTGT
>DATANR010000381.1:0-42913 GCA_036266155.1 Gemmataceae bacterium | reverse complement strand
CGTCGAAGATGGATTGATCGTGCGGCTGGGAAGCAAGAAAATCGTTCGGGTTCGGCTGACCTCGTAGGGTGGGTCAAGGCTTTGCGCCGACCCACCGTGGACGCAATGGTGGGTCGGCGCAAAGCCTTGACCCACCCTACGCCCGTGACGACTTTGCGTGACACTCAAAAGGAACCACCGTGTTCGTTGATCGCGTCGAGATTTTCGTGAAGGCAGGTGACGGCGGCCGTGGCATGGCCAGCTTCCGGCGCGAGAAGTACGTGCCCAAGGGCGGGCCGGATGGCGGCGACGGCGGCGATGGCGGGTCGATCATCATTCGAGCGACGGCCCATGCCGACAACCTGGCGCCGATTGCGCATCAGAAGCACTACAAGGCCAAGAGCGGCGAGCCGGGCGGGTCATCGCAGTGCACTGGTCGAAATGCCAAGGACCTGATCCTCGATGTGCCGCCGGGGACCATCATTCGCGACCGGGATCGCGGGCATGTGCTCAAGGACCTGACGGAGGTTGGTCAGCACGTCACCGTCGCTCGTGGCGGTCGTGGCGGGAGGGGGAACAAGTACTTCGCAACGGCAACGAACCGCGCGCCGCGTGAGTTCGAGCCGGGCGGCGAGGGCGAGGAACGCTGGATCAGTCTCGAACTTAAGATTATTGCGGACGTTGGGCTTGTTGGCTTGCCGAACGCCGGCAAGTCGACGCTCTTGTCGCGGCTGTCGCGAGCGCGGCCAGAGATTGCCGACTATCCGTTCACGACCAAGTATCCGAATCTCGGCATGGTGAGCGTCGGCGGCGATCATCATTTCGTGATGGCTGACCTGCCGGGCCTGATTGAAGGGGCGCACTCGGGCGTGGGGCTCGGGCACGAGTTCCT
The DNA here is from genome assembly GCA_036266155.1 of Gemmataceae bacterium. GTDB lineage: Bacteria > Planctomycetota > Planctomycetia > Gemmatales > Gemmataceae > SIAJ01. The sequence continues at coordinate 42,042 of DATANR010000381.1, read as the reverse complement.
TCGCCACGTGGAGCGGACGCGGATTATCATTCATCTGGTCGAGCCGTTCCCGACCGATGGCAGCGACTCGCTGCAAAACTATCGCACGATCCGCAACGAACTCGAACTCTACAGCCCGGCCCTGGCCCGCAAGCCGGAATTCGTGGCCATGAGCAAATCGGAGTTGACCGAGAGCGATGCGGTCCGCGAGCGGATGGCGCGCGAACTGGGCATCGAAATCGAGTCCATTTCGGCCGTCACCGGACAAGGATTGCAAAAGCTCATGTCCAAGGTCGTCACGTCATTGGCGGCGATTCCGCGCGAGCAACCGCCGGCCGAGTCGGACTTCACGCGGCCGAAGCCCGAAGACGCTGAAACCGCGACTCCCGGCAATTGAGGGACGGCCATGCCAGACGCCGTCGTTGACATCGGCAACAGTCGGGTCAAGTTCTGCCGCGTTACCAATGGAAGGCTCGAACTCCCGGTCCGCGGGCTGCCGGCCGACGATCTTGCGGCGTGGGAACGGCTTGCTAGCGAGTGGGGCACAGCGATTCGAACCTGGGCGGTCGCCTCCACGGTTCCGGAACGGTTGCGGCAGTTCATCGCCTGGGCTGAATCGCGGGGCGAGAAGGTCATCGCGATCGATGCGGCCCGCAAGATTCCCATCGGTGTGAGCGTCGATGAACCGAACCGAGTGGGTCTCGACCGATTGCTGAATGTGCTCGCGGTGAAGGCGGCGGGGCGGCCAGGAGAACCGGCGATCATTGTCGATGCGGGGTCGGCCGTGACCATCGATCTGCTGCATGAGCGAGGCAGCTTCGCCGGCGGTGTGATCTTTCCCGGTCTGCGGTTGATGGCCCTTTCGCTCAAGGAACACACGGCCGCGTTGCCGCTCGTGGACGCGGCTAGCGCGCTGCCTCCAGGACCGCCGGGGACGAACACGGAGGCCGCGATCAAACTCGGCTTGCTATACGCGATTGCCGGCGGCGCCGATGCGGTGGTCCGTGAAATGGCCAGCCGGTGCACGATCGCTCCCCGAATCTGTCTCACGGGCGGCGACATGTCGCCACAGCTTGCCGGGCTGATGCAGTCGCGCCATCAGTTTCGTAGCGAGATTCGCCCGGCTCTTACTCTCGAAGGCATCCTGCACGCGGCCGAATACCTGTCATGACCCATGTCACCGTCCTGACGCCGCCGTGCAGCGCTGCCGTTGCCGTGCTCGAAGTCCGTGGCCCGGACGCATGGCCTGTCCTTCAGCAACAGTTTCGCACGGCGGCCGGCAAGAGCTTGAGCAAGCCGCCGGCCAGGTTTTCGATTGGCCGCATCGGCGACCCGGTGATCGACGAGATCATCCTGGCCCAAACGGCGCCAGAGACTTTTGAGGTTCACAGTCACGGCGGGCCGCGGGTGGTGAAGTCGCTGTTGGCGATGCTTAGCTCGAAGGGGATACAAGAGACATCCAGTCCGGCAAATGTCGTGTTACGAATGCTGACCCAAGCACGCACGGTGCGTACTGCAAGCATTTTGCTCGATCAGTTTCATGGAGCTTACGATCGAGCCGCTGCCATCGTACAGGCCGGCGGGCCGGCTGCGGAACGAATGCGGGCGCTCTTGCATCGCAACGCCCGCGTGGGTCGGCATCTTGTCGAACCGTGGAAGGTTGCCATTGTCGGCGCGCCGAACGTCGGCAAGAGCAGCATGCTCAACGCTCTCGCCGGGTTCGGCCGCAGCGTCGTTTCCCCGATTCCCGGAACCACGCGTGATGCCGTGTCCGTCTCGCTCGCCTGCGATGGCTGGCCGATCGATTTCATCGATACGGCCGGTTTGCGAGAGTCGAACGACGCCATCGAGGCCGAAGGCATCGAACGCACGCGGGCCGCGGCCGCGACGAGCGACTTGGTTTTGTGGATTGTGGATGCGAGTCAGCCGGAGCCCGAAGCGGGAGCGAGGGCGAATGGCCAGATCGTCGTGCTCAACAAGATTGACCTGATCGATTTGCCGGCCGATGCGTTCCCTGCAGCGGCGCATGTGTCCGCATTGACCGGCGCCGGCATCAACGCACTCATCAGCCAAATCGTTGCACGACTGGTCCCATTCCCACCCGAACCCGGCGAACCGGTGCCATTCACACCAGAACAGTGGGCCCGCTGGTCATGACCTTCATCTCTTGCGGCAGGCGGCCAAGATGCTCCGGCCGCAGGAAGAAATAGTTGACCGCCCGCATCCCCCGTTCGCGTGGCTCGACGCGATGACCGTCGAAATGGTAGATCTCGTATCCTTCCGAACGCATCAAATCAACAACTTCGGCAGCACTCGATGACGTGTCATCCGGGTTGCCCGAGATCTCAAGGAGCCAAGCCGGACGATGACGATGAAGGATCGTCTCCGCGCCGCGGAGGACATTCAACTCATGTCCCTCGACGTCGCACTTCACAACATCGATGCGCGGTAGGCGCGCGAACAAGTCGTCGAGCCGAATGCCGGGCACGCGGATCGATTTCATGCCGCGCGACGACTTGCGCGCGATTCTGGCTTCGTAGAAATTCGATCCGCCGCTGGTGTAGCGCGGAATCACCATATTGACCGTGCGCGTCGCGTCCGACACCGCGACCGGGTGTGTGCGGACCTGGCTCAGCCCGAGGCGATTTACGTTCGATCGCAGCACGTCATACATCGGCGACACCGGTTCGACGGCGTGGACCACGCCATCACTACCGACGGCCGCCGCGAAGAAGCGGGTATAGAGACCGAAGTTCGCCCCAAGATCGATCGCGCAGCCGCCGGGCGGAGTCAAATGCCGAAGAACGGCCATCTCCGCTTCGGGCGTCGCCGACATGAGCTTGCGCGCATAGTGCGACCTGCGGACCTGCTGAAGAATCGCTTCCGGCATGTAGCGCAGGGCGAAGTTCTTGATCGGGATTTTGAGGACCATGCTCCAATCTCCGCACCCTTCGGGCGCGAGATTGGACCACGGCAAAGCCCATTTGTCCACCCCAGCCGGTTCAGCCTCCGCAGCCGGTTGCCGGCCCGCCGGCCTCGGCCATGACGGTGAGTTGAATCACGCTGCGTTCCTGTTCTTTTTCCAAATACGCTCGGCCCTTCTTCACGTTGACGTGGTCCCACGGCAAGAGTTCGCCCGTTGGCCGCTGGCGATGGACGTAGTGGGTGAAGTCGATTCCAAGGTCGGCGACGGTCTTCCACCAGATTTGCGAATTGAAGCACTCTTTCCAGGCATCGAGCCGGGCCCCGCGCCGCCACGCTTCGTGAATGACTGGCGCGATGCGGCGGTCGCCACGCGTGAGCAGGCCTTCGAGCAGGCTTGTCTCGATGTCGTGTTGCTTCACGTAAACGGACTTGTTGCGAACCTTGCTCTTCAGATAGTGGCCAGCCCACTGGAAATACTCACGGGTCTGCATGCCGTTCCATTGATACGGCGTGTGCGGCTTCGGCACGAAGTTGGAGACGGACGCGGTGACCTCGGTCGGCTTGCGGCGGACGTCGCGGCCGATTCTTGCGATCACCTCGGACATCTCGATGATGCCATCCAGATCGGTGACGCGCTCGCCCGGCAGCCCGCAGAGGAAGTAAAGCTTGACCCGTTGCCAGCCGTTCTTAAACGCCTCGCGGCACCCTTCATAAAGATCGTCGTTCTTGATCCGCTTGCGGATCTGTTCACGCATGTCGTCGCGGGCAACCTCGGGGGCGAGTGTGAGGCCGGCCTTGCGTGCCCCGCTCATGAGTTGCGGCAGCGTGCGCAGTTGATGGTTGATTCGCAGGCTTGGCAGCGAGACATTGACGCCGAGCGGGTTGAAGACTTCCTGCATCCGTTTGACGAGTTCTTCGAAATACGGGTAGTCGCTCGACGACAGGCTCAGCAGCGAAATTTCGTTCGTGCCCGTGTTGCGATAGCTTTCGAGGGCCGACTGGACGATGGTCTCGACGCTTCGCAACCGCAACGGCCGCTTGATGACGGTCGATTGACAGAAGCGACACTGGTGCGGACAGCCGCGCATGATCTCGATGGCGATGCGGTCGTGCGGTGTCTGAATGAACGGCACGACGGGCTTCGTCGGCAATGGAATCGCATCAAGGTCCTGCGTGATCGTGCAGGCCATCACTTCTTTCGGCACGTCGGCCCGCGTCCGGTGCACGGCCGCGAGTGTTCCGTCGGCGTGATATTCCGGCTCGTAGAACATCGGCGCATAGGCCCAGGTCGTCGAGCCCACGAGTTCGGCAAGCATGTCTTGCCGTCGCCGGAATGACAGGTCGCCGTCGCGCAGCGCTTGCTCCTTGAGCGTGACCCATTTCTCCATGACCCAGGCAAGGGACTCCTCGCCGTCGCCGATCACGAAGAGATCGACGAACGGCGCCAGCAGTTCCGGGTTCTGGGCACCGGGGCCGCCGGCAATCACGAGCGCATCGTTGACGCGCCGTTCGGTCGAGAAAAGCGGAATGCCGCCGAGGTCGAGCATCGTCAGCACGTTGGTGTAGCTGACCTCGTACTGGAGGCTGAAGCCGATCAGGTCGAATTCGCGGAGCGGCGTGAAAGTCTCCAACGAATAGAGCGGCAAGCGGTGGCCGCGCAGTTCGCCTTCCCAGTCGAGCCACGGCGTGAACGCCCGCTCGCAGGCCCATTGCGGGTCGGCGTTGAGCAAGCTGTAAAGGACCTGCAAACCATGATGGCTCATGCCGAGCTGGTACGTATCGGGAAACGCCAAACAGAGCCGGCCGCGAACATGGCGATGATCCTTCACCACGCTATTGAGTTCGCCGCCGATGTACTGAGCCGGCGTCGCGACATGCGTCAGCAGGCGAAAAACCGCTTCCTTGAGCGGGGTGTTTATCATCCGACGGCTCCGTGAGGCGGCCTACACATTTAGAGTAACGGACCTACGCGTCGGAACGAAGGGCGCGCGAAAAAAGAGCGGCGAATGCTCGTGAAAGCAATCGCCGCTCTTTGTTGCGTTTCGCCTAGTTACCCCTTCATCTCCTCCACCACAACTTTGTTGTGCCCCGACATGACGATCGTCTCGCCCTTCTCGTCGATCGTCATGTCGTGAATGTGGGCCGTGATCTTTTCTTGCCGCAGTGTCTTCTTGGCGTCGCGGTCCAAGACGAGCAGGAAGCCTTCGTTGGCGCCGCCGGCAGCGAGCAGGAACGAGCCGTCGGGCGTGAAGCGCAGCGCGTTGACGAGGCCCTGGCTCTTGTCGCTGACGTACTCGATTTGCCGCTTCTGCGTCGACCAGTCGAACAACTCAATCCGGGCCTTGGCTTCGAGATGGTCGATGTTGCCGATCTTCCCGGTGCCGCCGACGGCCAGCGTCTTGCCATCTGGCGAGAACGCGAGCGAACGGATGCCGCCGATCGAGTGCAGCCGTTGCACCTGGTCCCAGGTGTACATGATCGGCGCTTCCATCTCGGCGACCGGCTTGCCCGACGTCACTTCCCAGACCTTGATCTTCGCCACCTTGTCTGCAGTCGCGATGTGCTTGCCGTCCGGCGAGAACGTGGCCGCGTACAGCATCGAGCCGAATCCGTTTGGCGTCTTCTCGCCGTGGCCGCGGAGTTCGTGCAGTTGCTTGCCGGTCGCCGCATCCCAGAGCCGGCAGGCCATGTCGTCCGCCACGCTCGCGACAACTTTGCCGTCCGGACTGGCGACGACACGGCGAATCCACTTCGCGTGGGCCGTCTCGGAGCGAATGATCTTCTTCGCGTCCGTGTCGTACCACGTTAGCTTGCCATCGTAGCCGCCGCTCACCAGCGTCTTGCCCGCGAGCGCGACGCCGGTGACGTAGCTTTCGTGGCCATACAGTTCCTTCGGCTCGACCTTCATGGCCGCGAGGTCGGCCTCGTAGACCTTGAAGTCGGAACAGCCGAGGTAGACGCGCATGGACTCCGCCACACGGGCCATGGCGAACGCGATCGCCTTGTGCGAAACTTCTTTGGCGACCTTGAGTTTTTCGGGATTTGCCATGTTTGTGCGTTTTGTTTAGCTGGATTCGTGAGAATTCAGGTGCTGGCGTACCGGAGAACTGAATTCTTACGAATTCAGCTGCGACGTACGCTAAGCCAACACTTCCTTGATCGGCTCCGTCCCCGGTTCGACCAGCGGGACCGGGCGGGCGCCGAGATAGTAGTTCTTGTGCGGGTTGATCCCGAGGGCCGAGTAGATCGTCGCGAACAGCTTGGCCGCGTCGACTTCGCCTTCGACCACCTTGTTGCCCGTCGCGTCCGACTTGCCATAGGCGCCCGGCTTGATGCTGGCGCCGGTCAGCGAGCACGACCACGCGGAAGCGAAGTGGTCGCGGCCCAGGCTCGGGTTGATGCTCGGCGTACGGCCGAACTCGGCGAGCGTGATGATCATCGTGTGTTCGAGCAGCCCGCGGTCCTTCAAATCGTCGACGAGCGCGGCCATCACGTGATCGAGTTCCGGGACCATTTCCTGGTGCGTTTCAAAGTTCTGACCGTGGCTGTCCCACCAGGCCCGGCCGACACGTACGAATGGCACACCGGCCTCGATCAAGCGGCGTGCGATCAACGTCTGCTCGCCGAACTGCGTGCGGCCATATTGATCGCGCATCTTGTCGGTTTCCTGCGAAACGTCGAAGAGCTTGTCGCTCGCCATCAAGCCGCGGACGCGCTGGTAGGCTTCATTGTGACTGCCGAGCGGTGCTGACGTGCGGCCCTGGGCAAATTGTTTGCTGAGCAGGTCACGTAGGTCGGCCCGCTGTTGATGGTCGAGTTCGTTGATGCCGTCGAGCCGCTTGATGTTGTCCGGCTGATTGTTCGTCGTCAATTCCATTGGGGCATAGCGGCTGCCGAGGAACCCCGAACTGCCCGGGGCCATGCTGCGACCTTCGGTCTGCGTGTAGAAAGTCACATAGTCCGGTACCTGGCTATCTGCCCGGCCCATCTCCTTGGCGATGACGGCCCCGAGATCCGGGAACTTGACGTTGGCCTCGTCGCGCCGGCCACGCATCATGAGCATGGCCGCGCCGCCGTGGTCGCCGTTCTTCGTGTTCAACGAGCGGATCGCGAGTTTATGCTTCATCCGATCGGCCATCTTCGGCATCAGCTCGGAGATGCGCACGCCGGATACCGCAGTCTGGATTGAGCGGAACGGCCCACCGGTCGCGGCGCCCGGCTTCGGGTCCCACGTTTCAAGCTGACTTGCCCCGCCCGCGAGCCAGAGCAGGATCACGCGTTTCTGCTGCTTCTTCATCTCGCCAGCGAGAACCGAGTTGGCGAGGATATCGAGCCCGGTCATGTCCGCGAACGCAGCGGTCCCAATGGCAGCGGCCGCCGTACCGAGAAACCCGCGACGCGAAATCGCATGATCCGGCGACCCGCAGAAGCGATGAATGTTCATTGTCGTTCTCCAGAGTATTTCACCACAGAGGCACAGAGTGAACAAACGAATTTCTCGTCTCTGCCTTCTCGGTGTCGCTGTGTCTCTGTGGTTAGTAATTAAATCGGAACTCCGCCCCGCTGATCAGCGCCCAGATTACTTGCCGAAAAGCCTCCGGCTTTCGGTCGCCTCGTCGGCTCAAATATTCCTGAAGGACTTTTTGCTCATCCGCCGTCGCCGGGCGGCATTGGACGGACCGCACAATCAAGTCGATCGCCTTGGCGTCGTCGGCCGCGGCCTTGACGCGGCCGAGCAACTTGTCGTTGCCGTCGGCCAGGAACTCGCGGCTCACCTTGTCGCTGTTGCTGAACAGCAGGGCCTCGTTGACGCCCACCTGGAAGTCGTCGGTCGGCTGCGCGATGGACGACGCGAACCCGCGGGCACCGTTCTCTTGCGCTTCGATCCGCTTTTCGAGTTCATCCGGTTTGACGTTCTCAAACGTCAACGGGTCGGCCGTCGCGATCCGCAGCGACGTGGCCAATTGCATCGGCGTCAGCGGCTTCAATCGTCCAACCGCAAAGAGGGCCGGGGCCGGCTGAGATTCGCTCGTCCATTTGCTCGACCGCGAATAGGCCTGGCTCATGACGATCCCACGAATCGCCGGCCGAAGATCGTACTTATGGTTGGCAATGTCGCGGGCCAGCCAGGTCAGCAACTCGGGATGGCTCGGCTTGTTCTCGCTGTGCATCTGGTCGAGCGGCATCACGAGCCCGAAGCCGAGGAAGCGGTGCCACAAACGATTGGCGATCGAGCGGGAAAAGAACTCGGACTCCTTCGATTGCAGCGCGACTTCCGCGAGTTTGGCTCGGGCGCTGAAGCTCGGCGGGGCCGGCACCTTCTTGTCTTTTTTCGCCTGCTCGAATTTCTCGCGTTCCTTCTTCTCGTCATCCTTCGATGGCTCTTTCGCACCGGGCGCCTCAACCGTCGCCCCCGTCAGGAACATCATCTTCGCTTGCTTCTCCGGCCCCGCCTTCGGTTTGAACTTGATCTGGCCGAACTCACGCTCGGCCAGGAAGCCGGCGTTGTCGAATGAGCGGGCGAAGAACGACTTCATGCCAAAGAAGTGGTCTTGTTTCCAGTCGGGCACGAGCGGGTGATCGTGACATTGGGCGCAGGAAACATTCACGCCAAAAAAGAGCACGCTGACGTCGTTGGTCAACCGGTCGAGGTCCGACACGCGCGACTTGACGAACTCGCTGGCCCCCTTGGTCTTCGCATCGCTCTCGTTGGCGATCAGCATGTCGCGGAAGATCTGGTCCCACGGCCGATTCTCGCCGAGGGCCTTGGTCAAGTACTCGCGAAGTCCGCCCGAGTTGCCACGGCCGTTGGGGCCGGCCATCATCGCTTCGAACTGATTGACCTGATGCCGCACGAACGCCGGGGACGCCATGAGTCGATCGACCAGTTTCGCTCGCTTCTCCGGATCGGTCGACTCGACATAGGCCTTCGTCTCGGCCGGCGTCGGAATGCGGCCCACGAGATCAAGCGTCAGTCGGCGAATGAGCGTAAAATCGTCAGCCACTGGCGCCGGCGTGACGGCGGACGCCTTCAGCTTCGCGTCGACATAGAAATCGATGGCGGATTGGATGGGACGATCGGGCGGAAGCAAATCCGCGGAACTCGCCGCGCACGCGCTGAGGAGGACAATCGCAAGAGCCAGGCGGGGAGACCGCATGGAGGAACCTCGAACAAGAAACCGGCGGAGATCCATGTGGGATCAATCGCCGAGCCGGGATGGCGCGGCGGGTAGGTAAGAAAGATTATCGGCTAAGTGGGCCATCCGTGCAACCAGAATTTGGAAATGTTGGCGAGTTCGATGAAAGCCGCGGCCACGGATCGAACACGGATGAAACACGGATCAAATCCGTAATTCGATCCGTGTTCGATCCGCGGTTTACTACTTGTCCTTCTTCGTCCGCTCAAACACGAACACCACGTAGGCCGTGTCTTTGGTGGCGAAGTCTTTCGGCCGATCGGTCTCGGCCGCGCCCGGAGCCGTCATGCACACGGTCAGCTTGTCGCCCTCCAGCTTGTAGACGCCGAACTGCTTCTTGCCCTTATGCGGCCCGCTCTCGTGGACATTGTCGATGGTCTTGGGGTCCTTCTTCGGATTGACGATGGCCGTGGCGCTATACTCGCCCTTCGGCATTTTCCCTGTGGCCTTGCCATCCACTGAAATGACGTAGGTGAAGTCCGGCACCGACTCTTTGGGCAACGGCTTCCCGCCAGCCTCCAGGGCGACGGCCTTCCACGACCCTTCAAGAGCTTTGAGTTCCTTCTTGACGTCATCGTCGGTGTCGGCGACGAGCAGCACGGGCGAGGCCAGCACGACCAGGACACAGATGAGGCGTTGCATGGATGCTCCTTTGCCAAGAATGATACCCACTCCCACTCGCGATCTTCAAAGGCCTTGCGAACGATTCACAAAAGCTCGGGCGGACGTTGTTCGCCGCAGTACATGCAGCGGTTGTGTTTGGCGCTCATGGGCTTCCCACACTTGCGACAACTCTTGTCATCGGCCTTGCGCGCGGCCGCCTGCTGCAGGCGCTCAAGGAAATCATCCGCGTCAAAGTCGTCGAGCGACAGCAACATTTCCTTGAGCACCTGGATGACCAACGTATGCCGATCCACCCGTGCCTGGAGTTGCTTGACCGCGGCATGCAACTCGACCAGTTCGCTGCCGCTCTGCGAGACCTTTTTCTGGACTTCGTCGAAATCCATGGCTTTCCTCCGATTTGACGGTTCCGATCATCGAGCCCGATCACGTGCCCTTTGACATCAACAGGCGTATAAGCTCGCGTTGCTCTTGAAGCAGCGCACGGTGATCTTCGAGCAATGTCGCGTGCCGTTGTTGCATCTGCTCCAGAATAGCCAAGACATCGCGATAACGTTCCAGAAGGCCCTGCTCGGCGACTTGAGAAAGTCGTCGAATGCGCTGAGCGACCAGGGCCGGCCGGTTCAACCGAAGTCGCGCCAGTGTAAATTCTCCGACGGGAGTGCGTGCGTGAAGGCGACCGTCGGCCAGCAGCAACAGGTGGCGATCGCGTGAATCATCTCTGGGATTCCACAAGATGAGATCCGCCAAACCGGACGGCCAATATGCCGCCTTGTACAGATTGCATCGCCAGCAGCAATACACCAGGTTGTCCGGACTGCCGCTGCCGCCGTGCGCCTGTGGGCAATGGTGATCGACCGTTAACGGGCCCCCGCAATCCGTTTCGGTCACACCGCAATACTCGCACGCAAAACCGGCTCGGATCCGGACGAGTTCGACGTCCTCCCGCGTGACCGTCATGCCGGCTGTCCCGACCGGCTGGCCGCGAGCACTCGCTGCAATGATGTGATCTCCTGGCGCAGTTGGGCATTGTCGGCCGTTACCGCTTCGATGCGCTGTGCTTGCACGACGACCTGGGCAGTCGCCTGTTGTACCCGCGTCTGGAGTTCGGCCAGCCGGCTCGGGACGGGGGCCGCGCCCAATTGCGTCTGTTCTTCCGCGTCGTGCTCGGCGAACCAGCGCGTCAGCTCCACCTGCTCATCGGGTGTCAGCGTCTCGCCGCGCGTCGCCCGGTCGTGCAATCTCTGCCCAATTTCATCCGGGGTCATGATTGGCTCCCTCACGCGGAGAACGAACAAGTGCAAATGTCACTTTAATCAACGTGGTGACCGCTCGCAAGCACCAGAAGCCGCTCGGCTCGTACATCATACATCGCTCTCCTCACGCTAGGTCGTCGCACAGGTAATTCAGAATGACGACCGCGATTTTCCAAATGGACCCTGCATGCTGACCTTCCTCGCCCGCGAAGCCACGGTTGCCAAGCCCGGCTTCAACCGCTGGCTGGTCCCGCCCGCGGCCATCGCGGTTCACATGTGTATTGGCGAGGTGTATGGGTTCAGCGTCTTCAATGTGCCTCTGACCCAGGCGGGCGCGGAGTGGACCATTCCGGAGGTGGGCTGGATTTACTCAATCGCGCTGTTCATACTGGGCATCTCGGCGGCCGTGTTTGGCAAGTGGGTGGAGCGCAGCGGGCCGCGCAAGACCATGGTCGCCAGTTGTACTCTTTTCTGTGGCGGCCTGCTCATTTCCGCGATCGGCGTGCAGTTCAAGATTCTTTGGCTTCTCTACGTTGGCTACGGCCTCATCGGCGGCATCGGCCTCGGGCTCGGCTATATCGCGCCGGTCTCTACGCTCATCAAGTGGTTTCCCGACCGTCCCGGCATGGCCACGGGCATGGCGATCATGGGCTTTGGCGGCGGCGCCCTCATTGGCGCGCCGCTGGGAGTGAAGCTCATGGACCATTTCAAATCAGCCGCGTCCGTCGGTGTTGCCGAGGCATTCATCGCCATGGCATTCTTGTATGCGGTGTTTATGCTGTTCGGCGCATTCATCGTCCGTGTGCCGGCTGCGGGCTGGAAGCCGGATGGCTGGATACCGAGCGAGCATGTCAAGCCGATGATGACCACCGCCAACGTCGCGGTCGACGTCGCGTGGAGGACGCCACAGTTCTGGTGCCTCTGGGTCGTGCTGTGCATGAACGTTACAGCGGGCATCGGCATTCTCGGGCAGACGTCGAAGATGTGTTCCGACATGTTCGGCGTCAGCGCGGCCGTTGGCGGCGGCTTCGCGGGCTTGCTCAGCATCTTCAACATGGGCGGGCGTTTCGTCTGGTCATCGGTCTCTGACTTTACCGGCCGCAAGACGGTCTATTGCATCTATTTCCTCCTGGGCGCCCTGCTGTATTGCGCCGTGCCGTGGACGCAGAGCATCCACGCCACCCCGCTCTTCGTGGCCGTCACGGCAATCATCATCACCATGTACGGCGGCGGCTTTGCCACGATTCCCGCCTACCTGCGCGATCTATTTGGCCCCTACCAAGTCGGCGCCATTCACGGACGCCTCATCACGGCTTGGTCGGTCGCCGCCCTGATCGGCCCCAGTCTCGTCAACTACATGTCCACGGCCAGAATTGAAGCGGGAGTGCCCAAAGCCGAGGCCTACAACAGCACCATGTACCTGATGGCCGGACTGCTGATGATCGGCTTCGTCGCGAATCTGCTCGTGCGCGCGGTCGATCCGAAGCGCCACCGCATTGAGTCGGCGGGAGCCTGAACTCATGCGCAGACTCACACTCGTCATCGCCTGGACCTTGATCGTGGTGCCGCTGGCCTGGGGCGTTTTTCAATCCGTGCAGAAATCGATGCCGTTGTTCGTGGAGTAGACCGAGACCGGCGACACCGGGTGGGAATGTTCCAAGAGTCGGCAGCCGAATAGAGTGAAATGAACGGAGCAATCCATGCGTACGACCGCGATTGTCTGGCTGCTGTTTCCCGCGCTTGCCAGTGTGGCCGCTCCAGCGCTGAAAGAGAAGAACCAGGAGGACCGCACACGCATCCTGGGAGTCTGGGCGCAAGAATCGATCTCACTGCGCGGCGAAGACCCCCAGGGCAGCAACAACACCTCGACATTCAAGTTTGACGCCGATGGCAATTGTGGCATCACGATCGGCATTGGCAGAGCAATGCCCGCGGTGTACTCGCTGGACCCGCAATCCTCGCCGCGCCGCATGAAGTGGCTGAATGGCCCCGAGAAGTCCGAATGGATCTGCCTTTACGAACTGACGGGCGACACGCTCAAAGTGGCGTTCGTCGACCAGGGCACGGAACCCCCGACCAAGCTCGAGCCGGCGAGGAACCTGACCATTTACTATTTGCGGCGGGTGAGGGAGTGAACGACCCGCAAGAGGGATAACGGGCAAGAAGCCATCACGCCTCGATCGGCCGCGCATCGCGACCGCGCGTTCGATCTGCATTGTCCTGCCCCAGCCAATTGACGAACGGTTAGGTGAAGAATCAGATCATAGGATGATTGCGAACTCGTCTTCCGGCCTCAATTCCAAACACCCCGGCGATCGAGCCCTCTATGCCCAAGAAATCAACCAAGGCCGACGAGGCCTATGCCGACGCTCTATGGCACATAAAAGATTGTCGGAAGTGGAAGGTGCGGAGGCTCGATTTGAGCGAATTCGGCGTCACAACGCTGCCGCCGGAGATCGGCCAACTCACGGTGCTGCAAGAGCTTAACCTCTCCAAAAATCAACTCACGACGTTGCCTCCGGAGATCGGCCAACTCGTGTCACTCAGGGAGCTTTACCTCGGCCAAAACCACCTCACGACGCTGCCGCCGGAGATCGGCAAGCTCAAGGCGCTGATGAGGCTTTACCTCTCCGGCAACCACCTCACAACGCTGCCGCCTGAGGTCGGCCAACTCACGGCCCTGACAGACCTTTACCTTAACATCAACCAGCTCACAACGTTGCCCCCGGAGATCTGCCAACTCACGGCCTTGACGAAGCTTTCCCTCGACCAAAACCACCTCACGACGCTGCCGCCGGAGATCGGCAAGCTCACGCGCCTGAGGTGGCTTCAACTCTCCATCAACCAGCTCACGACGCTGCCGCCTGAGATCGGCCGACTCACGGCACTGACAGACCTTTACCTCTCCGGCAACCTGCTCGCAACGCTGCCGACTGAGATCGGCCAAATTCCGGACCTGACGTGGCTCTACCTCCAAAGCAACCGGCTCACTAGGCTGCCCGTATCACTCCAGAACTTGCGTAAGCTGGACAGCTTATTCCTTCACGACAATCCCGCTCTCCAGATCTCGCCCTCTATCCTCGGACCTGATCCGCGGACGACAAATGAAATATTCGCCTCAGCAAAGTCGATTCTCGATTTTTACTTTGGGACCAAGACGGGCAAGACCCGCCCCTTGAACGAAGTGAAACTGATCCTCATCGGTCGAGGCAGCGCCGGGAAGACGTCGATGGTGCGAGCCTTGCGCGACCTGCCGTTTCAGGACGACGAGGAGAGCACGCCGGGCATTGCTTTGTGTGACTGGCCGTTGGACGCGTGCAAAGGGGAGCCGGTCACGGCGCATGTCTGGGATTTCGCCGGGCAGGTCATCACCCACGCTCTGCACCAGTTTTTCTTCAGCGTGCGCAGTGTGTATGTCGTGGTGCTAACAGGCCGTGAAAATAGCGAACGCGAAGACGCGGAGTACTGGCTGCGGCTAATAAAGGCTTTTGGGACCGATGAGCACGGCCACGGGCCGCCGGTGATCATTGCGCTCAATAAGTGGGACGTGCCCGGGTGTCGCCCGCGAGTGGATCGCGGCGCGCTCGTCGAACGCTACCCCTTCATCCGCGGCTTCGTGGAAACGGACTGCAAGACGGAACTAGGAATTGCCCAGCTCAAGGCTGCCCTGTGTGCGGAGGTCGATCAATTGGCCTGGGTGCGCGAGCCATTCCCGGAAACATGGGATAACGTGCGTGTTGCCCTCGCGAAAGACGGCAATGCGCGGGCGCACCTCACCTACGCCGAGTACCGCAAGCTATGCAAGGAGCATGGCGTCACGGACGAAGGGCAGCAAGATTCACTTTCCGAAATCCTGCACAATCTCGGGGCCGCGCTGAACTATCGCACTGATCCGCGGCTGCGCGAGGCAACGGTGCTGAAACCGGAGTGGTTAACCAGCAACGTCTATAAACTGTTGCGTCAGGCAGAAAAGCGGGACGGCGTGCTGAAACTGGTGGACGTGGACCAAGTTCTGAGCGACGAAAAGTACGAGGCCATGCGGGCCTACTTGATGCAGATCATGGAGCGTTTTGAGATTGCTTATTCACGCCCAACATTCGACGGCGTTTGGCTGGTGCCGCAGGCGTTGCCCGATGACCAGCCGCCAGGCGCGGCCGCTTTCCGCGATGCGACGGACGCGACGCGTCTGCGCTACGTCTACCCAGCGCTGCCGGAAGGGCTGGTGGCCCGGGCCATCGTCCGCCTGCACGAGTTCATCGAGGAAGTGGACGGCAAGAAACAGCAATGGGGCAGTGGCGCGATCTTGACTCGCGAAGGCGCGCGGGCCTTGCTCCGCTCGGAGCGGCAGGAACGGCAAGTGATGATCACCGTGACCGGGCCGACCAAAGCCCGCCAGCAACTCGCAGGTCTATGTCAGGCCGAGATGCGCGACATTCACGACGAGATCAAAGGACTCAATCCGATCGAGGAAACCCAGGTCGTTGGTTCCTGGGTTGCGACCAAAACGTTGGAAGCGGATGAAAAGAACAGCCGGCACACGGGAATCCCGACTGAGTCTGGGACCCTGAATGTCGATCCCGCGGAGCCCAACAACGCGTATTCCGAGAAGCCCGCCCGTTTCGACGAGGTTTGGAAGCCAACGGTTTTTATCTGCTACTCAAGGAGCAATGTAAGCCAGCGCAAAAGGCTGGAATCCGAACTCAAGATTCTGATGAACGAAGGCTTGCTGGCAGCCCAATGGCACGACCGAATGATCGACCCCGGCGACAAGTGGGATGACGCAATTCAAAATGAGCTGGCGAAGACAGATGTGGTGATCGTCTTGGTAAGTGTGGCCGCATTGTCGACTGACTACATCACCAATCGCGAGATCCCGAAGGCGCTCGAACGGCGCGACGCGGGTGAAACGAAAGTGATCCCGGTGATTTTGGAGAAATGCCGTTGGGAGGGGACCGCACTTGAACCGATCAATGCATTGCCAGAGAAAGCCAAACCCTTAACCGACTGGAACCCACGCTCGGACGGATGGTACACAATCGCCAACGGCCTGGCGAAAGTGTTCCGGAAGCTGATGGCGAATGGTGGCAAAAGGGGCAGGTAGCGACACCAAATTCGTCCGATCAATTTGATTTGTCCAGAAAAAAAGATTCCTCTGGAACTGGGGTGGGGCGCTCGGCCAGAGGAATCTTTGGCAACCCGAGACCGCCCGCGCGGGTAACGACCCGGTCCGCTGGCCGGGGCGGGGCGTACCATAGAGGGTGCGCTCTTCCTCACCCCGTTCGTCGGCTCGATGCATTTGATTCCCCTGATCGGCGTCCTGTTCACTTCGCCGCTGGCGGCCGTCGCGGTTGCCGGCGGGGCGGCGGCGGTACCGGTCATCATTCATCTGCTCAATCGCAAGCGTTACGTCGTCGTCAACTGGGCCGCCATGCGGTTCTTGCTGGCCGCGCAGAAGAAGAACGTTCGCCGACTCAAGCTCGAACAATGGCTGCTGCTCGCGACGCGGACGCTGCTGGTCCTGCTGATCGTCTTGGCGATGGCGGCCGTTATGCCGTGGTTCGAGCCGGTCTGGCAGCGGATCTTACCGGGCGACGCGGCCGCCGCGCCGAAGAGCGGGCGCACGCATCGCATCATCGTGATTGACGCGTCATTCACCATGGCCGCCCGGCGCGGCGACGACGTGACCCGGTTCGACGCGGCACGGGTCCAGGCGCATGCCGTGCTCGACAAGTCCAATCCCGGCGACGGCTACACGCTGGTCATGCTATCCTCGCCGTCGCAAGTGATCGTGGCGGGTCCGGCCGACGATCGCGATAAGGTGGCCCGCGAACTGGACGAACTCAAACTGCCGCACGGCAGCGCCGACGTGGCGGGCGGCTTGCATTCGGTCGCGGAGATTGCCAGCAAGTCGAAGGCACAGGGCAAGTACACCCGCCGCGAGATCTATTTCATCGGCGATCTTCGGCGAACGGCGTGGCCCTTGCCCGCCGCGCCCGCGAAGCCCGGCGACATGCCGACGGGCCCCTCATCCGGCCCAGCCGAATCGTGGGCGCGCATCTTTGACTCGGCCCACCTCGTTCACATTGATGTGGCCGGCCAGGATGTCGACAACCTAGCGGTCACCAACCTGACGCTCGGCGACCCGTTGCCGCTCGTTCAGACCGATCTCGCGGTGACGGCCACGCTGCACAACTTCGGCCGATCGGTGCGAACGCAGGTGCCGGTCAGCTTGTTCGTCAGCCGAGCCACCGACAAGGGAGCGCCGACCGATCTGGGTCAGAAGCTGATCGATGTGCCCGCGAATGCGTCGGTGACCGTCACGTTTGCTTTGGAAAAACAGAACCGCTTCCGCGACCCGGGCCAGTATGTCCTGCAAGTGCGCGCCGGCGAGGATGCCCTGCGGCTCGACGACTCGCGGTCGCTCGCGGTGACGGTGCGCGACACCATCCCGGTGATGGTTGTGAACGGCAAACCGTCGCCCGACCCCCTCGATCGCGGTAGCGGGTTCTTGACGCGTGCGTTGAACCCATTCCCGCAAGGTGAGCGCTCACCCGAAAGCCCGGCCGACGTACGAACGCTGACGCCGCGCGAATTTCAGGACGCGGGTCTGGGCGACTTGTTCCGACCCGATGCGCCGGTCGAAGTCGTCTTCCTCTGCGACTTGTCCACGGTCGGCGGCAATGAGGCCGCTCGCCTCGAAGCCCACCTCAAACGCGGCGGCAGCGTCGTCATCGGCCTCGGCCCGAACGCCGCGAAGAACATTGAGGCCTTCAACCGCGTGCTGTTTAACGACGGCAAGGGCCTCTTGCCCGGGCCGCTCGTCGGCGTACGGCGCGCAGCCGACGGGCAATTCTTCACGCTCGCAACCGACGACGACGGCTTCAAGCATCCGCCGCTGGCCGCGTTTCGGACGGAAAACGAACAGTCGAGTTTTGCCACACCGCGCTTCGGCCGGTACATCCGGCTCGATGTACCACGCAATGGACCGGCCCGGCGCATCTTCAACTTTCTGCCGTCGGACTCGGCGTCGAATCCTGGACCTCTCGACCCGGCCGTGATCGAATGGCCACGCCATCGCGGCCGTGTCATCGTGTTCACAAGCAGCTTGAACGCCGACTGGACCGAGTGGCCACGCACGTTGTCTTACCCCCCCTTCGTGCAGGAGGTCCTGCGCTTTGCAGTGGCTGGCGCGACGCGGCAAACGGTTCAGGCCGGTGAACCACTTGAAGAGTATGTGCCGGCGAACTTCGTCGGGCTGAACGTGACGGTCACCCACGAGGACGGCTCGGTGAGCGAGCCGATCGCGGTCGTCGCTCAGGACGAGGCGGGTCTGATCCGCATGCCGGCCGCCGATCAAGCGGGCATTTATCGCGTGAGCGTGGTCGGCAAGCACGATTCGTTGTTCGCAGTCAATGTGCCGACCGTTGCCCAAACGGGCGGCGCCGAGAGCGACCTGCGACGGCTGACCACAGCCGACTTCAAGGCCGTCGCACCGGACGCGGACATTCAAGTTGTCGGCGACGTGTCGGAGATTCAATATCGGTCGGCGACATCGACCGCGATCGCGAATGATCCCGGCAACGTCGAGTCGCGCGGCCCCGGGGTCGCACGCGTAGCTCTGTTAATTGCCCTGGGATTGATGCTCCTTGAGCTGGTTCTTGCCTGGTATTACGGATCGGCTCGTGCAGGCAATGCCGCCGACCCGATGCGGGTGCATGCTCGCCGCTGGCTGACGCCGATTTGGCTGTTGCCGGTCGCGGCCGTCGCCATCCTCTTTGGCGTCGTGACGCACGCCGTGCTGACGGGCGAGTTCCTCGGCTTCCTGCCGAGTTCCATTCGTTTGCCGATCGAGAAATGGGCCGGCGTGCCAGCGGCCGGGCCGGGCGAGGGCACGCGTTGGCGGCTCGAAACCCTCAACTACATCACCGGCGACTCGCGCACCGATCGCTGGTTGATCGCCGCCGCCGTGGTCCTCGCGGGGCTCTTCGTCTGGCGCATCTATCGCCGCGAACGGCCCGGCCAGATTGCACGCGGCTCCGCGACCGGCATTCGCAACCCGCTCCTCCGGCTCGGAACGCTGCGGCTTGGGCTTGTGATTCTCACGCTCGCCGTGCTCCTGCCGCAAGCCCGCCTGGCCTTCGAACGCGAGGGCTGGCCCGATGTCGTCGTCATCATCGACGACTCGCACAGCATGAGCGTCGTCGACAACTTCCGCGATCCCGCCGTTCAAACGAAGGTCGACGAGCTGAAGCACGAGTGGGAGCAGATCGCCGCACCGCGCATTCAGGCGCTGCGTGAACGGGCCGACGACATCAACCGCATCGTCGCCAAGGACCCGAGTTCGGCCGACGCCGTGCGCTATCGCGACGAGCTGGCTCAGATCGAAGCGCGCATCGCCGATCTCAAGACGCCGCACCGCTTGAACCTCATCAAGGCGATGCTGGCGTCCGGCTCCGGCGACTGGCTTCAGGCCTTCCTCCGCCAGCGGCAAATGCGCGTTCATGTCTATCGCGTCTCGGGCCAGACGACGCGCATGGCCGAACTGAGCGACCCCGCGCAGTGCGAGAAACTGCTTGAGGAGTTGATGGATGCCCCGCCGGCCGGCGAGTCGAGCCAACTCGGCAACGGCGTCGAGAGCGTGCTCAAGACGTTCCGCGGCGGCTCGCTCAACGCGATCGTCATGTTCACGGACGGCGTTACCACGCGCGGTGAAGACTTGCCGGGCGCCGCCCGCTCGGCCGCCCGCGCCGGCGTACCGCTCTACCTGGTCGGCGTCGGCGACGCGGCCGAGCCGCCCGACCTGATGCTCAGCGATCTGCGGGCCGAGGAAGTGGTCCATGTCAATGACCGCATGGTGATCGACGTCCGCGTGGCCGCCCAGGGGGCCAACATGCCGGACTCGGTCCCGGTGATCCTGTCCGAGATCAAAGACGGCAAGACGATCGAGCTGACTCGACAAATGGTTCGGCTTGAACCGGACGGCAAACCAACAAAGGTGCGTTTCGTTCATCAACCCAAAGAAGCCGGCGAAAAGACGCTCGTCGTGCAGGTGCCCGTGCAGAAGGACGAGGCCGACATGGGCAACAATCGGCTCGAACATCGCGTGTTCGTGGCCGAAGCCCGGCGCATTCGCGTGCTGCTGGTCGAGGGCTATCCGCGCTACGATTTCCGCTACATCAAGAGCCTCTTCGAACGCGAGTCCGAAGCTGTTCGCGGGAACAAATCGATCGATGTTGATGCGTATCTTGTAAGCGCCAGCCCCGACCATCCGAAGCAGGACCGCACGTCGATCAACCGGTTCCCGACGCCGGAAGAGTTGCGCAAATATGACGTGGTCATCCTCGGCGACGTCGATCCGAAACAGGTGCCGCGCTCCGAGGGCGTGCTGGAGTCGTTGGCGAAATACGTCAAGGATCACGGCGGCGGCCTGCTGATGCTCGCCGGCGAACGGTCGTCGCCGCAGGCTTATCGCGATACGCCGCTCGCCGACATCATGCCCATCATTTGCGAGGGCCCATCGGCGACGCCGGCCGATGCGGGCAAGGACGGCTTCCGTCCGAAGCTGACGCCCGCGGGTCTCGGCCATCCGCTCTTCCGCTTCAGCACGGAGGAAGCCGAGAACGCGGATCTTTGGAACCGTCTACCCCCCCTCTACTGGTATGCGCGCGGTTATCGCCGCAAGCTCTCCGCCGAGGTCTTGGCCGTGCATCCGGATCGCCCGGCCGAGGGCTTGGCCGGCAACGCGAAGGACGAGAACCACCCGCTCGTGCTGCAACAATTCGTCGGCGCCGGGCGCGTCCTCTTCATCGGCTTCGACGACACCTGGCGCTGGCGGCTCCGCGAATCGGAAATCCGCTTCAACCAGTTCTGGCTGCAGGCCGTGCAGGCGCTGGCCCGGGGACGGATCGGCCGCACGGAGGTCCGGACCGATCGCAAGACCTATCGCCGTGACGATCCGATTCGCCTGACAGTTCGCTTCCCGGATGATGCACCGGCGCCGGAAGGGCTAGTGAAGGTGACCGTCGACCGCAATCCATCGCGGCAGCCGGGCGGCTCAGTTGGCGAAGCGGAATCGCAGACGATCCAACTTGCGCCGCGCGAAGGCGTGCGGGCGACCTACGAAGCACTTATTACGCGGACTCCCGAAGGTGACTACACATTCACACTGATGAATCCAACGACGCCCGGCCAGCGGCCGCGGACCGAAGCCCGCGTGTTGCCGCCTGCTGGCGAACTGGATCGGATTCAGTTGAACGAAACCGACATGCAGCGTGCCGCCCGCGAGTCGCGCGGCTCATACTATTCGCTCGATCGGGCGGACAAGCTACCAGAGGAGCTGCCGGGCGGGCCGCGCGTGGCACTCGACCAGCCGTGCGAGCCGCTGTCCATCTGGAACAGCCCGGCCCTGTTTGTATTGGTGATGTCACTACTGACGGCAGAATGGTTGATGCGCAAGAAGTGGCGACTGTTATGATGGTGGGTACTTCGGGGACCTGAGCATGCCACTCACGCTACCGCCGCCGCTGCCGACTCGCGAGGAGGGGCTCGCACGCCTGTTGGACGGCGTCGCCTCACGCTTGCGTCGGGTTGTTGTGCTGCGTGCGGCGTCGTGGCTCTGTCTCATCACGATCGCGTTCGTCGGCGGACTGGCGTTCCTTGATCATCGCTATCAGCTTCCGTCGCTCGTTCGGGCCCTGGGTCTAGCGAGCTATCTCGTGGCGATGCCGATCTTGATCCGCCGCTGGATCATGCGACCGCTGGTTGGCTCAGGTGATCGCATTCAGGTCGCCTTGCGGGTCGAGCGGGCCTATCCGGATTTCAACGACGCCCTCGTGAGTGCGGTCGAGTTCATGGACGCGGAGCCGACGTCGCGGGCGAACTCGCTCGCCTTTCGCAAAATGGCGATTCGCCGGGCGGCCCGCAAGTCGGAACGCTACGAGTTCGATCGAGCGGTCGATTCACGCGGCCTCAGGCGCTCGGTACTTGCGGGCCTCGCTGGCATCGCCGCCGTGGTCTGGCTGGCAATGGCCCGACCGGCGGAAGTGGAGGCATCGCTCGAGCGCATCGTTCTGCCGTTCGGTGGTAAAGCGCCGGTGACGCAGACGAAGATCGAAATCCTGGCGCCGCAACCATTGCCGCATCGCATGGCGCGCGGCGAACCGCTTGACCTGCACATCGCATTGCGGGGAGCAATTCCGGATCGCGTCACGGTGTCGATCCGTCCGGAAGGTTCGCCATCGGTCGATCAGGTCTACTCGGTGTTGCCCGGCGAGGAGACGCCGAACGCCGCCGAGTTGACGGCCCGCATCGAGCCGACACGCATCACGCGTGACTTCCAGTTCCGCGTCCGGGCCAACGACGCGGACAGTGGCTGGCAATCGGTTCAGGTCCTGCCGCCACCGTTGCTCGTCCCGCTCGACGGTCGGCCGTCGCCACAACTGCGTCTCGATTTCCCGCGTTACACAGACCTGCCACCAGTCGAATTACCGGATGGCAGCGGCGTGATCGAATGCATGGCCGGCACCCGCGTGACGTTGCGAGCCGCGACCGATCGCCCGGTGGCACGCACCTGGGTTGGTTATCGACCTGAGCAGGCCAGTCAGCGCGTCGTGCCTGCCTTGTCACCACTCGGCGCTGGCTCGACTCTCGCCGTCCCCGGCTTTAATTTGCTGGCTCGCGAAGTGTGGGCCGACGTGCCGGTCGGCCTCAGCCGCGACGGCACACTGTTGGAAGTCAGCTTTATCCCCCGGCTGCCGGGGCCATATGCCTTGCGCTTTGAGGACGAGACCGGACTCGGAACGACGCGGATGTTCGACGTCCGTGTACAATCCGACCCGGCGCCGATCGTGAATCTCGATCGTCCGTCGGCCGGCCGCGATTCGCTCTTGGTCATGCCTGACGCCGATGTCACCTTCGCTGCCCGCGTGCAAGATCGGCAATACGCGATCCGCTCAGTGCGTCTCGAATTTCGCATCGGCGCCGACGATGCTCGCCGAGCGTTTACGTGGTTCGACGCCGACGCGGCCGGCCAGTCGATTCCCGCGGTCGCAATGCTGATGCGCGGCTCGATGCCGTTGCCGTCGATGCCAACATTGCGCCTGCGACCACAACAATTGGGCTTCGAGGAACGCCTGTCGCTCACGCGCATTCGCCATCCTGACGGTTCGCCGCTCAAGGCCGGGGACATTGTCACCGTGCAGGTGGCGGCCGACGACTTCGACGACGTGACCGGCTTCAAGACGCCGGGCCGCAGCCACGAAGTTGAGCTGGTGATTGTGACGCGCGTCGATCTCGAAGCCGTTGAACAGCAGGCTCAGGGCGACATTCGCGAAGAGGTTCTGAAGCTGCACGCACAGCAGCGCGAGACACGCACCAAGGTTGATGAGGCGATCCAACAACTTCGCAATACGGGCACGCTGCGGCCCGAAGATCAGGACAAGCTAGCTCAAGCGGAGCAGGCACAACAACAGATCCGCAACCGCATCAATAATCCGGAAGACGGCCTGCGCGCCCAGCTCGACAAGCTACGGCAAGCCGCGAAGGACAACCACCTCCCGCGCTCGGCGACGACCGAGCGACTCGACGACGCGGCCAGCGAACTCGGGAGACTGGCGACCGAGGTGCTCGATCCGTTGGAAGCGGACCTGGCCAATGCACGCCGGCAGACTGGTCCCAAAGAGTCCCCGGCCGCGCCGCTTGCCAAAGCCGAGCGGCAACAGAAGGAAGTCGAGCAGACGCTGCTGTCGCTCCTCGAACGCTTGGAGCCGTGGAGCGGGGCGGCCGGCGTCCGCGGCGAAGCGCGATCGGTCCTCAATGACGTCAAACGGCAAATCGAGAAGCGCGATGCAAATACTGGCAAGACACCGCCCGAGATGTCGCCGGAGAGGCTGACGCCGGAGCAAAAAGCGGAACTCGATCGTGCTGCCGTCGGCGACGACCGCGTCGCCGAGCGCGGCCGGCAGATGGTCGAGAAAATGAATCGACTGGCGATTGAGAAGGACGCGGCCGTCAAAGGCAAGCTGGACTTCGCCGATCGTAAGGACGTGGAGGCCCAGGCCAAACGCGCGGCCGCCAAAGATGCTCCCGCCGGTTCCGAAGAGCAGAAGAATCTGAATCGTCAAGCCGACGATGCGGCCGCCGAGGCGAAGCAAACGCGTGAGGCGGCCGAGGACTTGAAGCGCGAAGCCGATGCGTTGCGGAATGCTGCCACTGCGGGGAACGCCGAGGAGTTAAAGGAGCAGCTTCGCGCCGCCGGCCAGTTCACGCGGCAGAATCAACCGAGCCGAGCGGCTGCGGAACAGAAGACCGCCGCCGGAAATTTGGAGAAGATGCTGAACGCCTTGGAGGAGCAGAAGGCCGAGGATGCGGATCGACTTGGCAAGAAGCTCAAGGAGGCTGACAAACAGCTCGACGAGTTGATCGACAAACAGGAGTTGCTGCAGAAGAAGGTCCAGGCGGCCGAGAAGCTAGCTGATCCCGAGCAACGCAAAACGGAGTTGGAGAAACTCAGCCGCGAACAGGCGAAGCTGGAGGCCGAGGCCCGCGACCTGGCGCAGAAGCTTTCACGGAACCAGGGCGATAAAGCTGCGGAAGAGCTGCGCCGGGCCGCCCGCGAGATGGCCCAGGCCCGCGAACGAATCGAGAACGGCGACCCGGCCGGCGAGAAGATGGAGGACGCGCTCGAACGTCTCGACGACGCGCAACGCGAACTCGACAACCAGCGACAGAAGAATGAAGAAGAGCTGCTGCGCGAGCAGGCCGCCAAATTCGCTGATGACCTCAAGGCCGTCCGCGATCGCGCTCAGCGGCTCAACGACGAATCGATCCGCATTCACGGCGTGGTGAAGAAGGCCGGCAAATGGGAACGGCCTGTTCGCACGAGCTTGAACGATCTGCGGCAACAACAACAGGCGCTCGCAGGCGAGGTGCGCGGTCTGATCGCCAAGAAGTTCGAGAACGCCGCCGTGTTCGGCCGCATGCTCCGCCAGTCCGCCGACGCGATGGAGTTGGCCGCGAAGCGCATGGACAACCGCCTCGAAGCCGCCGAGACCGGGCCGTTCGACCAGGAACTTGAAGACATTGCCGACGCGGGGATCCAGGGCCAGCAGAAGCTCGCCGTCAAGCGACTCGATCAGCTTCTCGAAGCGCTCAAGCCGCCGAAACCCGGCGAGGCGCCGCCGCCGGCCCCGATGGGCAGCATGCCGCCCGACATGCCGCCGCCGATGGGCGTGGGCATGCCGGATCAACTGCCGCCGCTGGCTCAGCTCAAGGCCTTGCGCGCTTTGCAAGCGGACATCGGCGAGCGGACGGAGGCATTTGACAAGGCGCATCCGGATCGCAACAAGCTCAACGACGACGAGACGGCGGAACTCGAGTCGTTGGAAAAGATGCAACTCGACGTCGCCGAGTTGATCAAGGAGTTGACCAAGATGGCGGACCGATGAGTTTACGTCATTCCAAAGAGCGCCAACGTGTTTTGGCGCTCTTTGAAGGTGCGACTTGGCGCTCTTTCGCAAGTTCGCTTGGAGTAGTAACTTGCCGATTGCGTTGCACCGGTTCCCCCGCACAATTTAAAGAGCGCCAGATATTCCCCCGGGCTGGCGCTCTTTGATTGATGGTTTTTATGTAAGTGCTTAACAGACAATATATTATCGCGATGCGGCTGCGACAAAAAGTGTGATTATTGGTAACGCCTCAAAAGGGTGATAATGCCACATCGAGCGTTGGAATATAGGGACCGAATGTTGACCATTAGGCTGGCACCTGATGCGGTAGAGTTACATCGCGACGAAGCCGCACACGCATAAGATCAACCATGGAACACGATCTCCCGTGGCCGGGAGTCCACATCATGAAACCTCTAATCGCACTTGCCTTCGCTTTGTCGCTCGTCGCACTGGCGCCTGCGCAAGAACAGCCGAAGGCTGAACCAAAGCCGGACGTGAAAAAACCCGAAGCTAAGAAAGTTGAGCCCAAGAAAGACGATGACAAG
Organism: Gemmataceae bacterium; assembly: GCA_036266155.1. GTDB lineage: Bacteria > Planctomycetota > Planctomycetia > Gemmatales > Gemmataceae > SIAJ01. Next base: position 16,072 of record DATANR010000381.1, on the reverse strand, counting down.
TCGGAAGACGAAGTCGACGTGCAGAAGACAGCCGAACGCATTGCCGAGAACGCGCAGAAGGCTGGCGAACGCTTGAAAGAGAAGGATCCGGGGGCCGACACGCGGAAGCTTCAGCAGGAGGTCATCAAGGGCATCGACGCGCTGCTGAAAAAGGCCCAGCAACCGCCGCCGCCCTCGCCGCCGATGCCGGACATGATGCCGCCCATGCCGCCGATGATGCCGCCCCCCAAGAGCGACATGCCGCCACCGAAGAGCGACATGCCCCCGCCCAAAGGCAGCATGCCTCCGCCGAAAGGCATAGGAGATATGCCGCCACCCATGTCGCCGATGCCGATGGGCAGCACCGGTCAGCCGCCGCCGAAGAGTGCGAGCACCGGCAACTCCGGTCGACCCGAGCGCAAGCCGCGCCGCGAGCGCAAGCCGCAGGGCGATCAGCCGATGCCGATGGGCATGAACGAGCCGATGCCCAAGGGCGGACCGGGCGGCAAGGAACCCATGCCGGGGATGCCGGAGCCGAAAGAGGGGCCGATGGCCAAGACCGGCGACAAACCGCAAGGCGAGCCGAACGACAAGTTCGGCAAAATGTCGCCGAAGCGACAGAACGACAAGCTCGCCGACCTGTACAAGGACGTTTGGGGCACGCTGCCCGATCGGATGCGCCAGGAAATGGACCGCTACTACCGCGAGCAATTCATGCCGCGTTACAGTGAGTTGCTCAAGCAGTATTACGCGAGTCTGGCGGAGCAGAAGAAAAAGGGAGACGATCGCTAGTGCTCAATCGCCGCCATTTCCTGTTGCGAACGGGCGCCGTCGGCGCCGGCTTGGCGGTCGGCTTGCCAACGCGCGCGAATCCAGGGGCCGATGGATTGTCGTCCGCTGCAGCGTACGTCAACCATTTGACGCCGGATGCCTTGCGAGCCGCGGAACGCGGTCTCGCTTTCCTCGCCAACACCCAGAACCGCGACGGCTCCTTCGGCGACTCACTGCTCTTCCAGGGCAATCTCGCCGTTACGAGCTTGGCGGCCCTGGCCTTGATGGCTGGCGGGCACACGCCGGGACGCGGGTTGCACTGCAATGCGGTCATGCGGGCGTTGCAGTTTGTCTTGTCGAAGGAGCAACGCGATCCGCCGGGGTTCCTCAACTTCCCGAACGGCCACTTCCGTCAGGGCCCGATGTACAGCCACGGCTTCGCGACGCTGTTCCTCGCTGAAGCATTTGGGATGGTGGCCGACAAAACGCTGAGCGATCGACTCAAGACGACAATCGAGCGTGCGGTTCAACTCATCATCACCTGTCAGAATTCGGAAGGCGGGTGGCGCTACAATCCGCAGAAAGAGACGGCTGACTCGTCAGTGACAATTTGCCAAATCATGGCCCTGCGGGCCGCGCGCAATGCCGGGTTCTTCGTGCCGAAAGAGGCCGCCGACAAGTGCGTCAAGTACGTTCGGTCTTGCCAGACCGCCGACGGCGGCTTCAGCTATTTCAGCGGCCAACCGGGGGCGGCGTTTCCTCGGTCAGCAGCGGGAATTGTCGCGCTCTATTGCGCGGGCGTTTATACCGGCCCGGAAGTCGAACGCGGCTTGAAATATCTGATGAAATTCAAGCCGGGCGGCAACATGGGCCGCAGCGGCTTCTTCCCGGATCAGCATTATTACTACGGCCAGTATTATGCCGCTCAGGCCATGTGGACGGCCGGCCCGAAATACTGGGACGAGTGGTTCCCGGGTATTCGTGACGAGTTGCTGCGTCTCAACCGTGGCCGGGGCGACGGTTCGTGGTCGGACCCGACGGTGTGCAATCACTACGCGACCGCGATGGCCTGCATCATCCTGCAAATTCCGAATAACTATCTGCCGATCCTTCAGAAGTGATGCCAACTCCTCCTTCGGCCGCGGACGAACTGAATCCGTACTTGCTCGTGCGTATCACGGCCGGCCGGGCCGAGTTCGCCCGCTGGCGCGTCAAGGACGGGCCGGATGCGCTGGCGCTATTTTTGAGCGCCGATGCCGCGCAGCACTATGCGGAAAAAATGATCCGCGGGCCCGGCTGGCAAGTCGTGCGGCCACCGCGGGCTTCGGTGCTGGAAGTGTTGCGCGCGTGCTATACGGCCGGCGTGACGCTGGCGGTTCTCGATCCGGACGGCGCGCAAGCGAAGCGGGTGTTCCCGATCGGTGAGATTTTGCAAGCCGTCGGTGCGATCGATTTGGGTTGAGTGAAGCCCTCTCGCTCTTGCGCGAGGGCTTCTGTTATTCACTTTTTCAGCACTGTCTTGATGACTTCGCGAATGCTAGCGGCGCCGAGCTTCGTCTCGAAGTCGCGGAGCGTGTCGACGAACGCGAGGATGTCCGCCACGGTGGCTGCTGCAGTTGCGCCGTTCACCGCGGCGACGGCGGCCATCTGTTTCTTGCCGCTTCCCGGCGGCCGACCGCGCCGGCCCCGCTTCGGGCCGCGAACGCCTTGCCGCTTCCGCTCGTTGCTCTTGGTTTGCGAGATGTGCGCCTTGGTCATTTCGGCGCCATAAGTCTCCTTGATATACGCAGCGTATTCGTCGATTCCTTTCGCCCAACCGAGCTTGGCGATAGCATCGCGCACCATGTCTGCCTTCGACGCCTTGCCGTCCCTTTTCGCCATGACCGTGTTCCCCCGGAGTGAAATTGATGCGAGCCAACGGACGATGGAACCAATCCTACGAGTCGACGATGACGAAGCAACTAAGAAATATCAAATTGATATACTGCGATGAAGAGGCTGAAAATTGGCGACACGACCAGCTGGCGCCCCTAATAGATATTCATGCTGACAATTCCGATCCAATTGCTGCTGCTCCTTGCCGGAGGATTATCCGATCGGCCAGTAGAGGTCCGCACGCTCGACGGCGCGTTGTCGGCGCAATTGAAGGAAATCGACAGAGACGGATGTCTGATCCTGGGAGACGATCGCAAGATCCATGCGGGCGATTGGTACGCCATTCGGAGACGACCGCTCCCGCCCGCGCCACGGGGCCCCTTTGTCGAACTGACCAACGGCGACCGGATTGCCGGCGTCGTTGCCGACGCGGATGGTGACGCGCTTCATTTGCGCATGACAATTCAAGACAGCCAGCCACAAATGCTGCGCGTGCCAATGTCGGCATTGCGCGTCGCCTGGCTGACGCACCGCATGGGCGATGACCTGGAGCCGGAATGGTTGTCCTCGCCGAGAAAGCGTGATGTGCTCCGCGCGCGCAATGGCGACGTGCTGTTGGGATCGATCGCCAATATTGACTCCACCAAGAACCTCGTTCGTCTTCAAGTTGATGGTAAGGATCAACAGCTGGAATTATCCAAGTTGGCGGCAATTGCATTTAACACGGATTTGGCACGTTTTCGTCGACCGAAGGGCCCGTATTATCGCCTGACGTTGGCGAACGGAACCCGCCTCAGTGTCAATTCTCTGACATTTGACGGTCAAACCTGGGTGGCTGTGACGCCGTTCAAGGACACAGTCCGTATTGACGTCGAGCAGGTCGTCGCCGCGGATGTCGAACAAGGGAAGGTGGTCTATTTGTCGGATTTGAAGCCCGTCAGTTACCAATATCGACCATACGATGGCGAGCAGTTTTCGCTGGCGCCGGATCGCGCGGTGACCGGCAGGCCCATGATCTTGCGGACATCGGCCGGCGAATCGACGTTCGATCGCGGCCTGGGCATTCACGCCGAATGCACGATCAGTTATTCGCTCGGCGGGAAATATCGGCGTTTCGAGACACTCGCCGGCATGGACGCCGGGTCGGGTGTGCGCGGCGAAGCCGAGATTGCGTTATTGCTCGATGGCAAGGAACAGCCGCTGCCGAACAACGGCAAACTCACGTTCACTGGAGGACCGGTGCCGATCCAAGTCAATTTGAACGCTGCCAAAGAGTTGACAATCGTCGTCCGCCGCCGTGCGGGCGGCAACGTGCAGGCTCACGTCGATTTGGCTGAGGCAAGATTGGTTCCCTGATCCCCACGGCAATCGGCGAACGTCCCGAGGCGAGCATGACCCGTGGTGGGGATTGACGATGGACGAGCAACGCGTCTATCTGGCGTATATCACGAGCGTGATCCCGTTTCAGGGAACCTGGGCGGGAATCAAGGCGGCGAGTCGATCGAGGTGTTTCGCCGGTCGTCACAAGAACTCAGAGCTGCGTCTCCGCGATCTCTAGCGCGCGTAATAAGCCCTTCGCCTTGTTCACCGTCTCCTGATATTCCGCCTCCGGATCGCTGTCGGCAACGAGGCCGGCGCCCGCCTGTACGTACGCGGTTTGGCCTTGTACGACCATCGTCCTGAGGGCGATGCACGTGTCCATGTTGCCCGTGAAATCGACATAGCCGACGGCGCCGCCATAGGGGCCGCGGCGATGCGGCTCCAACTCGTCGATGATCTGCATCGCCCGCACCTTCGGGGCGCCGGAGAGCGTGCCGGCGGGCAGACAGGAGCGCAGTGCGTCAAATGATGTCTTGCCCGCTTCAAGCCGGCCGGTCACGGTACTCGAAATGTGCATCACGTGGCTATAGCGCTCGACCGTAAGCAGGTCGCTGAGCTGCACGCTGCCGAACTTTGCCACCTGTCCAACGTCATTGCGACCGAGATCGACGAGCATGATGTGCTCGGCGCGCTCCTTCGGGTCGGCGATCAATTCGTCGGCGAGCACCCTGTCTTCTTCGGGCGTGGCGCCGCGGCGACGCGTGCCGGCCAGTGGCCGGATGGTCACAAGATCGCCTTCGACGCGCGTCATGATTTCCGGTGATGCGCCGACGAGGGTTGTCGGCCCCGCCTTCACGTAGATCATGAACGGCGACGGATTGACTGCGCGCAACGCGCGATAGATATCAAACGGCCGCGCCTTGGTGCGTGCCTTGAATCGCTGGCTCAACACGACCTGGAAAATGTCGCCGGCGTTGATGTAGTCCTTGCACTTCTCGACCGCGGCCTTGAACCCGTCTTTGGTGAAGTTCGACTCGGCGGGAAGCGAGACGGGGCCGCTGGTGTCGATGTCCGTCAGTTGCAAGTCGGCAACACCATCTTGCAGCCGCTCAACGAGGCGATCGACTTTCAGGCACGCGTCGCCATAGCACTTGCGCAGGTTGGTTGGATCGATATGGGCATGAGCGACCGCGGCGACCGTCTTGTTGATGTGATCGAAGACGACCATGCGGTCGTAGAACGCGAAGCTCAAGTCTGGTAGGCCGCGATCGTCCTCAGGGGCGTTCGGCAAATGCTCCACGTAGCGAACCGTATCGTAACCCGCATAGCCGACGGCCCCGCCACAGAAGCGCGGCAAACCCGCAACGTTCGGCGCGCGGTATGTGCTCAACAACTCTTCGAGCTTTCGCAGCGGGTCGGGATGCGTAAATTCCTGCTTGGGTCCCTTGCCGGCCTGCGTCACGACGCGGCGATCGAATGCCTCGAATTTGAAGAATGGCCCGGAACCAACGAAGCTATAGCGCCCGAGCCGTTCGCCGCCAACGACGCTTTCGAAGAGGAACGCCCATTCGCCTTCCTGAATCTTGCAGAAGGCGCTGACGGGAGTGAGGCAATCGCCGAGTAGCTGGCGATATACCGGCACGGCCGTGTGCCTGGCGGCCAGACTGCTGAATTCATCGAACGACGGAAAATAGCGCATGTAACTGATTTATCCGTCCCCGTTGCAACCTGCCAGTTCGCGGCCACCGCATCCCAATCAACTTGTGGAAAAGAACGACTATCGCGCTTGATTGCGAAGTTCTGGAACGATGACGCGCTCCGTCCAATCGAGTGCCGCCGACTCTCGGGCATACCAGTCATCAATGATTTTGACGAGTACCGTGCGTCGGAATCCGACCGAGCCGAGCGGTCCGCCTGATTTCGGCAATTCCATCACGAGCATTTGCCAGTGCCGGCTGTAGTGATCGTTGGACCACACGATCTTGTCCTGAACTTCCATGGCTTTGGCATGGTCGCCGATGCGGACGTATGCCAACGCCAGCGAACGCAGCAGGTCCACGTGGCTTTCGACCGAAGTGATTCCTTGCAACAAGGGGATGAAGGGCCGAACAATTTCCCCGTTTGCCGGGTCGAGGCCGCAACCGAGGACCGCGAGGTTCAGTCCATCGTTGTGGCGACCAAAATCATCGCGGCGGTCGCGGAGTTGTTCGCACGTTTTGCGATAACCTTCCTTGTCGCCGGCTGCCCACTGGCTCAGCGCCAGCCGGGCACCCTCTTCGGGCTCGTGCACTGCATGCCACGCCGCCGCGAAATCGACGGCGGCATCAGCGAAGCGGCCGAGCCGGGCAAGGACATTGCCGCGGGCCGATCGAGCTGTTGGCCCGTCCGACAAGCGAATCACCTGATCCCATGCGGCACGGGCCGGCTCAAGGAGTTGCTGCTTTTCGAACGCGGCCGCTCGTTCGGCGTGGGCCCAGGTCGCTTCCGGATGGTCACGCAGATAGTCGCCCAACAAACGGGTTGCCGCGGCCCACGCGGAATGGGCGAGTGCCCGGCGAGCTAGGAATTCGGTATAGGCCGGCGCCGGTCCGGTGCGCGGCGACGGGTTCAATGTTCGCCATCGTTCCGCCGCCTCGACCGCGATCGACTCCGCGAGCGGCTGGAAGCCACCGGCCGAATCGACCTCGTGGCCTGAGAGGATCTTGGCGAGCGGTTCCAATTCATCGGCCGGGCGCCGCTCGGGTACAAGGTCGATGGCATACAACCCCGCTTCACTCGGCACCAGGATGCGGCGGCCGTCGGGCGTGAAGCGCGGCTGATCGCTGACATCGCGGACGGCCGTGTTATTCCCACCACTCAGCCGCAGCGGTAGAGCCAACGGCGGCGTGACGGGCATGCCCGTATCCGCTTCCCAAACGCGCAGGTCCCACGTCTCCGTGCTGCTGCCGATCGTGACCAATAGACGGCCATCCGGGCTGAAGACCGCGGACCGCATCCAGCGCTCGGCCTTCAAGACGGGAGTAACAGGGCGCCCGGTCGCCAGGTCCCACACCCGTGCTTCGCCGACGCTGCCGTAGTCCGTGCCGGTGCCGGTCGCGATGCGCTTGCCGTCCGGACTGAAGCTCGCCATGCTGATCGACGGTTTCTGGCCAACGCGTGAACTCGTGTGATGGAACGGCCCTGCGACCAACGCTCCGGTCGCCGGGTCCCAGACGTGTGCGTCGCCGTCGGTGGATACTGTCAGCACACGCGCGAAATCAGAACTAAAGGAGGCTTGAACCACGACACTATTTGCAGGACCGATGAATCCGCCGGCTGGAGCGAGAACGCGAGCGTCCCAGATCTGGGCGGCGACCGTCGGCATGCCATCATGTGTCTTTCCGCCGGCGGGAACGATGGCGAGGAACTTATCACCAGCGCCATTCATGCTGACAATCTCGAGGCTGCCCGGTTGCCGAACGACGGGCGCGGCCAACTCACCCGTTTCCAGGTCCCAGCGGGAGAGCTCGCTAAAGTCCTCGGAGCCGTCCCCGAGTTCCTTTCGCCCCGTGTAGTCGGCGATTTGATCGGTCACGAAGATCGCCTTGCTATCGGGGCTGAACAGGACGCGGCCGACCGATCGATTGCGCAGTGGGGCGACGATGGCTTTGCCGGTCGCCGCGTCCCAAACGCCGACATCGCGCGGCGATTTCCAAATGTAGCCGCCACGGGCGCACATTCGCCCGGCCACCTCGGCCGCGGTCGGCGCGCCCGAATGTCCTTCGGCCCAACCGATCGTCGCAACGACTTTTCCGTCTGGGCTCAACTGAGCTGCACGCCATTCTCCCGGCGGCCGGAAACTCGCTCCGATCGCGGCGCCGGTCCGCGTGTCGTGGATGTGGACCTGACCATCAGCGTCCAAGGTCGCGACGCGATCATTCGCGGCGTTGATGATCGCGGGGCCAACCTGCACGGCCGACGGCGGCAACACGGGCCGGGCCGCCGGGCGCGGCACCGCGAGGTCCCAGAGGCGGATCCCGTTGCCCGTTGTCAACAAGTACCGACCATTCGCTGTGAATGACGGCGCCACCGGTCCGCCGTGCGGCAACGTCGGCATTGCACGTTCGCCAGCCCGCTTCCAAATCGCGATCCCCTCGTAATTGCCGGTCACAACGTGCACTCCGTCCGGGCTGAACACGATCGTGTGATTCGCCGCATCGTAGTCGACGCTCAACATGGACTGACCGGAATCGGCGTCGCGTGCCGCAAGTCCGCGTTGGCCGTTCACATAAAGCGTGTGCCCATCGGGGCTATAGTCGAGCGCCCGTACGCCGTCGGTGTCGCACGGCGTGAAATCCTTCGGGATGAGTTTGCCAGTGGCGGCATCCCAAGTCCGCATGATGCCGTCCTTGCAGAACGTGGCGATCACTTTGCCATCCGGCCGCCAGGCGACGGACAACACCAAGTCCGGATGCTGAAGCGGCTGGCCTGTCGGTTTGCCGGTCGACATCGAATGCAGTCGGACAACCTTTTCGAGCTGCATCGCAAACGTGCTGCCATCTGGACTCGGCGGACCGGTCGGCGTTCCGAGCGTCGATGGGATCGGCTCGAACAACGCGACGCTGGTCCGCAAGTCCCACACCTGCGTTTTGGCCGTGAAATCGAACGAGTTAGATTCAACGTTCCGACACGGGGTCAATGCGCGCAGGTTCTTGTAGTCGATCTGCACGTAGTCGAGTCCTTCGGGATGGCCCCAAATGAACGGCTTGCCTATCGGCTGCAGCGTGTTCGCGTCGTACAGGTAAACCTCCATATTCACGACGTGCCGATTGACATGGCCTTGCCACAACGCGACGATTACCGAGCCGTCGTCGCTGAAGCGAACCGATGTCGCCCCGTCCTTTTCGCGGCCGACCTTCTTCTCTGGGGTCAACGCCTTTCCAAATTCGGCGTCGAAAACGCGAACGCTGGTGACCATCCACGGCCCCATGCCCGCGCCGCCGACGCCGCCAGCGATTAACAAACGCTTGCCATTGGGACTAAACACAAGCGTCGTCGTCGGCACCGACAACTCCATGCGTGCGACCGTCGATCGGTCGCTGTCGAAAGGCAGAATCTCGACGCCGTTCTTTTTGCCGATGGCGACGTGCTTGCCATCCGGATGCAGCGCGGCACACGTCGCAGTCGGCATGTAATGCACGAGGGCCGGCGTCGTCGACAACAGACTTCTGAGATGCAGCCGATGCAGCTCGCCCTGCGGCGTGCCATCCGTGGTCTTGATCGCTTCGACGAGCCACGGCAAACCGAGGAGCGGGTTCTTCTGTTCCGCAAAGGCGCCGGCCTTCTCGACGTATTGCCGCGCCAGGCGTCCGCGAGCCTGGTCACGCTGGCTCTCTGCGTCTTGTCGAAAATGCTCGGAGCGAAAGTACAGCCGCGTGACAGCCGTCAGGCCCGAGATCAGCAGCAGCAAGATGATCGCCGTGAATGCGGCCGGGAGCGGATTGCGGCGGACCCATTTGACGAAGCGTTCGCGTGAGCTCACCGGCCGTGCGACGATCGGCTCGCCGCGTTGCCAGCGTTCGAGATCGTCGGCCAGGGCGGCTGCCGACTCATAGCGCTTGGCCGGCTCCTTCGACAGGCACTTGAGCGCGATCACGCTCAGATCGCGGTCGATGCGTGGGTTGAGCTTGCGCGGATCGTCCGCCTCCTTGTTGAGCACTTGAAGCACCGTGTCCATCACACCGGTGCCGCGGAAGGGCGGCTGGCCCGTGAGCATCTCGTAGAGAATCGCGCCGAGCGAATAGACGTCGATGCCGGTGGTGAGTTGCTTGGCCGCGCGTGCCTGCTCGGGCGCCATATAGCTCGGCGTACCGACGAGGGCCCCCGATTGCGTGAGGCCCGCGTCGCCCTCGACTTTTTTCGCAAGCCCGAAGTCCGTGACATAGGGCGTGCCATCGGCATCAAGCAACACGTTCGCGGGCTTGAGATCGCGATGGAGCAGATTGCGCTGATGTGCAAAATGAACGGCACGAGCGACTTTGATGAGCAGAACGACAAGCCCACGGACGTTCGTCCGTGGGCTTTGCGCGAGACTGCCGCCCTCGACGAGCTTCATCGAAAAGTATTGCCGGCCGTCATGCTCCCCGACTTCGTAGATGGGCAGAATGTTCGGATGATCGAGATTCGCGGCCGACTCCGCTTCCTGGCGAAAGCGCTTTACATCGGCGTCGCTGGCGAGCTGGCCGCTCAGGATCATCTTGAGCGCGACGACGCGGTTCAAGCTCACTTGCCGCGCGCGATAGACAACGCCCATACCGCCGCGTGCGATCTCCGCGATCAACTCGTAATCGCCAAAATAGCGCACTCGCCCCAGCAACGCCGCCGCTTGCGGCGTAGCGCCCGTGTCCTGCGTCACCGTCGCATCGGGATCGCCCGGCCCGGCCATTCGATGAAAAGCCGCCTTGTCCGCGAGAAACGATTGCAGGTCCTCGCGCAGATCGGGATAGAGCATCAGGAACGCGTTCGAATCCGGCGGCGAACCGGCTTCCGCCTGGCGATAGTACCAGGCAATGGCCTCATCGACGCGTCTCTCCCGTTCATTGGTTGATTCGCTCATGATCGTCGACTCGGGCAAGACACGTTTCGTTCACAAACACACACACCCCAGAAACGCAATTTCAGGTGGTGACTGAAATCGACACAAGCATTTATCAGATAATAAGATCTGGATCGAAAATTGCACTAACCATTGTTCAGTCATGTCGTCCAAATGCGTTTGCCTGAATGAACTAGGCGTCACGGAAACGAAAGTTGGGCGCGCCGGCCCGGCGTGGCTACACCAGACTTCACCATGGCTAACAATTCCGTCAACCCGATTGCGATGCTCCGCCCGCGACGCCGAATCGTCGGCATGTCGGCCATTCTTCTACCGTACGACGAGCAAGGACGAATCGACTGGGATGGCTTCCGCGCGCACGTTGCGCGCACGTTCGCGGCCGGGCTCATCCCCGCGGTCAACATGGACACGGGGTACGTCAATCTTCTCACGGCGGGGGAGAAGCGACAGGTGTTGACCGAGACACGGGCGCTCGCGGGAGGAACGGAATTCGTCGCCGGCGCCTTCGTACGCGATGCGGCCGGCGACGACTTTAACCTCGACGCCTATCGCCGGGCCATCGACGACATTGGCGCGGTCGGCGGCACGCCCGTGATCTTTCAGTCCTACGGCCTCACTTCATTGCCCGGCGAGCGCGTGCTGGAAGCGTATTGGGCGATTGCCAAACACTGTACGCGATTCATCGGCTTCGAACTTGGAACGATGTTTGCGCCGTTTGGACGCATCTACGACCTCGACACTTATGCCGGTCTCATGGCGATCTCGGAGTGCATCGGCGCGAAACACTCGTCGCTCGACCGTCAACTCGAATGGCAGCGTCTGCAATTGCGCGACGAGCGCCGCCCAGAGTTCATGGTGCTCACCGGCAACGATCTGGGCATCGATATGGTGATGTACGGCAGCGACTACTTGCTTGGCCTAAGCACCTTCGCTCCGGACCTGTTCGCAAAGCGCGATGTGTTGTGGCAAGCGGGCGACCCCGCCTTCTACGAAGTGAACGATGTGCTGCAATACCTCGGCTTCTTCGCCTTTCGCGCGCCGGTGCCCGCCTACAAGCACAGTGCTGCTCAATTCCTCAAACTACGCGGCTGGATCGCGTCGGACTCGCCGCATCCGAATGGCTTGCGTCGGCCCGATAGTGATGTGGAGGTGTTGCGCGACATCATTCAGCGGTTTTGAGTGGCTTCACTACTTGGCTATTTCCGCCACGACGCGGAAGCCCACGCAATCGCTGCGATAGCCGGGTTCGTGCCAGTCGCGGAAAGCGGAGCGGCAGAACTTGGGCTGGGTGCTCCAGGCGCCGCCGCGGGCGACGCGCTCTTTTCCGGTCGCCGGACCTTGCGGATCCTGCTTCGGACTCTTGCTGTAATAATCCTCGGCATACCAGTCGGAACACCATTCCCAGGCGTTGCCGTGCATGTCGTTGAGGCCGAACGCATTCATCTTGAAGTAGCCGACCGGGGCCGTAAACGGGAAGCGATCGTCCCAGGTCATGCACCAAAACGCGTCCGGCCACTTCTTCTTGAGCGAGGCGTCCGCGATGTTGCCGGCCAATTTCAGATCGTCGTCGCGGTCGCCGGTGTGGAAGCGCGTCTGCGTGCCGGCGCGACATGCGTACTCCCACTCAGCCTCGGTCGGCAAGCGATACTTCACGCCTTCCTTCTTCGATAGCCAGGCGCAAAAGGCGACGGCATCGTTCCAGGTGACGACGACGACCGGTTCGTAGTCGGCTTGTTTGTAATAAAGGTTTTTCCAGGTGAACTCCGGCTTGTAGATAAACTCTTTGCCGTCAAAGGCTCGACCGCCCTTGCCGTCTTTCTCCGCTTCGGTCTGGTAATTCGTGTCCTTGACAAAGGCCTTGAATTGACCGACGGTCACCTCGTGCTTGCCCATGTAGTACGGCCGCGTGATCTCGACCTCGTGCTGCAGTTCTTCGTCGAGCCGGTTTTCTTCGTCCTTGGGCGAGCCCATCAGGAATTTGCCGCGCGGAATCAACACCAGTGTCATCTCGATCGAGTTCGCGAACTCCCGTGGGATGAACGACACATCGCCTTCGAAGCGATCGACCAACGCGAACCCGATCGGCGGGCCCTGGTATGGGGCGCGAAACGAACGGTTCTCCTGATGCCAGTGAACGACGAGCGTCTTGCCATCAATCTTGAGCGGCTCGAACTTGATGGTGCCATGCTCGCCGCGCGTTGGCCGGCCTTGCGTGACCAGCACCATCTGCTTGTTCCAATCGATGCTGGTCAGTTGGAATCGCTTGGCCAGTTCGGCTTCCAGGTCCTTCGGTGCTTCCCCCCTGCCTGGACCCGGAAGACTCGCAATGGCTGCGAGGTCCTTGGCGCTCCGGATCGCGATGCCGCTGTCGTTCTTCTTCAGGCGAACGAGTGTCGGCTCCGAGTCGCTGGCGCTGGTGAGGATTTTCGGCTCATCCGCAGACAGAGGCGGAGTCGCCCAGGTTGCGGCGGCAAGCACGAAGGCGGCGGGCAGTGTGCGAGGCATTGAATTCTCTCCGAAGTCGATTCAAGGCAGGGGAGCGCCCAGAGCGGCGAAGCGGCATTCCGACTCCCTCTCCCCCGGCTTTGCGGGGGAGAGGGTTGGGGTGAGGGGGTAGACGTCGCTGCGTCGGAAAGGTGGTCGCACTCCCCGCGAGCGTTGACCCCCTCACCCCCGGCCCCTCTCCCCCGAAGCGGGGGAGAGGGGAGAAAATCCGACCCATCACGGCGCAAACTTCGTCTCACCCTCGAACCGATCGACCAGAATCAGCGCGATCGGTGTCCCGAAACCGGCGTGCGGCGGTCGTTGTTTAACCTTCCACGTCACGGTCAGCGTATTGCCTTCGACTTTCAACGAATCGAAGTGGATGCGGTCGGCCTTGGTCCCCGGTTCACCGCGCACTGCCACGATCATTTGCGTGGACCAGTCGATCCCGTCGACCTGCAGGACCTTGGCCAACTCGGCCATCATTTCTCCTTGCACTACAGCATTCTTCGCAGAATCGGACTTGGCCGACGCGGCCACCAACTCTTCGGCGCTACGGATCACGATGCCGCCGTAGTTATTGAGTCGAACGGGGCCGATGTTGTCCGCGGTCGGACTGTCCTGGGCCGTCGCAATGATTTTCAGGTCGCGAGCGTCCTCAGCGTGCAGAGAACTGCAGGCCTGGGCGAGCACCAGGCACGCAACGAAGAGTAGTCGACGAGACATGGGTTTTCCTCCGGAGTTATTTCTTGGGGACGAACTTCACTTCGCCGTCAAATCGTTCAATCAGGACCACGATTTTGGGTGTTTTTGGGATCGCCCGCGTCACCGGCTCATTGAAGGGAGCGTAACTGGCGGTCAGCGTCTTTGCATCCGTTTTCAGTGAGTCGAAGTCATAGCCAACGACACCCAGGATCATTTGTTTCTTCCAGTCGATCGCGTCGACCTTGAGGACCTTGGCCATTTCGGCCTCCATCTCCTTTTGGACTTTCGGGTCCTTTGCGGTCTCAGGCCTGGGAGACTGAGCCACGAGTTCCTCGGCGCTGCGAATCACAACTCCCACTTTTGTGAGATGAATTGGTCCGAATCGACTGGTGCGCTCCATGTCCTCGGCGGAAGCGATTGGCTTGATGTCCTTGGGCTCGTCGCAGCGTGCCACTGTTGAAAGGATGAGCCAAGCCAACGTGAGGCAGGCGAGGGCTAATGTTCGAACACGCGACATGGGTTCACTCCCGCATCAGGATGGTCGGTCGATCCACGAAGTATTCTCGCGGGGCGGGCGAATTGATACGGGATTTTCGACACTCCTCGCTAAACGCGACCAGTCTTTTGCCCCGAAGGGGCCAGGCAGGATAGACCAGGGCAACGCCCTGGGAAGCGATATCGCATTAATTCCCTGAGCATCCTGAAAGGATGCGGCCGAGCGGCCGCACGCCTTCAGCGTGCAAATGCGCGTTGCGCGCTACATTTCCCAGGACGTTGCCCTGGGCTGTCCTGCCGAGCCCCTTCGGGGCGAAATGCAAGTCCAAATCGATTCTCACTTCCGCGCTGGTTTCTCAACGCAATAAAGCGTCGCCGCGGTGCGCAAGAATAATCGCCCGTCCGCCACGGCCGGCGTCGCCAGCGCCACGTCGCCCAGGACGTTTTTGCCGAGCAATTCAAAGGTCGGACCGGCTTTCACCACGTACGTCGTTCCTTCCTCGCTCAGGCAAAAGACCTTGCCGTCGTAAGCCCATGGCGACGAGGTGAAGCTGCCGCCCAGGCGCTCGCGCTCGTAAACGGGCTTGCCGGTCTTGGCATCGTAGCAGGAGATGAAGCCGGTCGAGTAGAGCACATACAGGTTGTCGCCGAGAACGAGCGGCGTCGGGTGATAGGCCCCGGCCGGTTCCTTGTACCAGGCGATGAACTCGTTGCTCGTTTCGTCTTTCTTCAAAGAGATGTCGCCGGCCGCTCCGGGACGCACGGCAAAGACTGGGCGCGGTCGACCGAACTCGTAACCGGAACTCACATAGAGCAGCCCATGCGCAGCCACGGGGGCCGGCACGCAGATCGACGACATACCGCCGAATTCCCAAAGGAGTTTGCCGTCAAGATCGTAGGAGCGCACCTTGCCCTTGCCGGTCGTGACGATCTCGGTCCGCTTGTCGTTCTCCCAAATGAACGGCGTCGCCCAGTTGCTCTTTTCAGGCCGATCGACCTTCCACACTTCCCTGCCTGTGGACTTGTCGATCGCCACCAAGAAGGACTTCTTCTCGTTGTCGTTGACGATGTAGAGCCGGTCCTTGTGCAAGGCCGGAGACGCTCCAGTGCCCCAGTTGAGCTGCGTCGGCACGACGTCCCAGGACCGCGACCAGAGTTGCTTACCGGCCAGATCGTAGCAATAGACGCCGACGTTGCCGAAATAGGCGTACACGCGTTCGCCGTCAGTGACCGGAGTCTCGGGCGCGTAGCTTGCTTTCACATGGATCGGATGCTTCGGCTCGCCTTGATGGGCGACCCGTTCCCAGAGGATCTTGCCGGTGGCCGCGTCGATACAGAAGAGCGTCCACTTGTGTTCGCCGGTGTGCGTCTTGGTGTTCGTCGGGGCGTAGTAGCCGGTCTTCGGCGGCGTCGCCTTCGTGTCGCTCACGCAACTGGTGACGAAGACTTTGCCGCCCGTGACGATCGGGCACGACCAACCTTCGCCGGGGACTTCGGTCTTCCAGGCCACGTTGTCCGTCGTGGTCCAAGTCGAAGGCGGAACGACCTTGCTCGTGACGACGCCGGTACCACCCGGCCCTCGGAACTGGGGCCATTCATCGGCACACACTGGCGCGGGCAGAACAAGCAATGCAAGACGGGTCAGAAAACGGAGCGACATGTGGGTTCTCCGGAAGAGTGATTGTAGTTGAAAAAATCCCCGGTGAATGCGACCGAGTTTGGTCTTCCGATCCCGTAGGGATCGCAGATATTAGCCGGTGATCGAGCGGCAGCTCGACCACCGGAAAGCGATATCCGCACGCCAGCCGACCCCAACGGGCCCAATGGGGTCGTAGAACGCTGTTTCTG
>DATANR010000380.1:0-25248 GCA_036266155.1 Gemmataceae bacterium | reverse complement strand
GGTCAAATCGACCGCGAAGCGGACGAAGCGGACTGAGCCGTCGCCGAGGAGGCAGTTCAGACCCGTCGGGTGGGCGGAACCGAATTCATAGCCGCTGACCCCGCCGGGAGCGTCCTTCTGTGGTTGAAACGCGGTGTAACGAACGATGTCCGGATCCCAGCCATCGCTCCAACCCTGATCGTCCATCCAGTCGCCGGTCTGGTAGTTGCGGGAGTCCAGGCGCTTTTCGCTGATCATCATTGTGTTGGTAAGACCGTCGGTCGCGGCCGTCAGCGGTTCGCCCTTGCCGTTGGCGGCCACGGCGTTGGTGTTGCGAATGATCAGACCGTTGTACTTTTGATTCGTCGGTACGCTCCAAACTTGGCCGTACCAGAATTGATCCCAGGTGTTCGCGCCGTCGCCTGGCGTTGCGGAAGCATAGTCCATCAAGACGCGGCCGCCTTGCGGGGCATAGTTCTTGGCGTTACGTCGAGTCGGACAGAAATAGATCTTGATGACGGCCATTTCATTGCCGCCGGAGTGACCCAACTTGGCCACGTTGTCTTGCTCAATGAACGGTAAGATTTGGACGGCCCAGCCATCGCCAGCCCACGGGATCGTGCCGCCGTGCGGCAAGAAGCCGTTGGTGTCATTGTAGTTGTGCGTCGCCAGACCCATCTGCTTCAAGTTGTTGCTGCACTTCATGCGATTGGCCGCCTCGCGGATCTTTTGAACCGCGGGCAACAACAGTCCGATCAAGATCGCGATGATCGCGATCACTACCAGCAACTCGATGAGCGTAAAGCCCGAGCGCCGAGGTTGGAGAGGTCGAAACACGTTATACCTCCGAGGAAACTTACAAATAATGCCGGCCCACGCGAGCCGATGAGGGATCACTGCTTGGTGACCAGCGCCTTGCGCTGTTCGAAGGTCGCTTGATCAATTTCTTCAACTCTGCCGAGCATATCGGAAACCTTGCGTTTGCCATTCACGCCCGTCTGTTCCCAAACCACCATCGGGCCGGGAGCATTTGGGTTCGGTACCCCAGTTTGGACGAATTTCCAAGCGATACCGTAAGGCTGGTTGTCGCGCGGGGAGGTGAACATGGCATCGGAATTTACTCCGTTGACATTGAGCCCTTCCAACTCCGAGCCGGGAAGCGACTTGATCCATTTTTTGAAGTCAGCTTCATTCGCAGGCCCGGCGCCGCGGTTCTTATTCGAATACTTTCCGAAGAGCACGGCCAAGGCCTTTAGGTTGCGCTCCGAATCGTCCTGTGGTTTGTCGTCCTTCGAGCAACCGGCGAACCCAAGCAGCGCAATGCTCGCAAACGCAGCGACGAAGCTATGGGAGAGGGAACGAGCAATCACGCGCGGGCTCCGGACAGATATGAAGGTGCATTCACATTTATAACCCGGCCGGTAGGTCGCGGTCAACGACATTCAATCGAAGATTGCAAGATTCATTCGAACAACGAGGTTTGCATCGGCCATAAAATATCGATTCAGGCCCACGGAAACCGTGCAGATTATGACCCCGCAGACCTTTGTCGTTGGCTTTCGCGACGCGGATCAGACCGTGGCGGCATTCCTCCGCGCTCGGCTCAATCTTCCCTGGTCGAAGGCGAAACGGCTCGTCGAAAGCGGGCACGTTCGCGTTGCCGGCCAGAAAGTGATCGATCCGGCACATCGCTTGAAGATCGGCAAGCACGTTGACGTTGCCACGGAAATCCTCCCAACTCGGCCAAAAACGGTACGTGCCCGATTCAAGGACGCGCCGCCATACGATGGGCCAATGCCGGTGCTCGTCTACTCGGACGACTCGATCGCGGTCGTGGACAAGCCGGCCGGGCTCACCACGATGCGGCATGCCGAGGAGGCGGCCGAGTTCGGTGAGCGGGCGAAGAAGTTTTTGCCGACGACGCTCGCCGACCTGTTGCCGACGATGCTGGGCCGGCCCGGCAAGGCGGTTCATGCGGTCCATCGCATTGATCGCGATACGTCGGGGCTGGTTGTCTTCGCACGCACGAAGCCGGCCGAAGACCAGCTGACCGAACAATTCAAACTTCATACGGTCGAGCGCCGCTACCTGGCGTTGGTGCGCGGTGAGCCCAAATCGGGAACGATCGAATCGACGCTAGTGGACGATCGCGGCGACGGTCGACGTGGGAGCAGGGCCGATGGGGACGGCCAGCGAGCGGTCACGCACATGAAAGTTGTCGAACAGTTAAGTGCATTCGCGCTCGTCGAGTGTCGACTGGAAACCGGTCGCACGCATCAGGTGCGCATCCATCTCGGCGAAGCGGGCTGGCCGTTGTGTGGGGAACGGGTCTACGACCGACCGCTCCATGGAAGGCCTATTGTCGATGGCAGCGACGCGAAGCGGCCGATGTTGCACGCCGCTCGTTTGGGCCTGACGCATCCGGCTACCGGCGAGAGAATGGTCTGGGAAAGCGCCACGCCGGCGGACTTTCGAGAATTGTTGGCGCGGCTCCGACAGGGTGGGCCAAAGGCCTGACCCACCCATCGGCAAAGAGTGTCACTTCCTTTCAACGATGTCGCCGGCCGTTGAGCCGACGATCTTCATCAGTTCGTCCTGTTCCTTGGCCGGCACTTTGAACTTGTCGAGCGTCGCTTTCAAGTCCGCCGCAAGCGCGTTGAATTCGTCTTGCGTGATCTTCATTCCCTTATGGACATCCTTCATGCTGCCGCCCGTGTATTTTTGCGGGCCGCCAGTCACCATGCCCACGAGATCGACGAGTCCTTTCTTCACGTGTTCAACATTCTCCGGCGTTGGCTTCCATTCCTTGTCGGTGCCTTTACGCGTGAAGTTCACTTTCGGGTTACCGGCCGCACGGGCAACAAAGTCGTCGACGACCGCTTTGATCGCCGCCTCGCCGCCAAGCCGTTCGTAAAGCGACTTTTCCTTGGGCGCATCGGACTTCTTGGGGGTGTCCGTCGGCATCGCCTTTTTCTCCATGACCGCATCGTGATGCGGCATGGGAGTACCCGGATTGACGATCGCCGGACCATAGTACGGAGCAGGGTAGACGTACACCGGCTGGTGGCTGGGCTTGCAGCAACCAAACCAGCAACAGCAGCAAACCGTCAGACTGGCAAATGCGGTAGTGAACATCGGCAGACTCCAAATGAGACGTGTGACCAAGATGGCTTCGTGCCGCACCAGCTTTCCTCGTCACGATCTCTACGCGGGAGCGCTCGGTCGCGGATTGCTCGTCCGTCAACTTTCTCCATCTTGAGTTGTTGACGGCCGATCGGTACGGTATCGCCATGCAGTGTTCGGATGCCGAGCTTCTGCGAGCCGTCGCCGCCGGCGATCGAGAGGCGTTTGCCGCCTTCTACGATCGGCATGCCGCCACGGTCTTTGGTTTGCTGAAGAAAATGCTGCATGAGGCGTCCGACGCCGAGGACGTATTACAAGAGATTTTCTTGCAAGTCTGGCGACAGGCGGGCCGATTCGATGCGGAGCGATCGTCGCCGCTCGGCTGGCTGGTCATGATGTCCCGGTCGCGCGCCCTGGATCGATTGCGTCGCCAACCGGTGCCGACGACATCCGAATTGCCCGAACAGCCCGTACTACCTGAGGCGGAGGCGGCGGTCGAACTTGCCGAGTGCCAATGTGCCATCACTGGTGCCCTGGCGCAACTGCCGGCAGATCAGCAGCTTGCGATTCAGATGGCATACTTTGGTGGTTTGACGTATGAACAAGTTGCCGAGCGGCTCGCCATCCCGGTCGGCACGGCAAAAACACGAATTCGCTTGGGCATGATGAAATTGCGTAAACTGCTTGAACCGATGGAAGGACTTTCCGCGTGACGCCAGACTTCACTGACCTCGCCGACTTGGCCCTGTTCGGGCCGACACAGGCCGATCCTGCGCTGTGTCGAGAGGCGGACGCGGTCGTCGTTGCGCTGGCTCGAATGGCAAGGCCGGTCCCGCCGCCGCCTGACATGCGCGCGCGATTGATGAGCCTGACGGCAATCGAACCGCGGCCGTACGTGAAGACGGCAGCCGACGGACCGTGGGAAGACTGGCTGGTGCCGGGACTGTCACGCCGCGTCTTGTATGTGGACAAGGCGAATCAACGAGTCACGATGTTGTTGCGGCTAGTTGCCGGCGGGCGCTTGCCCGAACATCCTCATCCCGGCGTCGAAGAAGTTTACCTGCTAGAGGGCGATCTGCACGGCGCCGACGGCAACGTACTTTGGGCTGGCGACTATCAACGCTCCGAGGCCGGCACGGTCCACATCGAACAATGGTCGGTCGGCGGTTGCACGGCGCTCTTGATCGCGCCGATGTTCGATGAGGCCGCGTAATCAGTCAACGTCACTGAGCGATGTGGTTCACCAGATAACGCACGGCCAAGCCGACGCCGGCAACGACGCCAAATGCCAACAAAGCCGCCAGCAGAACAAAGGGCCAGATCGCTTTCTTTCGCCGCGGATTCGGCCGGCGCGGCGCGGGCGTCTCGCGCGTCGACATCGCTGCCGTCGGTATAGTGCTCGCCGATGGCTGGTCGTCGAGTTCGACATTTTCCCACGGATCTTCACTCGAGGACGCCAGCGAGACGCCGCCCTCAGGCCGCACTTTGGGACGGGATCGTGCCGGGGCACTCCAATCGGCTTTCTTGCCAACCACCGATGCGAGTTCGGCAGCCAAGGCGCCCGCGGTCTGGTATCGGTCCTTCGGATCTTTTTCGAGCAGCTTGTGCACGATTGCCGCCACGGCCTCGGGAACATCGGCGCGCTTGTTGCGCACCGGAATGGGCGGCTCCGAACCATGCCGCATCAGCTTCTCAATTCCCGACCCCCCCGCAAATGGAGTCACACCCGTCAACAGATAATAAAAGGTGCAGCCGAGCGAGTAGAGGTCCGACCGGCCGTCCACGTCGTATTGATCGCGCGCCTGTTCAGGCGACACGTAGTCCGGCGTTCCGAGCACGGTGTTCGTTGTGCCGACGCCGAACACGTTGTCGCCGCTCTCACCGGCGCTGACGAGCGCCAGTCCGAAATCGAGCATCTTGACCTGCGGGCCCGATGTCGTCTGTTGAACAAGCAGATTGCTGGGCTTGATGTCGCGATGGATCAAACCCAGCTGGTGAGCATAGTCCAGACCGACGGCAGTTTGGCGGATGTACTCGCACGCTTGCTCGACCGGCAGCGAACCCTGCTCCTTGACGAGTTGCGACAGATTGGGGCCGTCAACATACTCCATCACGAGGAAGTAGCGATCGCCGGAGAGATACGCATCGAACGCGGTGACGATGTTCGGATGATTTAATCGGGCCGCGGCTTTGACCTCGCGTTGGAATAGATCGCGTGCCTTCTCAGTTCTGATCAACTCAGGCGCCAATACCTTGAGCGCGACGAATCGGCCCATCGTCTGATGGACAGCCTTGTAGACTCGGCCCATCGCCCCGCGACCCAGCTCTTCGAGGACGCGGTATTGACCGAGGATGAAGCCGTCCGTCACGCCGATCAGCAAACGTTCCGCTTGAAAACGCGTCAGTTTGCCGGCATCGACCAGATGGCGAGCAATCGTCTTTGCCTTGTCAGTCGCCGGTAGGCTCTCGAGGGCGCGCGTCACTTCGTCGCGGTCCATCAGGCCGCTGGTCACGATGTGTTCGAGAAATTCCCGCGCATCTACACGCGGCGACGGCTGCGTCATGGTCGATCCGCTCAATCCGGCCTCCGGCCCGACAAGGGGTCGGGAATAACGACTGCGGCGAGTTTGCTTGCGCTCGGCAGTTGCCAGGTAATTCGCCGGCAACGTCTACCTATTCAGACGACTCTCAGGTCATCTTTGTGCGATCGTTACCGACAAGTTACCCGCAAATACCCAGCCGAATGTTCCTGGAAACTGTGGGGACCTGCAAATTTCCGCGATTCCAGTCGCATCGCTTGCACAGTCGGTGTAGACTATTCACCAACTGCTCACAGCCCCGCCACAGCTTCTGCTCGCCCGCCTGCCACTGCTTTGCCTGCCTGACCGAACTCCCGCCACGAACCGCATTAGACGGGTCCTCTCATGAACCTTTCACGCAACATTCTTGCAGTCCTTGCTTTGGGCCTCGTTCCGGCCCTGGCACTCGCGGGGTTGCCTTCCGATCCCAAGGAACAAGCTCGCCTGATCGGGCAGCCGACTTCGCTGGAGGTGAAGCCGGCGACCGTCAATCTCGACGGCCCGCGAGCGGGGCAACAGTTGGTCGTGACCGGCAAGTACGCGGATGGGACAGTCCGCGATCTCACCGCGTTCGCTACTTACACAAATGAAACCCCCGACCTGCTGGAGACGACCGGCGGCTTCATCCGCGGCAAGCGCAATGCCAACACGCAATTGACCGTCCAGGTCGGCGGCCAGACGGTCAAGGTGCCGGTCGCGGCCACGAAGTTCGACCAGCCGCGGCCCGTGAGCTTTCGCCAGGATGTTATTGCGGGACTCAACGTCGGCGGCTGCAACGCGGGCGCATGTCACGGCACTCCCAGCGGCAAGAACGGCTTCCGCTTGAGCTTGCGCGGCTTCGATCCCGCACTCGATTTCATCCAACTCACGCGCGACGTCTGGGGCCGTCGCACTGATAAACAAGACGCCCTCGCGAGCTTGCTGTTGCAAAAAGCACTGGGCCGTGTGCCACATGAGGGTGGGGCACGCTTCGGTCTCGATACGGTGGCGGCCCAAGCAATTGCCGCGTGGATCAGCGAGGGCATGCGCGACGACCCGCCGACGGCGCCAACGGTGTTGAAGGCTGAGGTGTTGCCGGGCGCTCGAGTGCTCAATTCGCCGGCCCGGTGGCAGCAACTCGCGGTCGTGGCGCACCTGAGCGACAACTCGACGCGCGATGTGACACGCTTGACAGTTTTCTCGTCCAGCGATCCCGCGGTTGCCGACGTTTCGCCGAACGGCCTGGTCGAATTCAAGCAGGCCGGCGAAGTCGCGATCCTTTGCCGCTATCTCGAAGAAATGAACTCAGTGCGCCTCACCTACCTGGAGCCGCGGCCTGGATTTGTCTGGTCGAATCCACCGGAAACGAATTATGTCGACAAGCACGTTTTCGCCAAACTCAAGCTGATGACAATCCAGCCCAGCGACCTTTGCACGGACCCGGAATATGTTCGCCGAGCCTACCTCGACTTGTGTGGTCTGTTGCCGACGCCGGAGGAATCTACCGCCTTCGTTGCCGACAAGGCGGCCGACAAACGGGCCAAGTTGATCGACACGCTGCTCAATCGAGCCGAGTATGCCGACTTCTGGGCGCTCAAATGGTCCGACGTTTTGCGTTCCAACCGCAAGACGATTCAGGTGAAGGGTGTCGAGGCGTTTCAACTCTGGCTGCGTGATTGTTTGTCACGCAATGAGCCAATCGACACGATGATTCGCGAACTGCTCACGGCAAACGGCAGTACCTATGCCAATCCGCCCGCCAATTATTATCGCATTGCCAAGGAGCCAACGAGCCTGGCCGAGACGACGGCTCAGCTCTTCTTCGGTGTGCGCATGCAGTGCGCGAAGTGTCACAATCACCCGTTCGAAGCAATCACGCAAGACGATTACTACAGCACGGCCGCATGGTTCGCGCGCGTGAAGACGAAGAAGGAATCGAACGCGCCGCCCAAGAACCCGAATGACGTCGGTGCCGAAGTGGTCTACTCGGTCCGCGACGGCGACGTGACCCAGCCGCGCTCGCTCAAGACGATGGCCCCGAAGTTCTTGAAAGGCGCGGCCCCGACGATCCCGCCCGGCACGGATCGCCGCGAGGTGTTTGCCGAGTGGGTCACTGGGCCGACGAATCCCTACTTTGCTCGATCGATCGTCAACCGCGTCTGGTATCATCTGATGGGCAAGGGGATCGTCGATCCGGTTGACGACTTCCGCGAATCGAACCCGCCGAGCAACGACGAATTGCTCGACGCGCTCGCCAAGGATTTCGTCGCCAAGAAGTTCGACATGAAGGCGCTGATCCGGACGGTCATGACGTCACGCAGCTATCAACTCAGCGCGACACCGAACGACACGAACAAGGACGACGCCAAGTATTTCTCGCACACGGTAACCAAGCTACTCTCGGCCGAGCAACTGCTCGATGCCCTGTGCGACGTGACGGCCGTGCCCGAGAAATTTCCCGGCCTGCCAATGGGCACGCGGGCCATCCAGCTCCCGGACGGCGAAGTGAACCATCCGTTCCTGAAGACTTTCGGCCAGCCGGCCCGCGAACTGGCCTGTGAATGCGAACGCGAAAGCGACAGCAACCTGGCCCAGGCCCTGCAACTGATCAACGGCCCGACGATCAATGACAAGCTCAGGAATCCGAACAATCGCCTCGGCAAATTGCTCGCGGAGAAGAAGGGCGAGAAGGAAATTCTCGACGCGCTCTATCTGGCGGCACTCGCTCGACCCGCAACGGATGCTGAACGCGCTCCGGCACTCTCACACGTCGCCAAAGGCGCGGACAAGCGCAAGGCGTGGGAAGATGTCCTCTGGGCGATCCTGAACACGCGGGAGTTTTTGTTCCGGCATTGAGATGAAGGGTCGGCTTGAATTGAGAAAGACGACCGGTGCGCTCGCGGTCCTATCGATGTCAAGTGTGTCGTTGGCAGGGCCAACTGGAGCCGCTCGACGCCGGTGACGCCGCCCCCTGTCCGCAATGCGGTATTTATTTGTATCCCCTCTCCTGGGCTCAGACCTGGGGCGTTGCCTTGCTGGTCATGCTGTTGACGGCCGGGCTACTCGTAGCCGTGGCATTTCTCCTGTAACCGCATTTCATCCTGCCTAACCCCTACAACCCGCCCACGCGCGGGGCCGCTTTCGCGGTTTCTGCCGGCTGTTGCGTCGAGGTCGGCATTTACCGTTTTACAATCGTATGTCCCATGTTCGGTCCGGAGACGTGCCATGTACCGTCGCGCTTTGATCCTGACGCTTGCCCTTGGCTTTGCTCTGTCGGCTGGCTGCCGCAACGGCATTTGCCATCGCAATCCGCCGCCGCCGGCCTGCCCGCCGCCGGGCACGACGAGCATTCCGCCGGTCGGCATTCCGGTTGGCCCACCGCCGCCCGCCCCGGTGCCGCGTGGCTCGATCCCCGATCCTGGTCCGAGTAGTTCCGAGTTGTTGCTGCCGGGAACGGAACCGCCGAGCAAGTCGAAGTCGGAATACGCGCCGGCGAATCCGTCGCGCGGCGCCGTGTTGCGCGAGCCCGATTACTTTGAAACGCCGAAGCCGTCGAAGCCCGCCGAGCCAGAATCCAAGGCCGCGAACAACGCCGATCGGCCGACGGGAATTGTCGACTTCACGCGCGTAAAGGACGGGGTCTATACCGGCCAGCGTCCGGACCTCGACGGCCTTGATTGGCTGAAGGCGAAGGGATACAAGACGATCGTTCACGTCAAACGGCCACAAGACATGGACGACACCGATCGCGGGCAAGTGGAAAAGCGCGATATGAAGTTCATCAGCCTGCCGATCACGCCCGAGATGCTGACCAACGAGTGGATCGACGAATTCAACCGTATCGTCGGCGATACGTCGGCCCGGTCGGTGTTCGTTTATGGGCAGGACCCGCAAGCGGCCGGCGTGGCCTGGTATCTACACTTCCGGACAGCGGAGATTCGTTTGCACGACGAAGCTCGCGTTCGGGCTGGGCAACTGGGTCTCAAGGATGAAAACTCCGACCTCTTTAAGGCAGCGCTCAAGATCGCGCCGCCAAATTCCTGACGTTTAGTCGTCGCCGTACTCATCCTTCCATTCCTCGTACCAGACCATCTGAATGGCTTCGAGGAGTTTTTCATTGGACCCGTCGGATTTGCCTTCAAAGCCTTCCAAATCCAAAATCCACTTGTGCATGTCCGTGAAGCGGACCGTCAGCGGGTCGAGCGTGTCGTAGCGCTCGAACAGAGCCTCGCCAATCTCGCGTGTGTCGATCCAGGTCATCGCAAACTCCAGAAGAGATTTCCAAAAGCGCTTGCCGAGTTTGTTTCAATTCGTTGCAAGAAAAGCCAGCGAAACGAATTTGGAGGTCAGTGTGTGAAAGCAATGAATTCGCACGATCGCCCTGTGCCGCGATCAGAGCTTCTCGGCCTTCAAATCCGCTTCGGATTTGCCGCTCATTGCCTGCTTCACCACCGCGTTCATGCGGATCTCAGCCAGCGAGCGCGTGACTCGTCCCAGGTCTTCGATGGCCTTCACCAAGGCGTCCACGTCGGTACCGGCCATCGCCGTTTGCAGAGTCGAGCGCGCGGCATCGACGGCCGTTCGCTCGTCGGCCGGGAGTAGGTGGCCGGCGTCGGCGAGAGCCTTTTCCGTATGTCGCAGGTCGGCCTCCGCTTTGTTTCTCTGAGTGACGAAGCGAGCGGCTCGGTAGTCGTCGTGCGCATGCTCGACGCTCTCTAGGACGAGTCGATCGACCTCGTCCGGTGAAAGACCGTGTACCGCCTGCACGGTCACGCTCGCTTCCTTGCCGCTCCGCTGTTCCTCGGCGCTGACCGTGAGCATGCCATTCTCGTTCACGAGAAAGGTCACGTCGACCTGCGGCAGCCCGGCTGGCATCGGGGGGATGCCTGCGAGCTTGAAGGTGCCGAGCAGCTTACAGTCCTTGGTCAACTCGCGTTCGCCCTGGTAGATGTTGATCAGGATCGCCGATTGGCCGTCTGCCGATGTGCTGTAGCGTGTCGTCGCGCGGGCCGGCACCGTGGTGTTCCGGTGGATCAGCTTGTCCACGACGCCGCCAAGCGTTTCGATGCCGAGCGACAGCGGGATGACATCCAGCAAGAGCATGTGCCGTCGGCCGCCGGTGAGGATGTCGGCCTGCAGGGCGGCTCCGAGCGCGACCACTTCATCCGGATTCATTTCGGTGTGCGGCGTCCGGCCGAAGAACTCGCCGACGCGCTGGCGGACATACGGAATGCGCGTTGAGCCGCCGACGAGGACGACTTCATCAATCTGTTTGGCTGTGAGTTCGGCGTCCTTCAAAGCGCGTCGAGCCCGATCCAGCGAACGGTCGATGTGCGTGGCGATGAGGGCTTCAAACTCGGCACGCGTAAATGCTCGGCGGAAGGCGGCTGTCACAAACTCGGACGATTCGACCGACGACAAGGCGATTTTCACCCGCTCTGCCTGGTCGCGGAGTTCTTGAAGCAGCAGCGGATCCTTCTTGCTTTCGAGATCGACGCCCATCTCTTTCGCGGCAACCTCCATGATCGCCCGATCGAAGTCGTCGCCGCCGAGGTACGTGTCGCCATTCGTGCTGAGCACTTTGAAAACGCCATCGCTGATGCGGAGGATCGAGCAGTCGAACGTCCCGCCGCCGAGGTCGTAGACGGCGACGGTGCCCGACTCGCGGCGATCGAGGCCATAAGCGAGGGCCGCAGCCGTCGGCTCATTGACAATGCGCAGGACGTCGAGGCCCGCGATCCGGCCGGCATCGCGCGTCGCCTGGCGCTGGCTGTCGTCGAAGTAAGCGGGCACAGTGATAACGGCACGCGTCGGGTCGCCGGCCCGTTTGCGGACCTCGCGGAGGATCAGCGCCGAGAGTTCTTCCGGTGTGTGCTCGCGATCGCCGATGCGAACGGTCAGCACTTTGCGTCCGTTGCCGGCGTCGCGCTCGCTGATCTGGTGCGGGATCAGCCTGAGTTCCTTCTGCAGGTCCGCAAGCGTCCGGCCCATCAACCGTTTGACGCTGAAGATCGTATGCTCGGGGTCGCTCAGCGCCCGCTCGCGCGCCGCCGTCCCAACGAGTACGGTGCCATCCGCATGGAAGCTGATGACGCTCGGAACCAATCCGATGCCATTGGAATCACGCACGACCTCCGGCCGGCCATCGCATACATAGGCGGCGAGACTAAAGGTTGTGCCCAGGTCGATGCCGACGACAGAGGGATTCATGCTGATTGAGTTATAGACGGTGAGCAGAATTGACGTGCATCGACGACGAGGTTCTTGCGGCTATTCCGGCGGCGCTCCAACCGGCTTGTCCTTGTAGGCCTTGAACAGCGGGCTATTGCGATCGTAAGTCAGCAGCCTGGCGGGATTCCCCGGATCCGTCACCACGTCTGCTGGAGTTTCCGCAATCGGCAACGGCATGGTCGGGGGCAGGTTCGGCGGCGCGGCCGGCGCCATGCCTGCCTTGCGGAAGTTGCTTGCGTCAACACTCAAGAACTTTGCCCCGTTCATATCGCCATCGATCTTGAAGCAGACGGGACTTCCGGCGAAATAATTCTGATTGAAGGTGAAGGCATTTTCGGGTCGTTGCTTCACTTGGCCGGCGTCCTCAACCCACACCGCGGCGACCGATTGGCTGTGGAAGGTATTGTTGATCACGCCGACCTGCCAGGAGAAGTCGGAAGGCGGCCGTTCGATCGCCTTGCGGACTTGCAGACCACAAGCGCCCTTCCAGAACCGGCAATTGCGAATGTCGGCGGCGGCGCTGCCCTCGAACAAGATGCACGCACCACCTGGCGGGCCTTCGATCAGGCTGTTCTGCAGCACGATGGCATCGCTGCCCTTTGCTGGGAAATTGTTCTTCGTGGACGCATTGGCGGTGAAGAGCACGCCCGCCCGTCCGGTAGTGCTGGAGACCTGAATTCTCCGAATCACGACGGGTTTGCTCTTATCCCCGACACAATCGTGAATGCCGAGCGGCGCCACCTTCGCGTTAAGCAGCGTGCAACCTTCGATTGTTAGATTGGGACAAGCCCCTTGCAGTCGCAGGGCGTAGTCGGCGTTGCCAATCGCGTCAAAGGTGATGCCGGTGATCTTGGCGCCCTCGGTGCCTGCGAGCGATAGGACCGCGCTACCAGGTTTGTTCGCGGGCGCTCGCCACACCGGCTGCTTGCCCTCGGCCGCGGCGATCTGCAGGCCCTTGACCTGCGAGACTGCGCCGGACTCCTCCCAATCGTCCTCAAGGACGATCGTGTCGCCGGGCTTGAAGTCCTGGACCGCCTTGGTGAACGATGAATAGTGGAGCGGGCCGGGGCTCTTCGAGAGCACCAGTCGGCGTGGTTCGCCCGCGGGCTGCGTCGTTGACGACTTGCCGCCCTTGTCATGGAAGCCGAACCAGTAGATCGCGAACGCCAGAGCGCCGAGCAGGAGCAGTCCACCACCGGCGGCAACGATCAACTTGATGGGCAGTTTCTTCGGTTGCGTACCCGATGCTGTTCGAATTTTTGACTTGCTCGACGATTGTTTTGGCGTGCTGCGCGTTCGACGACTCGATCCATCACGTTTGCTGCGGTCGGTGTCCGCACGCGAATTGTTCGCGGTCTCCGCGCTAATCGCTTCCCAGATCGGCGTATTCGGTATCGGGGTTTCGGCGATCGGCTCGACAACGGGACTCGGCTTGTTTCTCTGCGTATCCGCGTCCGCGACAGCGACGCCGTTGCCTTCCCGTGAGGGCGATGCTGACGGCAATTGCGACGGCAACTTGGGTTTAGGTCCGGATGGCGTTGGCTTGGGGCCCGCGGCCGGCTTGGGGGCTTGCGCCGGGGAGGGCGTTTTTGGTTGCGCTGCTGGGCGTGGGGCGGCCAAAACGGAGACAGGGCCGCTTGCCGTACCTTGAGCCGCGGCGGAGAGTTGCGGCATCTCGGCTTCGGGCGGCGGCGGAATCTCCGTGTGCGTGAACGGTAACAATGCCTCAGCCAATTCACCCGGCGTCTGATACCGATCCTCGGGCTTCTTGGCCATCATCCGGCCGACGATCTTGCTGACGACCTCGGGGACTTCCGGCCGTATTTCGCGCAGCGATTTGGGCGACTTGCTCTGGTGCCAGAGTAACTTCTGCGCGACCGATCCTTCGGCAAACGGCGGCTGCCCGGTCAGCAAGAAATAGAACGTCGCGCCGAGCGAATAGATGTCGGCGCGCCCATCAACGCCGTGGCTGTCGACCGCTTGCTCGGGCGCGAGGTAATCGGCCGTGCCCAGGACGCTTTCGTCGTATTTCTTGGTGATCGCGTCATCTTCGTCGTGGAAGAAGCGAGCCAAACCGAGATCGAGGATTTTGACGACGCCGGTGCGATCGACGAGGATGTTGCCGGGCTTAATGTCGCGATGGATGAGCCCGTTAGCATGCGCGTGCTGGAGGCCGACCGCCGACCAGTACATGTAATGGCACGCGCGAATCGGATCCATCGGCCCGGTTCGGCGAATCATCTCCTGGAGACTGGCGCCGTCCACGTACTCCATGACCAGGAAATGCAGATTGTCGTCCTGGTCGATGTCGTAAGCGCGAACGATGTTTGGGTGGTCCAGGGCGGCAACGGCCCGTGCTTCCCGATAGAAGCGGTCCAGGCTCGACGGGTCGGTTGCCTTCGCGGTGGGGAGCACTTTGACGGCCACGCGGCGGCGCATCAATTTATGCTCGCACAGGAACACCTGTCCCATGCCGCCGGAACCGAGCTTTTCGAGGACCTTGTATTTGCCGATCGAAAAGCGCTTCCATTTACCTTGGAGAAACTGTTCAGCCTGGAAGAAGGTGATCAGCCCATCGCGGACAAAGATGCCCGCGATATCGCTAAGTGCTTTGGGCGTCGCGGGGTCCGACTTGATCTTCTGAACGTACGTATTGAGGCGACCGTCCTCCAGGACGGCACTCTTGCGAACGAGGTCAACAAATTCATCGACCGTCGTGGGAGCTGGCATCGGCCCACCTGTCTGCCGGACGCGGGGCGTCATCCGGACCATTCCGAGACGGGTCATCTGATCAAGGCGAACCTACGAACCACCGGGCAGCGGGGTGATAAGAAGCTGCCCGGTCTTGTGGTTGCGTCGTAAAGTCAGGCCCGATCAAACTGCAACTATGATATAGAGCAAACTCGACCGTTCGGTGACAACCACGCTCATTTTCACCTAACCGGCAGTCGGCCGCCGAATCGTATCAACCCGGCGATTCCGATTGCAACTGCGAATGTTCGGACGATAATAGCGAATAGCCTGAGCAATCGCCGAGGAATCGCCATGGACCGCCGCACGCCGACGCCGCTCGAAACACGTGTGTCTCAGGCACGCCGACGGCTTTTTATGCAATTGCTGCTGAATCGACTTGGTTTGGCGTGGGGCTGTGCCCTCGCTCTGGGTCTCATTTGGTTTCTCATTGAACCCGCCGCGGTGAGCGGGGGATCGGGCCAGTTGAAATGGGCTTTGCTCGCCGGCCTGGGCATGTTCGG
Organism: Gemmataceae bacterium; assembly: GCA_036266155.1. Taxonomy (GTDB): domain Bacteria; phylum Planctomycetota; class Planctomycetia; order Gemmatales; family Gemmataceae; genus SIAJ01. The sequence continues at coordinate 10,103 of DATANR010000380.1, read as the reverse complement.
CACTGTGCTCGCCGTCATGCTCGCCCGCCGTGCCGCTCCAACCCACCTCACAGCCGCCCTGGCGATCGACCAGCGTTTTGACCTGAAAGAACGTGTCACGACGGCGATGGGATTGTCCCCTCAAGATCAATCGTCGCCGGCAGGTCAAGCCCTGCTGGCCGATGCCAATACCAAGTTGGAACGCGTGGGCGTGCCGGGCAAGTTCCCGGTCCGCATCGGCTGGCGGGCCTTGTTTCTGCCGGCCCAGGCGATCGCGATTATGTTGCTCGCTCTTTATCCGCCTCCCTTGCTGACCATGCTCGCAGGTGGCTCTGCTAAACAAGACGACGAACAAGCCAAGGCGGATGAGAAGGATGCACAAACGAAAGTGATCCCGCCGCGCCCGTTCATCAAGCCGCCCATCGAGCGACCAAACAAGTCGGAAGAACTTCGCCAGCTGGAAACGGAGCTGGAAAAACTCTACGCAGAGCACAACAAGGAGGCGCCGGAGAAGGAAAAGCCGGACCAGGTTCGTGAACGGCAAGAGAAGGTCGCGTCGGCCGAGGAGCGGTTGAAGAAGCGCGAACAGGAAATGAATGAGAAGTTTCAGAAGCTCCAGGACCAGATGAGCAAGCTGACGGAATTGGAGCAAGGCGAGGCCCGTCGTGATGGACCGGCGAAGGGCGTCGAAGAAGCGCTGGCCAAGGGCGATCTGAAGAAGGCGCAAGAAGAAGTCGACAAACTGCAGAAGAAGGCGAAGGAGAAAAAGCTGGATAAGCAGGAACAGGACCAGCTCAAAAAGCAACTCGACGACATGGACAAACAGGTCGACAAATTGAACCGCGAACAGAAAGAGAAGGAGAAGAAGCTCAAGGACCTGATCGACCAGGCCAAGCGCGAAAACCGCGACGCGGACGCACTGGAGCGTGAACTCCAGAACCTGCAAAAAGATCAGCAGATGACGAAGGAAATGCAGGAGCTGGCCAAGGCATTGAAACAGGCCAAGCAATCGCTCGAAAAGAACGATCTGGATGGCCTGTCTGATCAGCTTGGCCAGATTGGCAAACAGCTCGGCGACATTCAGGACGAATTGCAGGACCTCGAAGACATTGAGGAGCACCTGCAAAACCTGAAGCAGATGAAGAAGGAAGGCTGCAAGGAGTGTGAAGGCGAGGGCAAGAAAAAGGGCGAACCGGGTTCGGAAAGGGACAATGCCAAAGGCTATGCCGAAGGCGCCAGCGGCAAGCGGCCCGAGAACAAGGACGCCAAGACCAAGCAGGGCGAGGAAGAACGCGTCCGCGGCTTCTTCGACGCCAAGGGCCGGAAGCAATACGGGGGCGCCACCAACGGCCCGGCTTTCAAGAAGTCGTCGAGCGTCGAAATGGCCGGCGACATTAAGCAGGCGGTGCAGGAGGCCCCCGAAGCGGTCGAAGTGCAGCGGTTGCCGAAGGCCGCCAAGGAGATGGTGAAGGAGTACTTTGAGAAGCTCGGCAACCAGGCGCCGGGTGACAAGAAATAGCCAAGCGATTGCAGACGAGTAATGCGGCGTGAGCGGCCCGAACGGGCTGCTCACGCCGTTTCTTTTCCAATCCCCAGATCCCGCACATCCGTTACAACCCCTCCCTCCTCAACCCGCACGACCGGTACATTCCGTTCGCCGCGCTCCATTCGTTTGACCGGCGTTTCCGCGCGACTTAGTTTTCACGTGGGAAGCGCTTTAACCGGCAAATCAGGTCCGGCCGGCGCGACCCACACATACACCACGACCGACACCTTGATGCTGAGCCCGACATGGTTCGTCATTCCCGCCGCGGCCACCGGCTGGCCGTGGAAACGCTCGAAACCCGCGACGTACCCGCCGGCCAACTGACCGTTGATGCCACGGCATTCGCGTCGTCGCACGTGCTCGTGCAATGGAAGGACGGGCTCGTTCATCCGACGGGCTATGGGCTCGGCGCGACATCTCTCGGCAACGGACTCTTTCAGGTCAATTTGCCCAAGATGGTGTCGGTCGACCTCGCCATCGCCACGTTTCAGTCCCGACCGGGCGTCCTGTTTGCGCAACCCGACTACAAGGTTGCCCTCGCGGCGACTCCGAACGATCCGTCGCTTGATTCGCTCTGGGGCATGGAGAAGGTCGGAGCGCCGGAGGCCTGGAACACGAGCACCGGGACCGGCAAGACGATCGTCGCGGTGATTGATACCGGCGTGGCCTACAACCACCCGGACCTCAAAGCCAACATTTGGCACAACGCCGGCGAGATCGCCGGCAACGGGATCGACGACGACCACGACGGGTATGTCGACGACGTTTACGGCTACGACTTCGCCAACAACGACGCGAACCCGATGGACGACAACGGCCACGGCACGCATGTCTCGGGCACGATCGGGGCGGTCGGCGACAACGGCGTCGGCGTGGTCGGCGTCGATCCCCATGTTCGGATCATGGCGCTCAAGTTTCTCGACTCGAGTGGCAGCGGCTACATGAGCGACGCTGTGCGGGCGTTGAACTATGCTGTCGCGAAAGGCGCCAAGGTTGTGAACGAGAGTTTTGGCGGCGGCGATTACGATGCGGCTATGACCACAGCCCTCGCCAATGCGCGTGCCAAGGGCGTGATCGTCGTGGCCGCGGCCGGCAATGATGGAACCAACAACGACGCGAGTCCCGTCTACCCGGCGAATTACGCCGGCGACAATCTGGTTGCGGTCGCGGCCACGGACAGCAACGACAAGCTCGCCAGCTTCTCAAATTACGGCAAGACCACGGTCGACATCGCGGCGCCGGGCGTCTCGATCTACAGCACACTGCCCAATGGCAAATACGGCACCTACAGCGGCACATCCATGGCGACGCCGCATGTGGTGGGCGCGATGGCTCTGGTGTGGGACACGCATCCAACGTGGACGTACAAGCAAGTCATCGCGGCTGTCCTCAACACCGCGGATCGGGTTTCTTCGCTAACGGGCAAAGTCGTTAGCGGCCGGCTCGACGTGGCCAAGGCAATCACGTACGATTCCGGCGGAACCACGCCGCCGCCTGCGAAGGACACGACCGGCGCTACTGTGACAAGCGTCGTATTCGGTGGTCCGGGCAACGCCATCAGCACAGCACGAGTCACCTTTTCCGAAGCGATCAACGCGACCACGTTCACGGCGGCCGATGTGACGCTGACCGGGCCGACCGGCAAGGCGATCGTGGTGTTGAGCGTCGTGGCCGTCGCCGGGACCGGCAACACGCAGTTTGATGTGACCTTCGCGAGTCAGACTGTTATCGGAACTTACACGCTCGTCGTCGGCCCTGACGTGCTCGACGTGGCGGGCAACCGCATGGATCAAAACAAGAACGGCAAGTCAGGGGAGGCTGGCGACAAGTACACGGCAACGACCACGCTGGCAGGAACCAAAACATACTCGTCGATCGACGTTGGCAAGGCGATCCCCGACCTCGGCCGGCTCGTCTCGCAATTGAACGTGACCGACGACATCACCATCCGCGACCTCAATGTGCAACTACAGGTCGGCCACTCGGCGATCGGCGACTTGCGGATCACAATGATCGGGCCCGATGGCACGCAGGTCATGTTGTTCAATCACCGCGGCGGAAACGGCAACGATCTCTTCAATACAGTTTTCGACGACGAGTCCGCCAACAGCATCTGGCGCGGCGTGGCGCCATTTGCCGGGAGCTACCGGCCCGAATTCGCCTTGTCGGCCTTCGACGGTAAACTCGCCAAAGGCGTCTGGAAACTCGTCGTTGACGACGCGTCGCCGTTCGATTCCGGCAAGCTTTGGGGTTGGTCTGTCACGATTGACGGCAATCGAACTTCTCAGGCAAGCAAGGTTGCGACCAGCAACTTGCCATCGGCCCCGCCGAATGCGAAGGACAGCCACGCTGGTCTCGCATCGCTCTTTGTGCCGATCTGAGCGTGGTTGCCCGCCTACCGCCTGTAACGGAATGTGGGTCGGCTTTGTAAGAGAACCCCACCTTGAAAGAAAACGACCGCTTCTGAAATAAAATGGCACCTGTACGACTATCGAGTAGGTTACCGTTACTCGGTAACTGACTTCGCGGCGGCTATCTTGGGAGGGCTTTGCCGCGTTTTAAGCAGACGTGCAACGCAACGCTTCACCATCGCGTTGAGCTTCTGGTGGCTGTCTGCCCTTCGCCTTGCCTCCGGTAGAATACCGTCAACGGCCGGCGGGAGTAGCTACCCGCTGAAAGCCAGGTCGCGGCCTCGGGGCCAGTATCTCTCCCCGCTGGTCGCGACCTGGCCCGCCGGTAACGAGAGGTACGAGATGAAGTGCCCATACGATGGCTGTGGCGCTGAATTCGATGAATCAAAAACGGAGATGATCCAATTCAAAGGGATGCTCTCACACGACGAGGATAACCCGAAGCCTCCATACCCGATTCAATACAAATGTCCAAAATGCAAACGATGGATAACCGTGCCGGTCAAAAAGACGTGAGCGTTGACTTGTCGGATTACGACTTTGACAACGCTCGTCCGGCAACGGCGACTGAGGAATTCTTTGTCGGTCTGGCAGAGGACGCGATCAAGCGAACGACCCCGTACCTGAATGAGTTCCTTCAAAAGCTAATCACTCTCAATGTGGCCATCATCGGGGCCTCACTGGTTGCCGTTAAGGAACGCATCATCGGCGCTGCGTTCGGGCTACCGGCGATTCTCTTTGTGTTTGTATCTCTTGGCGTCGCGATCATCGGAGTATGGCCGCGCCAACACATCTTGTCGATGTACTGCGCTGCAAGCATCGAAGAGGCAGAACGGACAGCCATTCAAAGAAAGTCAAAATTCATCCGCGCGGCTTTGGTGATGCTGCTCATTTCCATTGCAATGCTGATCCTTGGTTTTGTGTTCGGTCAAGACAAGGCTTCACAATAGACGAACGGTCACCGCACCGGCCCCTCTGCCAAGCGTGCCAGAATCGGCACCAGCGCCTGAATCAACTCCCGTTCCGGTCTCTGAAGCACCCGCTCCAGTAACGTCCGACTCCGGTTCTTCAGAATAGACACCGTGTCGGGCGGCGATGCCAGCGGCAACAGGTCGTGCGGTGTCGTGCCCAGCGCAGTTGCCAGTTGGTCGAGCATGTCGATGCCAGGTGCCACTCGCGCGGCTTCCAGGCGACTGACGTAGGTTGCCGCCACCGAGGCCGCGTTAGCCAATTCCGCCTGAGTCAATCCAGATTGCACCCGTCGCTCCCGAAGACGGGCGGCGAACAGTTTGACGATGGGAGCGTGGTCGATTCGTTGCTTCTTGGACATGGGGCCTCCCCGAGCGAAATCGCCTGGGTTGGCCACCGTGTCAAATGAGCGATAGTGTCAGTTGGCTTGACTTATTGTGGTAGTGGCGTAGACACATCTTTGGCCCCGTTCCGGAGGCCCATTCGCGCGAGCCCACCATGTCGATTCGCTTTACCTGCGTTGGCTGTCAAGCCATTTACCTGATCAACAATCGTTGTGCCGGGATCGTGCTTCCGTGCAAGACGTGCGGTGAGGATCTGCTCGTTCCGCAAACTCGTCCTGCGGTGGCAAACACGCCCATTCAGCCGCCGATCGCAATGGTGCCGACCACAAAGCCGCATTCATCGATTGTCGTCTCCACCAACACGGCCGCCACGCCCAGCAGCGTTGCCAGCCGGCACCGAGTACCGCGCCGCAACCGCGTGTGGCTCCTCCTTGGATTGCTCGGTTGTGGCGTTCTGGCAACGATCGGTGTTGGCGGTCTTCTCTTCGTGCAGTTCGGAATGGGCCGGTCCAGCAAAGACGAGGTAGCGCCCAACGTCACCTACGCCAGTGGTGGCCTGATGGATGCCGTGTACGACGATGGCGTTAGCCCGGATAAGCCGGACTATTCCAGCGGGGATCGAGTCACGCTGGTCGGCCGGATCGAGTCCATAACGCCAGATGTGGAGTACATGTTCGAAAAGGACATGGCCCGTCTCGACGGCGACGATAAGAGGCTTCAAGAGTCGCGCAACATGAAAACGACGTTCATCATTCACGTCCGCGTCGATCATCGCACTTTCCACCTGCAAATGGACGCTTTGAAAGGGAGCGACTTCGAAGCGCTATCCAGCCGTATGAGAGGCAAACGAGTGCGGGCGACCGGCACGGTGACGTTTGGTGGGAAATACGTGTTCGTCGGACAGGCCCGCATCACGGTCATCGACTGAGGACGATGCCTTCACAGGGAATTCCATGACCTCGCAAAACCGGATCGGTCTGATTATTTTCGGATTAAGCGGCGGGGTGTTCGTCGTCATTGCTCTGGGCGTGACAGCCCTCGTCATTACGCATAGCAAGTCGAGCAAGGCGACGGAACCGTCTGCGCTCGCGAAATCACCAGTGAAGTCCGCAACCACGTCTTCCGGCCAACCTGCGGCGAAGCCCACGCCGTCGGCGACATCGGAGTCGGCGCGTTCCCCGGTCGTCCCAGCGAAGCCAGAAGTGAAAGCTGCGCCGGCGGCCCTGCCCGTCGTTCGGATCGGGCCGGACTCGACGGATTGGGATTACCGGGACTTGGCCGACTACTTGCGCAAGTCGGATCCAGGACTCCGACTGCTCGACTCACGCAAATTCAATGGCAAATGGTTGGCCACGAGCAAGTGTGATGACACGGGTGGCTCGTTGGATGATTTTCTCCGGTACGGCGTGGAGCGATCCGCCATTCTGGCTGAACGGATGGAACCGGGATGGAATTGGGCAAAGTTCAAGCGTGGTCTCTCGGATAAGGAGCTTGAAATATCGTGGGGCTGGGGACGCTTCTACTTCCAAACGCTGGGGCCAAATGCTCTCAAATGGCTCAAAGAGAGACTGACGGAATAGCCTCGCCTCAGCAGCTGCATCTTCGGACCGCGTGAGTGGCGCGGCCAGAGCGAAGACGCTAACTACCCAAGCGGCACAAAGAGATCGCCAAAAAGGCCGCAAAAACTCGATGGAATTAGAAATAATCGACCGGATCAATTCTGTCTTGCCAGCAAGCGCAGACCTGCCGCTTGCTTGACGCTTTCCCACGACCAGCTAGCATCGCGGTGTCCGAAGGAAGCCCTTCGGGCGCGTGCTGCAAGGCACACAACCAAGGAGAGCCGCGCCGTGCCGAGAGGCATGGACTCCGCGCTTTGGTTGTGTGCCTTTTTTCGTTGGCAGGCAGAGAAAAGTCATGAAGTGAAAAACCCCGACTTGTGTGCAACCACAAGCCGGGGTCGAGAGCGAAACACTAGGCCCCGAAGCTCAATGGTGAGCATCCCCGTCGCAGGGTGAAGGTTGTGGGTTCGAGTCCCACCGGGGCTACTGCTGCGCTTTGACGATCCTTGGGGGGCCGTCGGGCACATCTTAACACACGCCGGATGGGCAGGCAATAGGCCGTCGGATCACTTCGCTTTTTTGGCGATGACCTTGGCTGCCAGCGCCAACATCTCCGACCGAACCCAGGCGGACGTATCGAGCGCCTTGCGCGCGGAAGCTGCATCGAGGATCGCACGTTCCTCAGCCGTCAACCGCACCTGAAGGATGCTGTCGCGACGTTCCGTGTCGGGCTTCTTTGGCCGTCCTCGCATGGGGAAATATCGTACCGACAAAAAACACGAATTGCAAGCTACTGAGCTTTTCTATGTGTTTTTTGTAGGTACAGTATACGGAGGTACACTGACATGGTTTTTGATGGGAGTGATCCCGTGGACCTCCGCGAACTCAAGGCGTTGGAACTCGCTGCCCGTTCCAAGATCATCTTTCATCTCGGCTACTGGATCGTGCCATCGCAGTCGTCGGGTGGCACCTACCGCGTTTCCATCGGTGCCGATCCGTCATGCACGTGCGATGACTTCACGCTCCGAAAGTCTGAACATAAAGTCGTGCTTTGCAAGCACATTATCGCGTCGCGTCTTGTCGCTGCTCGCGACGGTGGTGCATCGGCCCCGCCGATGGTTGTCGATGCGGTTCCGAAGAAGCCGACGTTCAAGCAGAATTGGCCACTCTATGATCGCGCCCAAATGACGGAGAAGAACCGGTTCCTGGAACTACTATCGGAATTGGTGCAAGGTGTGCAAGAGCCGGAGAAAACCAAGCCGGGCCGTCGGCGCCACCTGCTACGGGACATGGTGTTTGCCAGCGCGTTCAAAGTGTTCTCGACGTTTTCGTCGCGTCGGTTTGCTTGCGACCTCGCCGACGCGCACCAAAAGGGGTACATCACGAAGCTCATGCATTCCGTTCAGGTCTGCGATTTCATCGACAATCCGGATATGACGCCTGTCTTGGTCGCGTTGATCCAGCGAAGCGCGTTGCCGCTCCGCTCCGTGGAGTCCAAATTCGCGCCCGACTCGACAGGATTCTCAACGTCCCGGTTCATCCGATGGCACGACGAAAAATATGGTCGCGAGCGGTCAGGACACGCTTGGGTGAAAGCCCATGTGATGACCGGCACTTTGACGAACATCGTCACGGCTGTCGTCATCGACACTCCGACCGCTGCCGACGCTCCGCAATTCAAGGAGCTGGTTGAGGCCACGGTCGGGGCTGGGTTCAAGGTGAATGACCTTTGTGCCGACAAGGGATACTTGAGCCGGGAAAACTTGGAACTAGCCGAACAACACGGCGCGGCCCCGTTCATCCCCTTCAAATCCAACAGCGTCGCTGGCGAAGCCGGATCGACATGGGAGCGGCTGTTCTTGTACTACCAATTCCGGCGCGAGGAATTCCTGAAGCGCTACCATGCGAGGTCGAACGTCGAATCTACCATCGCCATGATAAAGGCGAAGTTCCGCGACCACGTTCGAGCCAAGTCGGACGTGGCCATGAAGAACGAGGTTCTGCTCAAAATTCTCTGCCACAACGTCGTCGTCGTCCACCAGTCGGTGATCGAGTTGGGCATCGAAGCGGAGTTCTGGAAGGACGAGCCGCCACTCAACGAAGGCGGGCCAAGCGTACTTCCGTTCCGCACGATTGCCTAGTGCATGGATGCTCGATTCATTCATCCTCGTCAGGGATGGCAAACTCGACTTGGCTCTTGGTGACTTTCTGCAGCTCGCTGATCACGCGAGTAAGAGTTGACAACATGTCCGTCGGAGGCGCGCCGCCAGTACGAAAGTCGGTCCCGCAGATCGGGCACTCCAGTTGAGCGAAGCCGGCCCTGATCCGCTCGTCGGATGGCTTCAGGTTGGCCAGTGGCATTTCGATAACGCCCTCGCACCCGTTGTTGGTGCAAACAAGGCGAACCGTCTTCAACTCACTGATGGGCACGCTCAGCAACCTCTTGCGCACGACTCTGCTCCTAAGCTGACATTGCTGTTGAGTGTCCATGACCGCTTATCGCGGATGGTTGCGGGCACGCGGCCATCTCGGGAAAATACAGTCAGAAACGAATTACTGTCCTCCCGCTACGCCGGTCGGGATAACCCATTTTCCGAATTCGGCATCAGGCAGCGGCTCCCATAACTCGCTATTGTCCAGAACGATTGGCTGCTGCGAGTCGCGCGATGAGTTCGTCAGGATCGCAGCGATAGCAACTTGGTCCGCGCTCTCTTGGCTTAAGGAGGACAACATGGTTTGCTCCTGCTTTCTTCAAGCAATTGACGATGGCAATAAACAGAATAATATCATTCACGCACATGGGCCTCAGCCAAGTGGCCGCTGTTCGGTCTGCGAACTCTTGAGCATCGGCGCGACTGGCAAAGATCATCAAGCAGGGTTCCCCGGCCTGGGAGTCGATCGGGATTGACGGTATTCCCTCGGGCAAGCCATCTTCGAACAGGCGCGACTCATAAACAAGAATCCAAGTTGGAAACGGGAAGGTTGGCCCTTGCGGTCCGTTCATCGACACGTTCATTTGTGTTTCTCTAGCACGGCGGGCCGAATCGGACCTTCAGGGAGAAACACTTACCTGAACGGTCACGACTCGGCTTTTTCAACGGGTAGCTACTCCCGCTGGCCGATCACCCGATCATATCATGACTTGCAAGCAGTCTGAGATCTCCCACCCGAACTGCCGCTCAAGCGCAAGCTTGTATCGAGGTGGGCTGGCCGCCTAAGATCGAGGCGTGGGCATTACTGCGACTGGCGCAGTGGTGCGAGGAACGTCCAGCGCCCCAACAAGGAAGTCCGCCAT
>DATANR010000379.1:0-2102 GCA_036266155.1 Gemmataceae bacterium | reverse complement strand
CAGCGCGACGCGTTCCGCAAGCCGTTCGTGGATCCCGAACTTGCGCACGATCAGTGGGGCACGTTTCTGTCCGGCACGGCTCCGATCGAAGGGAAAGGGGCAAGCATGCCCGCCCGGTACGTGATTGGATTCGATCTCGACGTGTCGGAATTCGAGACGCTCACGAATCTGGCACTCTTGCCGTTTGCCCTGTTCGTCGTCTTCCTCCTCATCGCCCTCTCAACACTGACGATCATCTTGAAGCGGATGTGGCAGTCGCAAGTTATGCTGCTCGACGACATCGACCGGCAGAAGGACGAGTTGCTCGGCATGATCGCGCATCAACTCTCCACCCCGATCACTGCCGTGGCCTGGTCCACCGAGGGCCTCCTCGCCGGCGACTCCGGCCCCCTCACGCCGGCACAGCAGACCGATGTCGGGACGATCCGGTCCGTCGCCTTCCAATTGGCGGATCTGGTCACCATGATGCTCGACGTCTCGCGCATTCAACTGGGGAAGGTACCAATTACCGATGCTCCACTCGACCTGGGTGAGATGTTCCGCGACATGTTGGGAGTCATCGGGATCAAGGCCCAGGAGAAGGGAGTGAGCCTCACGGTCTCAGTGCCCCCGGCGCTTCCGATTGCGCTGCTCGACAAGCGGTACACGCGGATGGCGGTCGAAAACCTGCTGAGCAACGCAGTGAAGTACACGCCGACAGGCGGGTCGGTCGCCTTCACGGTCGAACTCCGCGACGATGTTCTCCGATGCACGGTGACGGACACCGGATGCGGCATTCCGGCAAGTGAGCACGAAAAAATCTTTGGGAAGCTCTATCGAGCCAGCAACGTTCGAAACACACAGGACGGCAACGGTTTTGGCCTATACTTAGCGAAGGGAGCCGTAGAGGCACAGGGTGGTCATATCTGGTTCCAGAGCGCGGAAGGGAAGGGAACGACATTTCATCTGGAGTTGCCGCTTAGGTATCCTGCCCGTGTTGAGGCAATTGACGTACAAGCCAATGCTCCACAACAACAGTGAAGTCTGTGCAGTGAGCCTTCATTGGTTGGTCGAGCGCTATGACGGGCGACGGGAGGTCAATGACCGCGTGCTGTAGGCGTCGTTGACCCAAGGACTTTCAATACGGGTGCAATTCAATCTCCGTCTTCCTGTGGTCGAAAGTCACCTTGAAGAGGTCGAAGAATCCCCGCTGCCCGACAACGCCGTATCCGAACGGCGGCATGTCTGGCATGAACCCCATCGCCGCATCGTAACTCCAGCCGCCAACTCGGATGGTCGCCGGATGGACGAAGAAGGATTTTCCGCCGCCTGTAATCCCGCCCACGGGATTCTCCACGCCGGCGGGCACGTCGAGGCCAAGAAGATCGCCGAGTTCGGCGGGCACGATATTGCAATCCGCCCCGGAATCCACGAGTACTTCATACCGGATCACTTCCTTGCCGGCGATGATCTCGATCGGGATCACCGGACGCATGATCCTTGGCCCCAACTCCTTGTAGCGAAACTTCATCCAATGTAGGGACTCAGGCGGTCGGGCATGCGCGCGATGATCGGAAGGCGGTGCCCCTTTTGCTTGGCCATCTCCATCGCCTCTCTCGCGGTCTTGCCGCTGGCGATGACGGTCTTTTCGTCATCCTTCAGGGCAACCCAGCGGCCTTTGAAACGGCGGTAAATGGCAGACCATTCGATGGGCATGGCTCGACGGTAGCACGGAGCCGGTCAATAAGGGAAGCGACTTCGGCCGAAATCTCGACCATTTGGCACCCGACAATATGACATATGACATATGACGTACCGGGCGACACACGCCCGGGCAGTGTGACCGGTCGTACGGCGAAGCACCTTTCGGCAGCCTAAACACCGCTGGATCGCTTGCTGTCCGTTGGTGCTTGAGCGGCCCTACCGAACACGCGCGGTGATCTTGCGTTCGGCAAACTGAACGCTCTGGACCGAACCGAGCGTTACTTCCTCGGAGGGTACTTGTTTAGCGCCCCGTTGAGCCGAAGAGGTTGCCGAGCAATCCTCGGAATGCCTGGCTCACGAACGTGAATGGGTTGTGATTGCGCTTTTGGCAAGTCGCCAACACCGACGATGTCACTTCC
>DATANR010000378.1:0-11623 GCA_036266155.1 Gemmataceae bacterium | reverse complement strand
ATCCGCCGGTCAGCGGTTCGAATCCGCTCGGGGCTACTCGAAATAAGCCTGCCAATGGCAAGACGCGGCGGCTGTTGACACCCGCCCTTTAGATCGGTCATGCTTGGCGGGATGAATGACATGCGGGATGAGCTTCCGCCTTCTGACGGCATCCGTTTGGCGGCGTTGCCGCTGGACCGAACTAATCCTCGTGCAAATCCAAACTGCGATTCTCGAAGCACCTTGCGAGTGGACGATTTTGATGACCCCGGCCTGTCACCGGCACAGTCGAGTCCGTTTCCGCTGCCGCCACGCCAACGGTCGTATCGGGTTCTTTTCCTGGTTGCGGCGCTCGTGATCATTATCGCCGCATGGATCGTTGCTCTTCGGCGCTAAACGCCTGTTCGAGATCGCAAGCTTGACTTCCTGACGCCGCACGAGTGGCTATTCGTTCGATCACGTCATTGCACCGTACCAATCGCCCGACATCCCCTCCTAACCACGTTTGTAACACTGCCGTTGACAAGCAAGACAGGTTGTCTATCATGGACAACAAGACGAGTCGTCTTGTAGCGGCTCAGGCTTGAGACCAACGAGGCTGATCGATGAAGAACCGATCGCCGACTTCGACGACTCCGGCAGAACTGCGCGTGCTCGAAGAGCTGTGGCAGCGTGGCACGGCAACGATTGGCGACTTGCGCGACGCCCTCTATCCCGATGGCGGCAACTCGAAGTTCGCCACCGTGCAGAAACTTCTTTCTCGGCTGGCTAGCAAGAAACTGGTCCAACGAAAAAAGGATGAGGCGAACTGGATCTTCCAGGCAGCGATCGGTCGCGATGAACTCATTGGCGACGAACTGCGGCGGGTCGCAGATCGCCTCGGCGGCAATTCCATGACGCCGCTTCTGACGTGCCTGGTCGAGACGGGCGAGTTGACCGCGAAAGAGAAAGCCCATTTACGCAAACTTCTCGATGAACCGCCGACGACCAAGCGTCGTACCTAGACGCATTGGTCGCCGAGGGATTGCATCATGATCGCGTTGTCATGGATCATCTCGAACATTGTCCTAGCCACACTGGTCGGTGCCGCGGCATGGCTCGTTCAGCGCTGGTTGCGTCGGCCCGCGGCGGCGCATGTCCTCTGGGTGATCGCTCTCATCAAGCTGATTACACCGCCGCTGGTCACCGTACCTTTGCGTGAGCCGCCGACGAACATGGCATGCGCCCTCGGAACATGCAATTGCGCTGCGCATCAGTCATCGTCGCAGAACCTGGCCAACCGGCTGACGGGAATTGCGCTCACCGTGTGGGTGATCGGCACGGGCGCTACGGCGTGGCTCGCGTGGAACCGGGCCGCTCGTTTTCGCCGATTGCTCGCCTACTCCTCACCTGCGCCGCGGGAATGGCAGACCTTGGCGGAACAACTGGCTGCCGAGCTTGGGCTAAGGCGGACGCCCGAGGTTCTTGTGGCACCAAGTCGATTGCCGCCTCTGGTCATTCCCGGATGGCGTCGATCGCGAATTCTACTGCCGCAAGACCTATTGGGCTCGCTGAATGGTTCTCAGCGTGTCGCCATGTTGCTGCACGAACTGATTCATGTTCGTCGCGGCGACCATTGGGTGCGAATGCTCGAAGCCACGGTACGCGCGACATGTTGGTGGTTGCCGCCGGTGAGCTGGGTGTGCCGGCAACTACGTGCTTGTGAAGAAGCGTGCTGCGACAGGGCCGTCGTCGATCGGAGACCGAATGTTCGCCGGGACTATGCCTCGCTGTTGTTGGACGTGCTCGAGTTTTCGGCACGCACTCCGCGGCAAACCGTCGCTCACGCCACGGCGATGAGTGCCTTTGCAATCGGCTTGGAAACGCGGTTACGTGAGATTCTTCACGGCGACAAACCGCGCCGGCGAATGTGGCCGGTGATCGTGCTCGCGTTACTACCGGCGAGCGTGATCTTGCCCGTTCATTTGCGTTATGACGTTGTTCCCGGTCCGACCTATGTAGCTCCGGCGGCCGACGCCAGTCCTGTCGCCTCGGCCACATCGTCCACAGACGACGATCGTGACGGCAAGTGGTCGAAGGTAGGTTGCTGCCCCTCGTGAAAAACTGATTTCGGGAGACCTCCATGCACAATGCGATGCAATCGAAAACTAATTCGTGGCGTCGAACTTTACTGGCTGCAGTTGTGTGCGCCACCGGGATTCTGACGACCAGTGGGGTGGCTTCGGCCCAGGAAGGATTTGAAGGCTGGAATCTTGAGCCCGGCGTCGGACAAGCGCACCTGGTGATGGTGGCCCGCGTGGCCAGCATCAGCAAGGTCACGGTGATCGAAGGCGCCAAGACCGACGTGGCGCTCCGTGAGTACCGCTTTCAACCGATTCGCAAACTCAAAGGAATTTTCCAACGCGATCAGCTTTCGATGACGGCGGCCGACTTGGGATGTCCGCCGGAAGACGGCGTGTCGGCATGTCCGTTAAAGGAGGGTGAATTTCGCCTATTGATCCTAGCCCAGCAGCAGGGTCGCAACCTCGGATGCGTGTCGGCGACACCGGGCGCCACCACCTTTGCCGAACGGGTGCCATTGCTCAAAGGACCCGACGATCCACTGGTAGGCGTTGTCGAGACGCTCATTCAAGTGGCTGACGCGCGATCGCGGCGTGATCGGGCGGCATTGCTCGTGAAACGGCTGAAAGACGTCGATGGCTTGGCATCCGTGCCGCTGTTAACGAGCCTGCGGTTGCGGACCGACTGGGCGGCGACCGACGAGCGTGCACTGCCGGCGGTCACGCGACTGGTAAACGATCCGGTGACTGCGGTTCGCGGCGGCGCGCTCGAGGTGCTTCGTGAGATGTTGGCAAGTCGGGCGATGCCGAACGATCCGAAGCAACTCGATGGCGTCGCCGATGCGCTGCGCAAGTTGCTGGAGTCCGCCGAGCCCATCACGCGTATTCGCTTGGCCGCGCTTGACGGGCTGGGCCATTTGCTCGTGCTCAAGCCGGATATTGCGTGGGCGCGCGAGCTCCTGATCGGTCAATTGACAAATACCAAATCGCATGCCGAGCGAGCGGCGGCCGCAACAGCCCTGTCGCACATTCCGCACGCCCAATCGACCACGGCGGTTCTTGACGCGCTGGCCAAGTTGCCGGTCGACGATGACTCGGCGCGGATTGCAACCTACGCACGTGCCGCGGTTCGGCTCGACGAGCAAGGAGCAGAGCGAATTCTCCTGACCCGTGCGGAACAGTCGATGCGGGCACGGCAATCGCTTGGGGCCGAGGTCGACGCGCTGGGTCGCATGCGCAGTAAGGCGGCGCTGCCAATGCTCCTCAGTGCCGCGGGTCAGTCGATCGTGGCCGCACAGGACAAGTACCGAATTGCCTGGGCCCTTGGTCGACTGGCGGATGATCGGGCCGTGCCCGTGCTCGCCGGCTGGCTCCATGGCGACGACTATCAATTGCGGGAAAATGCACTGGCGGCGCTGGAGAGTCTGGACACGCCGATGGCGGCCCGCGAAGTGCGGCCGCTCTTGAAGTCGGAAGCGCACTTGCCGTACAAGCTGCGGATGGCCCGATTACTCGCCCGGCATGAACTGGGGGATGGCTATGCGTTGGCGACCGAACATCTCGCCGACGTAGCGCATACAGCGGAGGCCACGCTGGTTCTCGCGGCACTCAAGGACGCGCGCACGGCCAAAGACCTGTCCGCGATTGTGGCGGCGCGGCCCGATCGACGCTGGCACGCGGCGGCTCTCGCGGGCCTGGCAGCCACCGGCGACGCGGCCGCTCGACAGCAAGTGCTCGCGATCCTTGCTGACGATCGCAACCCACTCGCTGCCGATGCCGCGGAAGCAGCGGGACTCGCGGGCGACCCCGACCTGTTGCCTCCACTCGCCAAGCTCGTGCAATCGCGCAATCGCCACATCGCTCTGGCATCGCTCACGGCATTGCGACGATATTACACTGGCGTGCGCACGTCGCCGCGCGGTCTTTCCGTCATCAGCCAGAATGACGGCGACGCAGATCCGCAGGCGGTCGACGCGCCGGCGAAGTCGCGTGCGGCCATCTTCGCGGCAGTCGCTGCCCTGGTGGTCGACGCGTACGTCGACGCGGATGTACGTTGGGAGGCGTTCACCATCGCACGCCTGTTGCGCGGCGAGCAGTACGCGAAGCTACTCGCTGACGTGACCGACCAGGCCGAATTGGAAGGCACTCCCCTGCTCGCCACCGCGGAGGAAGAACGCCGCCGAGAACGTAGGATGGTCAAATAGCCACGCCTGCGGGGGACCGAGCTTGCCATTGCCTCCTTCACGTCGAGACGTCCTGATTGCCGGAGCGGCCGCGTCAACTGCAATCGCCCTGGGCGAACCGCGGGCTCCGGCAGTCAAGGACGTTCATCAACAATTGCTCGATCTGGCGGCCGAGCACGAGAAAAAACGACAAGCCCGATTTGCCAAGGTAAAGTCCGAAGCGGACCTGGTCGCGCTGCAAAAGGAATTGCGCGAGAAGTTTCTCAGTTCGATCGATGGATTACCCGACGCTAAAGTGCCGCCCACGGTGAAGAAAACCGGGCGCGTCGAAGCCGATGACTATTTCGTCGACAAGCTGGTCTATGAGAGCTTGCCGGGCTACTTCGTCTCCGCCCTGCTCTATTTGCCGAAGAAAAACGACGGCAGGATGCCCGGCATTTTGAGCCCGTGCGGTCATTCGGCAAGCGGCAAAGCAGAAGGCACGTACCAGACCCTGCACATCAATCTGGTCAAACGCGGCTATGTGGTGTTGACCTACGATCCGGTCGGACAAGGCGAACGCAGCCAGTTTTGGGACAAGGACCGCGGCCGATCGCGCTTCAATCTGTCGTGCGGCGAACATGCCGTGCTCGGCAATCCTCTCTACCTGTTAGGCACGAATCTGGCACGCTATCGCATTTGGGACGGAATCCGGGGCATCGACTATTTGGCCTCTTTTCCCGACGTCGATCCGAAGCGCATCGGCTGTATCGGCAACTCGGGCGGCGGCACGCTGACGGCATACATTGCGGCTCTCGACCCACGTGTCCTCGTTGCGGTTCCGTCGTGTTACATCACCACGTTGCCGCGGCGCATGGGTAATCGCATTGAAAAAGACCCGGACGCCGATCCCGAGCAGGACATTTTTGGCTTCGTGAGCGAAGGCATCGACCACGCCGGGCTGCTTGCACTGCGGGCGCCGCGGCCGACGCTGATCGGGGCCGCGGTTCGTGACTTCTTTCCGATCGAAGGTACGCGGCAGACCTTCGAAGAGATCAAGCGTCTCTACGAAGTTGCCGGCGCGGGCGGGCGCATTGCCAAGGTCGAAGCCGACGCGGGCCACGGTCTGTCACTGACTCTCCGGCAGGCCGCCTACGCCTGGTTCGACCGGTGGCTGAAGGGACACGACGATGGTCCCGCCGAGCCGGAGACGAAGATCACGCCACGAACTGCCAAGGAACTGCAAGTCTCTGAAGAGGGCCAGGTCAATTTAACATTTCGATCTCGTCCGCTGTTGCCGCTGGCGTTGGAACAATTCCAAAAAACAAAGAAGCGAACTCCGCGCGCCGCGTTGCGTGACCTGCTGACACTCGATGCAGACCTTGCTAATTTCCGATTGACGGCGACCGCGGCGACCGGCAAACCGGGGTCGGCACACGTGGTTTGCGTCAACGGCGCCGCAACCGCGGACTGGCAAACAGAAAAAGCATTCATCGACGCACTCGGCAAGCGTGGAATTGGCGTCACGGTTGTCGATCCGCGCGGCGTGGGCAAACTCCGGCCAGCGGGCCTGCAGGTCCGCGGCCACGACTATGCCGATCCGCTGTGCGGCGTCGAGGAAAACATCGCCTATAACGCATTCCTGGTTGGCAAGAATTTGCTCGGCATGCGCGTGGCGGACGTTCTCAAGGCCGTCGCTAGCCTGCGCGAAGACGGCAAGCCCGGCCGGGTCATTCTTTGCGGACGACAGGACGCGGCACTGGTCGCGATCTTTGCGGCTGCCATCGATCCGATGATCGACGCGGTGGCCGTCGAGAGTTTGCAGTTGAGCTTCCGGTCATTCTTTGAGCCTGAAGGTACACCGATCAACGCAGCATCTATCCTCCCGCGGATGCTGCGGGATTATGGCGACATCACCGATGTTCTTAGCGCGATTGCGCCGCGCCGCGTCTTGGTCGCTGGAATCAGCGGAAAACCGGAAGCGCTGATCGAGAACGTCACTCGGGCGGAAAACCGACTCAGTACAGACGGTAAAATCCTGCTCGAATGGCTGTCAATGTAAATCGCTCTGTGCCCGGAGCACACTTGGCACGAATCTCGATAAGATCGTCTGTGCACACCCCACCATCTTGCATCACAGGACACCATGATGCGACACCTCATCGGCCTTGCAATCGCTACCATGCTCGGCGCCGTTTCCGCATCCGCCGCAGACTGGATGCAATTCCGCGGGCCCGGCGGCAGCGCTCACAGCGACGACAAGGGCATCCCCGACAAGTGGTCGGGCACGGAAAACATCGCCTGGAAAACCAAGCTCCCCGGCCCAGGCTCGTCGTGTCCCATTACCGTCGGCGATTCGATCTATCTCACCTGTTACACCGGCTACGGGATCGATGCCAAGGAACCTGGCGATCAAAAAGACCTGATGCGCCACTTCATCTGCCTTGATCGCAAGAGTGGCGCGATTCGCTGGACCAAGGACATCAAGCCTGAATTACCGGAATCGGCGTACAAGGGCGGCAACGACGCTCAGCACGGCTACGCGTCCAGCACGCCGGTGAGCGATGGCAAGCACGTCTTTGTTTTCTTTGGCAAGACCGGCGTCTTCTGTTTCGATCTTACGGGCGAGCAGGTCTGGTCAACGAACGTCGGCAAGGGCACGACGGGCTGGGGCTCGGCGACGTCGCCGGTGCTTTACAAGGATCTGGTCATCGTCAATGCCGCCGTCGAAAGCGGGGCCATGTTGGCGCTCAAGCAGAGCGATGGCAAAGAAGCCTGGAAATTCCCCGGCACCGGCGGCGCGTGGGGCTCGCCGATGTTAGTTCAAGGCCCGGACGGCAAGACCGTCGTCGTCCTGAGTCTCGCAGGCAAGACAGGCAAGATCGTCGGCGTCGATCCGGACACTGGCAAAAAGGTCTGGAGCTGCGAAGGCAACAACGACGGCTACGTTTGCACCAGCGTGATTTCCAACGATGGCGTGATTTATGCGATCGGCGGCCGCGTCAATCATTCGGTCGCCGTCAAGGCCGGTGGTCAGGGCGACGTGACGCCAATCTGGACGTCGAAGCTCGATTCGCGCGTCAACTCGCCGATCTACCACGAAGGCCATCTCTATTGGCTGAATGAGCAAAAGGGCCAGGCCTATTGCCTTGATGCGGCCACCGGCAAGGAAGTCTACGCCGAGCGCCTGCCCGGCGTCGGCAATGCTTATGCATCGGGCGTGTTTGCCGATGGGAAGATCTACTATCTCACCAACACGGGCACCACGTTCGTCGTGGCCGCCAAGCCCAAGTATGAACTGATCGCGACCAACAAACTGGACGACACGGCACGCACGAATGCGTCGCCGGTCGTTGACAACGGCCGGCTGCTGATTCGAACGGACAAGTATCTGTATTGCGTCGGCAAGAAGTGACGGGCTATCCCAAGTTGGCCGACTCATGCGCCGGAAATGGTGGGCGGCATCGGCAGGCCCCCCCGATGCCCCGTGCTCTGCATCGCATTGCATGGCATTCCATTTTGACACGGCAAACGCGTGCAAATGGTCGCGCATCAGTGTTTTGCGGTCAATTCCAGCACGACATTGGCCTCCGACACGACCGCGTACTTGCCGTCTTGCATCGCCGTGCCGCGGATGGTAATGACATGCTCGCCATCGATTTTGGCATCGGTCGGATATTGAATCTTGAATGTCGCCTGCGTTGCCCCCACGGCGACGGTCACCGGCTCCGCTTTGAATACACCGATCAATTCCTCCGGCAGCACCAACTCCAGCTTCACGGGCACTGGCAGCTTGGGTGAGCGCAAGACGCTGATCGGAATCGTGACCGTTTCGCCCGGCTTGATCGAGAGCGGACTCGAAGCGTCCGTCGAAACCTTGAGAATCGCTCCCTCGATCGACATCGTGATGCGCCCGCTCATCGGCGTGGCGAGATAACGGACCACGCCCTTGGCATCAGGGACCTTGACGACGCCGATCAATTCCATGCGCGACGTGCGTGTCGTCTCGAGCCATTCGGGCATGAAGCACGGATAGAACGCGCGATCGACGCCGGCCGCGACCGTAAGCTCCGGTCCCGTGATTCCTTGCCGTTGGTACGACTGGGCCGACGACATTTGCAGGCTGACCTCGCCCTGGAAGCCGTTGATCCGCTCCAAAATGATCTCGGCCGGATGCGTGCTGCCGCGGTGGACCTTGCGGCCGCCGTCGGCTTCGACCTGAACCACCTTCAAGCGTGGCGTCAGAGTCGGCGCGAGCAGTATCGACGACGTGCGTTCGTCGTCAGGCGAGCGCACGGCCTGGCTACCAGGAATCGGCGCGTGCGCTTTGCGCGTGATCGCGTCGGCGCCCGTGCCTGCCACTCCCGTAATCGTCACTAGAGCAGCATTCGATGGCGCGGCCTCCGCGCCCGTTAGCGTGATCTTCAACTCTGGCTTATCGGCGGGGATGACGAGATTTGCGGGAGCAGTGATTCCCTCGGGCAAGCCGGCGAGCGTGAGCGTGATCAGCTCCTTGAAGCCACCTTTGCGGTCGGCTTTGACGATGAGATCGGCCGTGCCGCCGAGTGGAACATTGAGCCGGGCGACCGTCGTCAATGCGAAATCTCTGCTCGCCTTTTGGACAGCCAGCCGATAGACCGCGGAACGCGTGCCGGCCTTACCGCTCACGTCGGAGGCGACGATCGAATAAGTCCCGTCCGCCGGCACCGCGAATGTAAGGCCCGCATCCGTCGTGCCCGGCAGGTCGTCATTGCGGGCGAGTTCCTTGCCCATCGCATCGACAATCGCGAGTGACAGGTCGAGCGGCGAGCCGAATCGGCGAGCCTCCGCGGACAGGACCCAGACGTCGCCCTTTTTCCCGTCGCATTTGAAGCGAACTTCCGCGGCCTGATCCATCACGCTCGTGATGGCGGCTGGCAGCGTAAGCGTCTGTTCCTTCGCGGTCGCCACAGTCTCGGCAACATCGCTCAGCGGGATGTCGAATGGCGGCGTCGTTCCAAATGAAGTGTTGAGCCGATGTGTGAACATGGACTTCGATGCGTCGACCGGAAAGCTCACTTTCGCCGTCACCGATTCGAGCTTCGGCTTGCCGGTCGCGAGGCCATAGCCAACGAATTCAACGTCGCGCGTCTCGCCGCGTTTGCCGGCCGCGGGGATCGTTGCAACGATGCGCGGGCCGGGAGTGAGCGTTAGTCGGTAGACGAACGACGCGTCACCGCGAAAGTCGAGATCGGTGATGTGGACCGTGTATTCGGTGTTCGCCGTCGCCCAGAATGTCAGGCCGAGATCGTGGCCATCGGTGTCGACGGCATCGGTGACAATTTGTCCTTTCGCGTCGCGAATTGTCACGGTGGCATTCATACTGACGCCAAGGCGACGCGCGAAAACCTCGCACGATACTGGCCCATCCTTCGCGACCGTGAAACGATAGCGATCGACTTCTTCAATTCGCGACAGGCGGCCGTTGACAGTGATCGGCAGCACCGGCAACATTTGCGGCACTTTTCCCGCGCGCTCTTCCATCACCTCGTTGCCGTCGCCGACCCAGAAGATTCCGGTTTTGAGCCCGGCCCCGCTGGCGCTCGCCACTGCCCAGCGGATCGCGCCCGGCGGCAAATCGGCCGGCAACGTGAAGCGTGCCGGCCGTTCCCGCGGCAATGGCAACGGCGCCAGCGTGCTCTTGGCGCCGAACCAATAGGGCGGCGGCGGCACCTGAATTGGCCCTTGGTCGCCGGTGAACTGCAACTTCACGCGCGGGTCGAGGACGAAGAGCTGCACATCCGGCGTCCAATCGTATCCGCCGAGTTTGACATCAACCGTCGTCCCGACCTTACCGCCCGCTGGAAAGATGTAACCCGGCTCGGGGGCCTTCAGGTCAGCGGTCTTCTTCTGGGCAAGGAGAACGGCAGGGACGAGCGCGACGAAGTGAAGTGCGAACATTGAGGAGCGAGCAACCACGGATGCACTCCAAGGTGTTTTTCGCGTATGTCAACGAGCGCCTTGCAGGAGTCCCGCCTCTAGGCGGTCTTCAGTCCTGACCGCCTAAAGGCGGGACTCCAACGGAAGGCGCGGTCACCCCACCAAGTCCGTAATCACGCGACCGCCGCTGACGATCGGCACCGGGCGGCCCAGCGGCGTGTAGTACACCTTGCTGGCATCGACACCCATCTGGTGGAAGATCGTTCGCAAGATGTCTTCGACGCCCAGCGGGTCGGCCGTCGGCGCCGTCGCATCTTTGGTGGTGGCGCCGATCACGATGCCCGGCTTCACGCCGCCGCCGGCGAAAAGAACGCTTTGCGCCATCGACCAGTGGTCGCGGCCGGCCTGCGCATTGACCTTCGGCGTGCGGCCCATTTCGCCCATCATGACGACGAGCGTACTGTCCAAAAGCCCACGATCCGCAAGGTCGTTCACGAGGGCGCTGAACGCCTTATCGACGCTCGGGATCAAGTCCTTTTCGAGGCTCGGGAAACACGTGAAGTGCGTGTCCCAGCCGCTGTGATCGATGCCGACGAAGCGACTCCCCGCTTCCACGAGCCGGCGTGCAAGCAAAGCACACTGACCGAGGGTCGTGTAACCGTAGGCTTCACGCAACTTCGCTGGTTCACTCTTGATGTCAAACGCTTTGCGGGCCGCGGGTGACGTCATCAGGTCGTGGGCCTTCTCGTAATAAGTCGCCATTGTGCCGGCTTTGCCCGTGGGAGCCGCTGGCTTGTCGAGGCCGTCGAGTAGCCGCTGGCGCCGGTCGCCACGCTTGCCGTCAACGCCTTCAACGGGAACCAGATCGCGAACCTCGAAGTCGGGCGACACCGGGTCGCCCTCGATCACGAACGGCGCGTACTCGGCCCCATAAAATCCCGGCCCGCCCGCGGTGAGCGGATGCGGCAAGTTGATGTACGGCGGCAACGTCCCGCCCTGCCCCAGCTCGCGCGCCACGACCGAGCCGATTGATGGATAGAGCACGTTGTTCGGCTTGCGGCTATTGGTGCCGTCCGCGAAGTCGGCCTTCATGCCGGTCATCACGTAGTGGTAACCGGTCGTGTGGCCGTTGTCGTTGTGGCTGTGATTGCGCAGGATCGTGTACTTGTTCGCGATCTTGGCACAGTTGGGCAGGTGCTCGCAAATCATGGTGCCGGGCACGTTGGTTGCGACCGGCTTGTACGGCCCACGCACTTCGGCGGCCGCATCCGGCTTCATGTCCCACATGTCGATGGTGCTCGGGCCGCCTTCGAGGAACAGGAAGATGCACGACTTCGCCTTCGCACCGGTCGGGGTCGCGGCTTGCGCTTGAAATTGCAAGAGGCGCGGCAACGTTAGACCGCCGAGCATGCCGACGGTTCCCAACTTCAACATCGCTCGACGTGAGACAGGCATGGGTCACTCAAATCATGGGTCTAAGACTCTGTTCCGGAAGCCCGGTTT
>DATANR010000377.1:0-3687 GCA_036266155.1 Gemmataceae bacterium | reverse complement strand
CATGATCCGCAAGTGCTTCCGCTCGCAACCCGCATCCATGAACTCAGGGCCGGCAAGCTCACGAGCGCTACTTCTTGACCCGCAGATGGTAGCGGATACTGTCGGCGGGGAAATGGCGGCACCAGGAGCGCTCGTACCAGTCGAGCAAGCGCAGACTCGAGTTCAGGATCTTCATCGCCAACCGGCGGATCGGCTTGATCATCAAGAGCGTCGGCATCAGCGTCACTGACACCGATTCCACGGCATAGCGTTCTGGCAGGTAAAACGCCGGAACCTTGCGACGCGGTTGGTCGACCTCATCGGAAAAGTAGTAGAAGGTGTACATACCGAAGAAACGAACGTGCGTCGGATCGGAATAGCCGTAGGGATTCGAGAAATGCGGCACCACGACCTCGACCTTGCCGTTCGGAACGACAACGCGATGGATCTCCTTGAGCAATGGAAGGAATTCGACGACGTGCTCAAACGTGTGGTGCGTATAGATCGCCTCGACGGAGTTGTCGGGCAATTCGGAGAGCGGCTGATTCAGATCGGCGACCAGGTCGACCCCAGGCATTTCAATCCAGTCAACGCCATAGTAGCCCTCACGCGGGCGCCGGCCGACGCCGAGGTTGAGGCGAATTGGGCGGCCAGCTTTCAGGTCCTCCTGCAGGCGCGGGTTGACGATCCTCACGGAGCGGTCCCCTTGTTGCCGGAAACAGCATCAATGCCGCGCAGATACTCCCGTGCAATGCGCTGGGACGGGCTTGGCTTTTGCAAGTCGGGCGCGTTCTGTGATTGAACAAAATAGTGACGTGCCGACTTGATGTCACCTTGTTCCAGGTACGCCAATCCAATTCGCACCTGTTGATCGGCAGCGGAGCGGTTCAGCCGATCGAGTTCGTCGACTTTCTGAATGTGGATCGTCCGTGCCATACCGCCGAGCTGAGCCGAGACCGCACTCAATGGCGACAAGAGCGGTCGATACACAGCGTCGAAGAAGCGATCGATGGGCGGTATTGGTGGAATCGGCTTGGGGTTCTCGACTGGGAAATTATCGCGCCGGAAATCGGCTATGATCGTCCGCATCGTTTGAGCTTCGCGCGCATCATCCTCGGCGGCGCGTTCAAATTGACCCGCCGCGAGCGAGGCGGCGCGGCGTAAGGCACGAAAGTGAGCGGCGGGATCGGAATCAAAGGGGCTGGGCTGCCGTTGTTGCGGCGCGTCCTGAAACATCACCTGCGCGGCACGCATTCGAGCCCGATAGTAGGCTTCACGCATTTGCATGCCTTCCATGGCTTGCAAATTAGCGGCACTATCGACGGAATCGAGGATTTGCACCGCTTCTTCGAATTTGCCGTCGTTCCAAAGCAGTTCGATCAACTCGGCATGGATGGCCAGATTCGTGGCCTGGTCCGTGAGCGACAGTTTGCTGTCTTCGCCGTCCTTGACCTTCTTCTGATATTCCTCTTGTGCCTTCCTTAGCTCACTGATTGCCTCGCGGTAGAGGCCAAAACGTCGAGCGGCCGCCGAGCGATCCAGCGCGGATGCCATGCTGGCGGCCACGATCACGAACCGCTCTTGACCCTTCTGGCGGGCCGCTTCCTTCTCATTCGCGGTCTTTTCCATGGCCTCAAGACGCTTACGCATGCCGTCAACGATCCGGTCCTGCCGATCGCGTGCTTCCGTCGACGGCGCCGGCTTCGCGGTTTCAATTTCGAGGTCGCGCCGCGCATACGCGCTTGCCAGCCGCAGCGTCTCCAGCGCCAAATCCTGCCGACTTGGCGATGCCGACATGTGCATGCTGAACAGCGCCTGGAACAACTCCGCTTCCGAGAATGTAGCCCGACGATCGCTCGGATCGTTGGCAATGCGGGCCCGCGCTCGCGCCAGGCTAATGGACGCGACAACATCGCGGACATCGGCAGTGGCCGAGAAGTTTGGATCCGCATAGGCGCGGGCGAGAGCGAAGTACCCATCGGGATGATCCGGGCTCGCCAGGATGGCCCGTCGCGCCGATCGAACAGTGAGCAGCGCCGCTGCGGTTACTTCCCGCGGAATCATCACCGGCGCCACTTGGGCCTGGTGAAAGGCCCAGACGCTGAAGGCGGGCGTCATCAAGCGCGTATTGGCGAACCCCAGGATCTGCTGGAGAAGGTCGGTGTGCCGAATGCGCGCCTGATTCCAAAGGCTTTCGCGATAGAGCGCAAGCACGAAGGCTTCCTCGGCGTCCACCGGCGCCACGGGGGGCGAGATGAGATAACGCTCCCACTCATCCATCGGCGGATTCGGAGGGTGCAATGGCTGCGGCGGCGACGGAAGCATTTCGACGCCGACATAGGCGTTGCGCAACGGATTGAAGCGCAATTGATCGAAAGTGGCCGCCGGGATGGCTCGCTGTTGCTCCCAGCCCACGATAACCGCCCGTCCTTGAACTTCCCAGATCGCCCAATCAGGTATGCCGCCACCGCCGGCGCCTTCGATCCAAAGATTCACAATCGTGGCCTGATTTACTTTCCGCTCCGGATGCGCGGAGACGGCAAAGGCAATCTGATTCTCGCGCAGGAACTTGCGCATTTCGAAAGGATCCTTCCGCTTTTCCGCGAAATCCTGATGCGAAACATACCGCCGCAAGTCGGCGTAATAGGACGCCTCCGGACGGTGAAAACCCACGCGGAAATCGAAATATGCTTTTTCTCCTGGAGCGAACCAGTAGACATAGTTCGCAAAAACCGGTTGCAGGTTCAGCATGCGGGCGTCCGGCGGCAGAATGCCGGCCGTTCGCCAGTCGTGAATCTTCTTTGCCGCGCGTTCGAGCGACGGGTCTGGCTCCACGTCCCACTTCCAGCGGCGATCCTGGACGGTGGTGTTCAACCATCCGGGATAGCTGAGAGCGATCAGGAACGCTGCGCCCAATCCGCAGACGACACGCCCGCCGGCACGCAGTGCGTGCATGGCTCGCAGTGTGCCATCCGACATTGGCGTGTTGGCGAGGCGCTGGACGGCCGCGGCCAGGTTGACGGCCGCCACCGGCGCCGAGATGATGGCCAGAAATGGTATCGCTCGCGAATGCAGCAACGCCAACGCAAATGCCAGGACCCAGACGAGCGCCAGGCCGACGGACGCCTTGTGGCGATTGAATCCGAATCCCAGGATGGTCAACCCAATGAGAATCCAGACCGAGTACGTGTTCTTCGGATTGTCAAACGTGGCGAACAAATCCTGCGTGCCCTGCCGGAAGAGCGGCGCAAACTCCTGATCGTTGGCGAAGACGCTCGCCAGTTGACTGTCCACCATTTCCGCGGGCAGCATCCACACCCGAACATGATGGGGGTTCAACATGCAGGCCAGAACGCCGAGCGCGAGCGCCTTCCACAAGGCCGCCATGTCCTCGTTCTCGTCTTTGCGGACGTACTGACCGGCGGCATAGAGCAGCAGCAGGACAGGCCCGAGGAAGAACCATTGATCGAAGTTCGCCCATATCCAGAAGAGGCCGGCGACCAGTGCCGGGAAGAGCCACGATCCCGGTCGTCGCGGTACGCGGATCAACAGGAACAGCAGAACCGATAAAAACAAGAACGTGGCAATGGTTGGCTGCAAGACGAGACGCGGCGCCACGGCCACGAGGGCCAGCCCCGCGCAAATGACCGACGGCAATACGGGTTGACCGGGCTTGCGCGCGAGCAGCAAGAAGCCGCCGGTCAATGC
>DATANR010000376.1:0-25144 GCA_036266155.1 Gemmataceae bacterium | reverse complement strand
GATAGTGTCAGCATCGGGTCCCGGCGCGCCGGGACTCCGCTCGCCAATACAAAGGCAACATGCCGGAACTGCCTGAAGTCGAAACCGTCGCCAGCCATTTGCGAGAGCACTTGATCGGGCGCACCGTTGTTGGACTAGTGCGAAGTCAAAAAAACCTTCGCCAAAAGTGGCTGAACTCTTGGAAGCCGAAGATTCTTGGTCGCCGCGTTGTCGCCATCGATCGGCGCGGCAAATGGTTGCTCGTCGAACTTGACGACGCAGGTCATCTGATGGTTCATCTTGGCATGTCCGGACAATTGGCGGTTAAGGACCCGTCGGATCAAGTTGATCAGCACACGCATCTCGTCGTCCACCTTGATGACCAGCACGAACTGCGGTTTCGTGATCCGCGTCGTTTTGGTAGCGTCTCCTACTTCTCAGATCGTGCCGAGTGTGATCGGTACTTGGCTGTACGACTGGGACCGGAGCCGTGGAATGTCGTGCTTTCGACGTTTCAAGCTGCCCTGAACGGCACGCGACGTTCAATTAAGGCGGTTCTTCTGGACCAGACCTTGATTGCGGGCGTCGGAAACATCTATGCCGACGAGGCGAGTTTTGCCGCTCGTGTTGATCCAAAACGGGCGGGCAATTCATTGCGACCCAACGAAGCCCGTCGGCTTTTGAGTTCAATTCGTCGGGTTCTAGACCAAGCCATCCGAAACGGTGGGACGACGTTTGACGGAGTCTATTCCGGGGGAAGGAACCAGCACAAACTGAAAGCCTACGGACGCACCGGCGAACCGTGTCCGCGCTGCGGAACGGCGATTGAGTGTGTGCGGCTGGCCGGCCGGTCGACGCACTATTGCCCACACTGTCAGAGATAGGGGTCTCGGAAAACTTATCCCATGGGACGTATAGGTCCGATGGGTCCCATAACCACGCAAAATGTCCTACCGCGTCTTCAAACGATTGCTCGGCGAGACCGACCTGGAGCGGAAGTGCCGCTTCTTGCTCGGCGGGGGCATTCTGTTCCTGATGACGCTGTCGTTCTGGGGCTACGCCCGGCAGACGGAGGGGCTTGCTTACGAACAGATGGTCACGTCGGGCCGGCTGCTCGTTCCGCCGATTCTGGCACGGGCGCATCTGGAATTGGATCGCCGCGACGCCATCGACGACTTTCAGCAGCAATCGGAGCAGACCTACCCGGACGCCCTGAGCGAGTATCGCTACAAGGTGCTCAAGCCGGACGCCCGGCAACCGGAACAGAAGCCGGAAGGCGACGAGGTGTCGATCGTCAACAAGCTGGCCGCCAACCCGGACCAGGGCGAGAGCATGGCCAACCAGTCGGACCAGGGCGTTTTCCACTATTACGGAGCGATCCGGGCCCAGGCCTCGTGCATCGATTGTCACAACAAACGGGCGGCGGCCTCGGGGCTGTCTACCAAGCCGATCCGCGAAGGCGACCTGATGGCCGTGGTCAAAGTCACGCTATCGACCAAGGCAATCGAGACCGGGGCGCACATGAACCGGGCCCTGTTGCTTTCCTTCGCCCTCCTGACCGCCATTCTCATCATGACCGGCAGCTACCTCATTATCCGGTATGTGGTGGTCAAGCCGGTCAAACACCTCAAGGCCGTCTCCGATGCCATCGTCGCTAATCAATTGAATGTGCGGTCCGAGATTCACACCGGCGACGAGTTCGAAGACCTGTCCGACGCGTTCAATCGGATGGTCCGGCATCTGATGGATGCCCAGGAGGAGCAAAAGAAGCTCAACGGCGACCTCGATCGCCGGCTCGATGAACTGGCACGCGCGAACATGGCGCTCTACGAGTCAGACAAGACGAAGGGCGACTTCCTCTCTACGGTGAGCCACGAGCTGCGAACTCCGCTTCATGGCATTATCGGCTTCAGCGACGTGCTGCTCTCGGCATCGAGCCCGCTGACGGAGAAGCAGGCCCGTTGGGTCGCGAACATCAAGACGAGCGGCCAACAACTCCTGACGATGATCAACGACATCCTCGACCTGGCCAAGATCGAGGCGGGCAAGATGGAGCCACGGCCGGAAGAGATCGCGGTCCCGGACTTCTGCGAATCGCTGTTGCCCGTCTTCCGGCTACCTGCCGAGAAGAAGAACCTCGAACTGCGAACAGTCTACGACGTTCAGCTGGAGCCGATCCGACAGGATGCCGGGAAACTTCGGCAGATCCTGACCAACTTGCTCTCGAACGCGATCAAGTTCACGCCGCAGGGCGGCCGCGTCACGCTGAAGGCGGCGGCCGACGGCGACTGGGTCGTAATCACCGTGGCCGACACGGGCGTGGGCATTCCCATCGAGGAGCAAGAGCGCGTGTTCGAGAAATTCCGGCAATCGGCAAGCAGCACGCTGACCCGCGAACACGAGGGCACGGGCCTGGGCCTCTCCATCGTGCGCGAGTTGTGCGGGTTGCTCGGCGGCGAAGTGAGCCTGCAAAGCGACTTGGGCCGAGGGACCACATTCACGGTCCGCCTGCCGCGGGTGTTGGCTACCACGGTCAGCGCCCGACGATCGGATGCATCGATCCGTTTGGATGACCATCTCACGCCGGCCGCGGCGCATCCATTGGTTTCAGCTGGCAGCAGTTGACCCATTTGATGGGCGGCATTGGCTCCCACCCCCCTCCTTTCGAACTGTTGCCGTGCATCGCATCGCATTCCATCGCGGCGGCTCTCAATCCTCGCACAGCTGCCGTAGCGCGTTCGCCAATTGGGTCCGTCCATGAGTGAGACTGCACAAAATGGGGGATTTCTTTCTCGGACGCGCCCGCGCGTCGCGTGCTGCGCGTGCCATCGGCGTCGCTGGCGTCACTCGCGCGGAAGGCGCAACGGTTCGTTGTGCGCCTCCGCATCAGCCGAACCCTTAATGATTTACTTCAACCTGTGACATTGGGCCGTCGATGGAGAATGCATCGGATGAGCAAGTGATGGTGAGCCCAGGAAGTCGGACGGCGTCGTCCGGCGGCGGGGCAGTGGGATTGTGAATAGGCGAACAGTGAAACCCACGTTTTCCGCCACGGACCGGCGCTACAATTGGACCGCACCGACCGACGGAGGCCGCCCGTGGACGCATTTAAGCGATTGCATGGGTTGATTATAGAGCTGCCTGGGGTAGACTCCACAGCGGCGGCTCATCTGCCGCTCGCCAGGGAACGAGACTACATCATGAATCGGCCCCATCCCCGCCGCCTGCGGACCGCGTCCGCCCGCTTCGGCCGCCTGTCCGGCATCGCCCGCAACATGGAGGGACCATCGATGAACCCGCAACCGAACTCCCCGGAGATTCGCAACGACCTCGTGTCCCGCGTGCGCTTGGAAATTGCGGCCGGCACCTACGACACACCCGAAAAGATGGAAGCTGCTCTCGACCGCCTCGCCGCCCGACTTTGCTTCGATTGATCGTAGGGAAACCAACGTGGGAGCGAGGGCCGTTCCACCGTTCTGTCCTAATCGTAATCGTAATCCCAATCCTAATCTGCTTTTCCTCCTCTCTGACGGTTGCCCGAAGACGAACCTCGCGGCAAATGCACCAATAGAATAAGGCCACCCCCTTCACCGGAGCCGCCACGGTGTCCTTACCGGCCGTTCAGGTCACCCAGTCCCCGCTGGACAAGTTCCGCGAATACCTGGCGAGCCGACCGAACCCGCAACGGTTCACCGGCCAGCAAAGGGACTTGGTCGAGCACGTCTTCGCTCGCCACAGCCACTTCGAAGCCGATCAGCTCTTGAAGGACTTGGAGGGTGCCGGTCTGGCCGTGAGCCGGGCGACCGTTTATCGGACATTGTCCAAGCTGGTCGACGCCGGCATGCTCCGCAAGCTGGAGATTGGTCCCAAGACCTTCTACGAACATGATTACGGCTACCCCCAGCACGAGCATCTCGTCTGCGAGTCGTGTGGCAAAATGATCGAGTTTCAGCACCCCGCGATCGAAGCCGCAATCGAGGAGATCTGCGGCGAAAAGCAATTCCAATTCGCGGGCCACACGCTGATCATCCGCGGCACGTGCTTCGACTGTAACCGGGCGCGGGCGAACAATCGGCGGCTGGATTTGATTTGAGGATTACCGATGACTTCCCATGCCGTCATCGATATCGACAACAAACACAATTGACGTCGCGTCCTCATAAACCGCTTGCCAAATCTCCTTCTTTGCTCGTAGCAGTTCCGCTCGTAGAAGCTCCGCCAATACAACCTTTTCATTGCCGAGTTTCTTAGGCGCCAAGATGATTGCCGAACGAAGTACGTCCTGATCACGAAACCAGCCCGGCTCTCCATTCCAAACCGCATAGGCTCGTTGCAGCCGATCCTCGCCATACAAATTGGTCCGCCCATCCATGCTGACCGGATATTCGGGCAACGCCCAGATCAAATAGCCGCCCCAGTTGAAGTGGTTGTAGATCGGACCCGGCGGGTGATGCTTGCGGAGATACTCGACGGCCCCTGCCGGATACTCGGCCCGGTTCACACTATCGATTGTCTTGTTGGCCCCCGGCCCGATTTGCCAGACGACGCGGGCCAGCACCAACGCCAACAGTGTCGCGGCGATCAAGCCCGGCAAGAGCGATCGCGTTTCCGTCGGGCCCCGCGTCGCCGGCAGTCGCGTGATCACAGTCGCCGCGATCAGAGCCCCGAACCAGATGTCGCGCTGCATGCGCAAGCTGAAGACGGCGCCGACGACGAGCAGGGCCGTATCGAAAAGCGGAAAGCCGCGCAATCCGCACACGCCGACGGCCCAGATCAAGAGAGCGATCAGAAGCCAGTTCCACCAGAAGCCGAAGTCGGGCGGCGCCAGCTCCGAGACGACGCGCATCGCGGCCGTCTGCGTCGCGTACTCAAAAACCACCTGGTACAACCGGAATGAATACGGGTTCACGAGCGTCGCCAGGGCACATCCGACAAGCAGGCCGAGCCAGCCTGAAAGCGCGAATCGGCTGCCACCGCGACGCCAGTTCTCGATCATCGCGATCGCCAGACTCAAGCCGAGCAAGCCGAGGCCGAGGACGAATTGAATGTGCAAATTCGCCCAAAGCGCGTAGACGATCGTCAGCCACCAGAAGCGCCGGGCGGGCGCGCCAGCACGCAGTTCGAGGATGGCATGCAGTGTGAGCACCGTGAACACGATCGTGTAATGCCACGGTCGCTCGAGCATGAGCGGCACGAGCGCGCCGGTTGCCAGCGTCAGGGCCGCGACCGCGGTGATGCGGCCGCCCGAACCACGAAGGATGAACCATGCGAACGCCAGGAACGTCGCCGAGTCGAGCCCATGCCGAACAGCGAGCACGCCAGCAAACCCGCCGACCCCATAAGCGCCATACAACCCGACCTCGTGCAGCCAGCTATAGGCGACCCAGGGGATTTGCTCTTCCTGTCCGATCCGCGAGAAGGGGTCGGTCGTCGGCACGGTCCCATGGTCAACGATCCACCGCCCGACGGCGAGATGCCACCAAGTGTCTTCGTCGAGGCGAGGGTTCAAAGCATTGCAAGCTGGGAACAGAGCAAGCAGGAAGACGACGAAGAGAACTCGCTGGTGGGTTGTGGTGGCTTGGCCCATGAAGGAAAAGGGTAGCGATTCTCTTTCTCTCGATCTCGTCAGAACTCGCGGAGCAAAAACAGAGATTAGGATTGAGATTACGATTATGATTACGATCAATACTCAACTGACGCCGGCCGCTGTTCCTAATCCTAATCCTAATCTCTTCGCTTCGGCTCCCGCGCCGCGACTCATCACGCCAAGGGTTCGAACTTCAACGACACCGAGTTCAGACAATACCTCAGCCCCGTCGGTCGCGGGCCATCTTCAAACACGTGCCCCAAGTGGCCGCCGCAACAGGCACAACGGATCTCGACGCGCACCATTCCGTGGCTGCGGTCCTCAATGTTGGCGATGTGCTCCTCGTCAAACGGCTCGTAGAAACTCGGCCAGCCGGTGCCGGATTCGAACTTGGCTTTCGAGCGGAACAGCGGCAGCCCGCACAGGCGGCAGGCGTAGACGCCGTCAACCTTGTTGTTGAGCAAGCCGCCGCAGAACGCGGGCTCGGTTCCTTGATTGAGGATCACGCGCCGCTCCTCGGGCGTGAGGCCCGCGGCGAGCTTCGCCAGGTCGGCTGGAGTCGGCGGTGTCAGATCGTAGCCGGAAGCGGATTTGCGAACGGACCCGGACATGGTGCACCTCGCGTGATGGTCTTTCCATCAGGTTAGGCAAAATCCATTCGCCCCGTCGAGTGCGGCGCGGTATCCTGCTGGCCTCACCATCCGCGGAGTCACTCCATGCGTCTCCTCTCCCTCCTTGTGTTGCTCGTTCCGCTGATCGGCATTCGGGCAGCCGATCCGCTGCCGATCGTCAATGACGTCGACGGTCAGCCGCTCGGCCAGAATGCCGACCGCATCGTCAAGGCACTCGACTTCCTCGGCACGCCGCTGCCTGCCGACTTGACCGCGAGTTTGAATACCGCCATCTCCGCGCGCGATGCCAAGAAGATCCAGGAGTTGCTCGACGCTCGGGCCATGCTGCAAATCACGGTCAACCCGGAAGCCCGCGTGAAGGTCGCGGCCGGGCCGGGATCGACGACGATTCAACAATCGGGATGGACGCCGGTCTTGCTCAAAGTCGTCAACGACAGCACGGTCAAGGCTCCGCTCCGCGTCACGAGCCCGCAGGCCGGCGACGTCTGGAGCCAGAAGGAAATCAAGAAGGACTACACGAGCCGCTTCCTCGATTTGCAGATGGCCACCGCTCCGCCGCTCACGCGCAATCTGAGTGGGTTGAAGGTTGAGTATGCGCTTCTGCTCGTCTATTCGAGCGAACCCGGCAAACGCGAAGCGACGCTTGGCTTCGACGTCGGCCAGGGCACCCAAGACGTCGGCTTCCGCGGCGAAGCGCCCGTGCTCTTTGACGTGAAGCCGGCCATCAAGGTGAAGGTTGCGATCAAGGATGAGACCGGAAAGGCATCCGTCGGCCGCTTCACGTTCACCGACAAGTCGGGCCACATCTATCCGCCACGAGCCAAGCGCGTCGCCCCGGACTTCTTCTTCCAGGATCAGGTCTACCGTCCCGACGGTGGCACCGTGCTTCTCCCTCCCGGCGACTTCACCATGGTCTATGGCCGCGGACCGGAGTACAAGCTGAAGACGCAAAAGCTCACCGTGCCGGCCACGGGCGACGCGAAGATCGACGTGACGCTCGAACGCTGGGTCGATCCCGCTCAATTCGGCTGGTATAGCGGCGACCATCACATCCACGGGGCCGGCTGCGCTCATTACACGAGCCCGACCGAGGGGGTCTTTCCCGAAGACATGTTCCTGCACGTCAAGGGTGAAGCACTCAACGTCGGCTGCTGCCTGACCTGGGGCCCGTGCTACGAGTTCCAGCGCAATTTCTTCGAACCGGCCCCGAACAAGCTGAGCGAGCCGTTCACGCTCTTGAAGTACGACGTCGAGGTCAGCGGCTTCGGCTCGCAAGCGCTCGGCCACGTTTGCTTGCTCAACCTCCGTGATCAGACCTACCCCGGCTCCGAGGGCACGAAGACCAAGGGCTGGCCGACGTGGACGACGCCAGTGATGAAGTGGACCAAGCTGCAAGGTGGCTTCGCGGGCTATGCCCACTCGGCGAACGGCTTGCAAGTCGATGCGGCCGCCGCGGCCAAACGACTGTTGGCCGCACTCGATAAGAACGGCGACGGCATGTTGTCGAAAGAGGAAGCCGCCAAGGGACTGTTGCCGTCCGCGTTCGAGGCGATGGATACGAACGCGGACGGCCAGCTCTCGCTAACCGAATTGACGAACAGTCATCGCAAGGCCGCGGCCGAGTTGCCGAACCTCGCCATCCCGGAGATGAACGGCATCGGCGCCCAGGAAATCTGCGTGACGTCGGCGATGAAGGTGTGCGACTTCATCAGCGCGATGGACACCGCCCGCGTGCCGGAGTGGAACTGCTGGTACCACATCATGAATTGCGGCTTCCCGCTCAAGGCCAGCGGCGAGACCGATTTCCCGTGCATCACCGGCAGCCGCGTCGGCCAGGGCCGCGTTTATGTGCAGCTCGGCAAGATCGACAAGATCGACTACGCGGCCTGGTGCGAAGGGCTCGCCAAGGGTCGCTCGTATGTCAGCGACGGCTACAGCCACGCCCTGCAATTCACAGTGAACGACCAACCGGCCGGCGGCGAAAGCAAGATCGATGCCGCCGGCCCGGTCACGGTGAAGACGAAGGTCGCGTTCGCCAGCACATTGCCGCTCGGCACCGCCAACGGCGGCCAGATGCCGATCGGGGCGTCACGCAAGGTCGAATTGATCGTGAACGGCGTCGCCGTCGCTACCAAGGATGTGCCCGCCGACGACAAGCCACACGACGTCGAGTTCTCGGTCCCGCTGGCGAAGAGTAGCTGGATTGCGATCCGCCAGGGCCATGCTTTGCACACGAACCCGGTGAACGTGCTGGTGGCCGGCAAACCGATTCGCGCGTCGCGCGCCAGCGCCCAATGGTGCATCGGCGTGATCGAGCAACTCTGGCGCGTCCGCCAAAACAACATCATCGCCCCGGAACGCGAGGAAGCGAAGAAAACGTTCGACAAGGCGATCGAGATTTACAAGCAGATTGTGGAGGACAGCGAGGCGGGGAGTTGAATTACGTGGCGAGCGGAGCGGCGTAAGCCGCCCGATAATGTCAGCATCGGGCGGCTGACGCCGCTCCGCTCGCCTGAGTGCTATTTCTTTTTCGTCTTCTCCAACTCCGCCGTCAGCTTCTTGACTTGCTCTTCAAGCTTCTGGCGCTCGGCATCGCCGGCGACGCGGTCATCGCGGAATTTCTGCAATTCGCGGCGAATCGTGTCTGCGTCGCCGCCCTTGCCGGCGAAAATGCGCGAGATCGATTCGAGTTCCTCGAGACTGATGGCGCCCCGACCCAGACCGTTCAACATGACGGCCGGCATGCTTTCCGCCGCGCCCTCGGCCGACTTGGCGCGTTCGGCCGTCACGATGACGACGATGTTGCCGGTGCGAAATGCACGCAGGCCGGCCGCTTCCGCCAGACCGGCCGCCGCGGTTTCGAACGGGACGTTGGAGAGAGTCAACGTCACCGCCGTCTTCGCCTTCTCGGCCGCGGGGGCGGACACTACGACCGTGCGCCCCGCTCGCGCTCCGATTTCCTTGAAGGCTTCGCCCACCGGCACCTCACGGAAAGCGATCGTTACATTGCCAGCAATGCGGACCGTGTCTGCCCGCTCCACTTCGGGCTGATCGTCGCCCGCTGGCGCCGGGTAGAGTTCTGGCAGACGCCGCGCTTGGCCCGTGATCAGGTCCTTCATCTTGTGCGTCGTGATGCGGACGTGGTCGCTGGCAATCACGAAGTCGAGGTCGATCTGGTCGAGCACGTTATGCAATACGGTCTCGACGCGCACGTTCTTCATGACGGGGAGCGTGATCTGCGCGCCTTCGATTGCGGCGACTGCGTCCTCGCCATTGGCCCGCAGCGCCCGCGTATCGATGAGAATGGTGAGACCAGTCTTGTTCTGGAGATAATCCAACACCTCGCGGAACGGCACCTTGTCCATGCGTTGGGCGATCTCGGTGCGGTCGAGAAGGCGATCCGCGATCTGGGCCGAGTCGTCGATGGGGCCGGGCTTCTTGGGATCGGGGGCGGCGTTCGCGGTTACTGAAACGGCCAGGGCAACGAAGGCGCAGACAATGATCCGTCGCATGAAGGGACTCCGCGTGAGGTGGTACGAGTGTAACGAGACGGCCGGTTGGATGTTGGCGCTATTTGACATGAACATGTTACACAACGCGTCACGATCCGGTCGCCGGGCCGTCGGGCCGCTTCCCGTACAATCGCCCTCATGATTCTCGGCATCGATCCGAAGGTCGATTACGCATTCAAGCTCCTGTTGGGCCGTGACGAGACCCAGGCGCTTTTGATCGAGGTGCTCAACGGCGTGTTGGAGCGGCCCGAAGGCGAGCGGGTCGAGAGCGTGCAGATTCTCAATCCCTTCAACCCGAAGGCGGCCTGGAATGACAAGTTGTCGATCGTCGACGTGCGGGCTCGCGACCAAAGCGATCGCTGGTTCAACGTGGAAATGCAGATCCTCAGCCGGCCGTCGTTCGCCAGCCGGATCGTTTACTACGCCGCCAAGACCTTTCAACAGCAACTGCACGAGGGCGACGGCTACGAAAAGCTGCGGCCGACGATCTCGATCTGTTTTTTGAATCACGTGCTCTTTCCCGCCGTGCCCGATTATCACCTATGCTTTCGGCTGCTGGAACGAACGCTCCGTTTCCCGCTGACGGACGACCTGGAGTTTCACTTTTTCGAGTTGCCGAAGTTCCAGAAAAGTGCGGAGCAATTGGGGGCAGGCATCGAAGCTTGGCTTTACTTTTTGCGCCATGCGGAGAAGATGGATACAGAGGCGGTGCCGGCGGCGTTGCAGACGCCGTCGATCCTGAGGGCGTTGCGAGAACTGGAAATGGTGACACAAGACGAAATCCAACGGATCCGTTACGAGGAACGTGTGGAATCTCAGCGCGCGTACAACTACGACCTGCGCATGAGCAAGCAGGAAGGCCTGCAAGAAGGCCGGCAAAAAGGCCGACAGGAGGAGAAGGTCGGTTCGATCCGAAGGCTGGAACGGATGTTGGGCCGGCCAGAGTCGCCAACTGAGCGGTTCGGCGGGCTTTCGCTGGAGGAACTCGACCGCATGGCGGAGGATTTGGAACGGCAGTTCCATGACAAGGGTTGATGGCGGACGGCCACTCGGTTCCGCCACCCTCGTCATTTATTTCCGGCAAGTTGCCGAATGCGTTCGACGATCAGATCGTGCACCGCCGGGCTCGCGGTGATATTCAAGTGATGCAGTCCGCGCACCTTGATCGTCGCGTTGGGATCGTTGAGATCGATGTTCTCGATGCCCGCAATCGACCCATCGTCGCGCCTCAGAGGATCGGCGGGGTAGATGCGTCGTTGGCTCATGTACATGCTGATCGCGCGCCGAACGTTGCGCGGGACGGTCGGCGGCAGCGCTACATCGACGCAAACCAGCAGGTCCACGGCAATGCCGGCCTTCTCAAGTTCACGTGCGGCGTCAAGGACATGGCGTCCACCACGAGAATGCCCGACAAGGACCACCGCGCCGCGCAACCGACCGGCACGATGCTCCGCGAGCAGATGTCGGCAGATCCAGTGATTGCCGACATCGGCGAGGTCCTCGCTCCAAATTCCGGCCCGGCGCAGCCTCGTACAGAGTTCTCCGTAACCGGAACTGAATACGGTTCCAGTCCCCCGCAGCAAGAAGACTCGGGCCGGTGAACGAACAGGATCGGGATTTGCCGCGGATGCCGTGAGCCAGCCCAGCCGGCTCCCGAGGGGAATCTGCCAGGCGAGATCAAGACAGTATGGCACCGAGCACATCGCAACCACCGCCGTCGCCTCAATCTTCCGAGCGCTCGGCATCGTGGCGCGTGACGTCGTATCCTGCGGAGGCTGGGCGAAAATGTCCCGTCCTGTCAAGCAAGCAATGACAATTGCCAGGTACGCTGCTTTCATGGGCATGGTCTCGGATTTGACGCGCAAGAGGTGGCCGCGTAGCCGAGGTTGCAACCGGACGTCAAGACCAGACACAGGCCATATCTGTGGTTTCCGGCCCTCGGCAGGTAGCGGTGCAAGAACGCCACTTTCGGTTCTTAGCGGATGGCGGAAGCGGCGCTCTTCGCACAAGGCAAACGGCGGGGCCGTTGTACCTGCGATCACTTATCGCCGATTCACGAACAGAACATCGTCGTCGCGTCGGAAACCGTAACTTTCGAAGGCGTGCAAAGCGACGTAGTCTTCGCTGGCATTGCCGCGGTGAACGAACGAGCGAAGTTCTCTTGTCGCCAAGCGACAGACGAGGCCGAGCGCGGCGTCGATCAATGCTCCCAGTAGTCCCTTTCCACGGTGTTTTTGGTGGATGTAGGCGCGGCGCAGGTATGCGATCCACGATCCGTCAAAGGGATCGTATTGCGGCACAACTTTCATGATGGCGACGACAACCTGCTTGTGCGTCGTGACCATGTACTCGCCCACAGTGGCGGAATCGATATTCGGATACAAGGCTCGTCGCACGCCCTGTCGAACAACTTCGAGGCGCAAGTCCTGAGAGAGGGTCTCGCGTCCCATCATGCGCGTGTACTTCACAATCGCGTCCTCATCCTCCAAGCGTGCGTGCCGCGTGAAGTAGGACTCGTTGTTAAAGGTTTCGTGGCGCATAACCTGCAGATCGTTGAGAATTTCGACGCGCTGTTTCTGCGCATGGACGTCGGCGGTGGTTAGGGATTTCGTCAGCATCCTATAGTCCTTTTCGCCAAACTGCGAGCAAGAACAGGCGTCGAGCATCTCAATGTCCTTGCAACTCACGAGCATCCGCAATTCTCGACCGTGATTAGCCTTCGCAAGGGGCTCGGTCAAAACGCGTTCGAGACCCGCGCCGCGAAAGCGTTGATCGATGTACAAATCACGGATGCAAAGGTATGTTGCTCGAACCACTTCATCCCAATGGACGGCGGTTGTCACCAATGCTGCGGGTTCGGAATTGATCCGATACAGCGAGAATTGGATTCGGTCGCTCGAAGCTGGCGCCTCCTGCGACTTCTGAAACGCCGAACACAATTGACCGTAACTGAGCCGCCGCTGGTGATTGCGACTAGATCGATACACCACGCTGACGATGTCGGCGCTATCGGCAGGGCCGGCCGTAGGCGCTACGGTGACGCGGAACATCTGTTGAACCTCCAAAGTAAAGACAAAGAAGAACAGCTGAAGGCTCGGCAGTGCGGGGCAACGGAGGGGCAATAGAGCGGTGAGCATTTGGGCGATTGGACAGTAGTATGACCGGGAGATTCATGTCCTGCAACAGAAAAATTGCTAGAATCGGAATATTTGTGACAAAGAAGAACAGCTGAAGGCTCGGCAGTGCAGGGCACTGGGGGCGATTGAACGGTGAGCATTTGGGTGATTGGACAGTAGAATGACCGGGAGATTCATGTCCAGAAACAGAAAAATTTCTAGAACTGGAATATTTGTGCGCATTAATTTTGGCGGCTTGTCAAGATTGAGAAGATTTTTATTACGACCGTGAGGGTAACATGCAAAAAATGACGACACCGCTAGATCCGTGCGAGGTTTCACGGATCTTCTGGTCGCTCCCGTTCGAGAAACGCCAATATCGTGTGGTTTCCGAGCGGATGTTCCCGGACGCCACTCCGGATGAATTGACCAAATATGACAGCCAGATTGGCAAGCTCGTCCGGCAATGGGATCTTGAGAAGAAGGTACATCACCTCGTTGTCGAAGAAGCCCTGCAGTCTCGGTACCTACCGCTTCTCCCCGATCTCGAAGACCAAATCGTGCGGCGCTTCGGGCTCCGCGATGTCGTTGTCGTCGACACAACCCGACTCCGCACGCCATCCGGAAACCCAACCGACAACGATGAGGAATGGCGTCGCCACAACGACCTCATTCATATGCATTTGGGTATGTGGGCCGGCCGAATTGCTACGACTCTGATTCGAGCCAAGGATGTTGTCGGAACGTCGGGTGGCCGAGCGTTGTACTACACCGCAGCGTCTTGCCACATTCCACCGTCGAGTTCGTACTTTCCCGAACGAGTTGTCTCGCTCACCGGTCAAATATCGAATCGTATGTGGCAGCAGACCAACTTTGAGAGCATCGTTCCGCCTAGTTTGGATGCCGACTCAATCGCGTCGCTCTTAAAAAGCGCACTCGGAACGACGGCCGCACCCCGCTACGTAAACGGCCCGATCACGCAGCCAAATAAGCGCGTCAATGTCTCGGATGTGACCGTTGCGCTTATCGGCATTGGCGCGCTTGCCGGCGAGCATCGATTGCTACGCTTTGAGGGGTTCAGCGAGCTGGACTCAGTCCAGAAAGAGCTGTTTGCGCTCCGAAAGCTTGTAACCGACACCGATCCCCCCGCCGAAGGACCAGGACCTTTTCATCATTGGGTTGGCGACGTGTGCAATTCACTGTTCGTCGTGGATCGCGCGCTGGATGGAAGCACTCTGAAACCCGCGATTGCACTTAGGCTAAAAGGGCTCGTGCAAAAGTTAAACGAAAAGATGGTGCTTACCACTCCGACGAAGCTGGCGCAGATTTGTCAGAAGGGCGTGGTTCTGGCCATCGCAGGAGGGCGGCACAAGGCTGCTGCCGTTGCGCATGTGTTGGCCCAACGTCCGCCTTGGATCACGCATCTCGTCATTGACGAACATGTAGGTCGGCACTTACTTCAATCGCGTGCGTCCTGATCTCCAGACATTGGCGTGGCCGAAAAAAGAGTCGCCGCCTGCGTCCACTTTTCCAGCGGACTGGATTATGCCGACGTTCAAAGATCGCCAATTCAATCCTCCCATCGCGCCGCGGGCCATCGGCTACAATGGACACGACCGCGGAGGCATGGCGATGGCAATGCATGACTGGAAGCGCGTAGACGCGGGCATCTTTCACGCGTTTCATCACGACTGGATCACGGCTCTCGGCCAGGTGCTCAATAGCGGCCTGTTGCCGGAGGATTATTACGCGTTGCCCGAACAGGTTGCCGCGGGTTTTGG
The DNA here is from genome assembly GCA_036266155.1 of Gemmataceae bacterium. Taxonomy (GTDB): domain Bacteria; phylum Planctomycetota; class Planctomycetia; order Gemmatales; family Gemmataceae; genus SIAJ01. The sequence goes on along the minus strand of DATANR010000376.1, from coordinate 10,537 downwards.
CCCCGATGTCCTGGCGCTCCAAACTCAGACACCGGAGAATTCCGATGCCGGCAGCATCGCGACTCTCCCACGCCCCAAGACAAGCTTCACTGCCGAGACAGCCACCGAGTTCTATCGGCGCAAGAAGAGTTCGATCGTCGTCCGGCATGTGAGCGGCGACCACATCGTGGCGGTCCTGGAAATCGTTTCGCCGGGCAACAAGTCGACGCGCGACGGCTTTCGAGCGTTCGTGAACAAAGCGTGCGAATTCCTCGAACACCGCGTTCACTTGCTGCTGATTGACCCATTTCCACCAACCAAGCGCGACCCGAACGGCATCCACGCGGCCATCTGGGGAGAGGTGAACGATGAGCCGTTCATCTTGCCTCCAGACAAGCCGCTCACGCTGGTTGCTTATGAATGCGGTCTGGTCACGCGGGCGTACATCGAACCGATTGGCGTCGGCCATCGCTTGCCCGACATGCCCTTGTATCTGGAACCAGACTCCTATGTTCCAGTGCCGCTGGAAGCGACGTACATGACCGCATTCAACGCCATGCCGAAACGATGGCGGGTCGTCCTGCAACCGGCCGGCGACTGACGCTCGCCGTCCGCCTGCTCGAAAACTTCAAGTCGAATGCAACTGCTTTGTAGCTGAATTCCATTACGCACTCGGCGACGCCGGCGTCTCCTCCTCGCTTGCTTGCCGTCGCGTCCGCTTCTTGGGCCGCACCGGGTCGGCCTGCGGCGTCGGGTCCCAACCTTCGGTTTCCCACGGCATTTCCGGCAGGTCGAACGGCGGCTTCCAGAGTTTCCAGAGCCAGCGCTTGACGCCCGTTTGCTTGTCGGCAATCAGCTTGCTGTCGACGCGGACTTGTTCTTTCGCGCGTTGCAGCGTCCTTTCGCTGATGTCCGCGGCGAGGGCGGCGGCGATGACTTCGGTGGCCGGACGCGGGCCGTCCTTGAGGGCGGCCACCAGCCATTCGGACGCCACGACGATCGCCAGCTCCGATTTTGGCTCGTCGTCCGGCGACAGGGCTTCGTCGGCCGTCAGGTCGATCGCTTCGAGCCATTCGATGATCGCCGAGCCCGACTCCGTGCCGACGATGCGATAGGTGAGTGCGCGCGGCGCGGGGCCCAGGTTCGTCTTGAGCGTCGCCAGGACTTTGCGGCCATCGCCCGCCGGATGCTCGGCCGCGAGCAGGGCGGACCGGGCGACGCCGACGATGCCGATCGAGCCGCCGCCGCGATAGAGGGCACGCTGGCCCGACTTCTTGTTGAGATGGCGAACCATCAGGATGGCGGTCCCCGTGCGATTGGCCATCGCCCCCATCCGGCCGAGGACGCGGCGCATCATCTGGTCGCTGCCCGTGCAAATGGCCCGGCTCAAGAAGGCGACCAGAGGATCGATGATAACCAGCTCGGCACGCGTCGATTGAATGGCGCGTTCCAGGGTCGGCAGATTGCGCGGCAACCGCAACAGGCGCGTAACGGCATCGGGCAGAACGAAGATGTGGTTGAGGTCGGCGCCGGCGGCGAGCAAGCGTGGGACAAGCGTACTCGCCGTGCCGTCTTCCGCCTGAACGATCAGCGTGCGGGTGGGCGTAGGCGTGCCGACGGGTGTGCCGTCGGGCAGCGGCAGGCCGCGCGAAAGGCGGGCGGCCAGGTCGGTGGTCGTCAGCGACTTGCCAAGATTGGGGTCGCCGTCGAGCAAGGTCAGTTGGCCGCGCGGGACAAAGCCGGGCCAAAGCCAGGCGACGGATTCGGCCCGAACTTCACTGAGCGGCAGAGGGGTGGTTGAGATCATGACGTTTGCTCCGATGTGAAAGGGTGAAGTGTGCAAGGGCCAAAATCGGGGGTTCCTGGCGCTAGAATTTCGCGCTGTGCGTTTTCAGCCCATCTCCTTTGCTGGTATTGGCATGGGCGCGAAAACGCAAGCAGAGATTGCCAACCATAGGGGGAGGGTGGCAATCTCTGTTGGCAATCTCTCAATTTCGTGCACGATCGGGGTTGCTTGACCGCATACACTTTTCCAAAAATCGGGACGCGCCCCGCCAGTTGCGGCAGTGTAGTGGTGCAGGAGCTTGGTCGACCCCAGGATGGAGTCACACCTCATGTCGGACCCCGCGGTCATGCACGGCGTACTCCGCCACTTGCGTCGGACCGAGCGCCGCCGCCTGTATCACCTGCTCGGCGACCGCGAGCTGCTCGGCCGCTTCCTCGCCGATCGCGACGAGGTGGCGTTCGAGGAAGTCGTCACGCGGCACGGGCCGATGGTGCGGGCCGTCTGCCGGCGCATCCTTGGTCCGACGACGGATGCGGACGACGCTTTTCAGGCCGCGTTCCTGGTGCTCATCCGGAAGGCCCGGTCGATCCGCAAGGGCGACCTGCTCGGCGGCTGGCTCTGTGCGGTGGCTTATCGGGCCGCGCGGCAAGCGCTGCGGCGGCGGTCGCGGATCGCCGCGCGTGAGCGGCCGACCGACAACATGCCGGAACCGATTCGCGTTGATGATCCGCCGCTTGATTGGTTGCCGTTGTTCGATGCCGCTCTCCAGCGCTTGCCGGCGAAGTACCGCGACCCCGTGGTTCTGTGCGAGCTTCAAGGCATCTCGCGGCGTGACGCGTCGGCTCGGCTCGGCTTGACCGAAGGGACGCTCTCGAGCAGACTTGGCCGGGCCCGCGATCTCTTGCGGCGGAAGCTCGGCCGGCACGGGTTCCCGCTCGCTCTCGGTTCCACGCTGGCTCCGGTCGTTGTGCCGGAAGCCCTGACTGCATCCACCGCCGCCGCGGCCATGCACACGAGTGCCGCGTCGGTCTCCGCCATCGTTCTCACCGAAGGAGTGCTCGCCGCCATGTTTGCCGCTAAACTCAAGGCCGGCGCCCTCGCGGGCACGGCCGTCTTGCTGCTCGGCGTCGTCGTCAGCTTGCAGATTCCCGGCCCGGCCAGCGGCGCCGGTGAGCAGCCCGGCAAGGACGGGCCTGCAGCGAAGGAAACTCCAAAGACATTACCCAAGGATGCGCCGGTCGTGCCTGCAAAGCCGGCACGTGTTGCTCCGGATTATGAGAAGTTCCAGGGTAAGTGGCTTGTAGCCACAGCAAGCGATGGAACGCGGGTCGGGGTTTCCGCTTTCGAAATTGACTACGAATGGAAGTTTGCCGGCACTGCATTGTCCACGGGCGGGGAAATCAAAGAGGACGCCGCCGAGGAATTTACGCTAAACGCAAAGACAACACCGCCGACCATCGACTTTACGCTGACTCAATTCGATCCATCGAAGACCGGGCGTCTCAATCGCCAGAGCCTTCAGGGAATTTATCGCTTTGAGCCAGATGGCACATTGACAATCGCCTTTCGCACCAAGGCCGAGGGGATCGCGCGACCGACCCGTTTCGCCACGGCAGTCAATGCCGGTGTGACCATCGTGACCCTTGAGCGGGACGAGCCAGCAAGAAAAGAGCCACCAGCGGCGACTCCACGCTTCGACAGTATCGAGCCGATTGGGCCACCACCCACGCCGCCGACAACCGCGGCCAGCACCAACGCAGTCCCGCTCGATCCGGCGAAGAGCGCGGACCTCGGCAAAGTTGTCGGGGCCTGGGAACTTGCGGATGTCGATGGTCGACCGGTGGAAACCGCGATCGCCAATCTCGCCAAATCCGCGGCTAAACCGCAGCGCTGGGCGACGCTTCGGCGTCTTCAACTGTTGCCGGCGACCGGACCGACGGACCTCGTGAATGCGCCGGGCAATTCGTCGTACGTCGCCTATGCGGACCTCGACAGCACGCGCAGTCCCAAGTGGTTCACGCTGCACTCGGCGGAGACCAAGCAGGCCACAGGGCCTGGCGGAGCCGGTTATTCCACGAGCGCTGTTCGCTTGTGCGGCATCTACAAACTTGACGGCGAGAAGCTGGTCCTCTGCCTGCCCGAGCTCGAAGGCTCGCCGCTGTTGCGACCGACCGACTTCAAGGGCGATGGCGAAGGCGGCGTTTACCTGTTGACTTTCCAACGCGCCGCGAAAATGTGGAAGCCCGATGCGCCGCCGCAACCGACGCCGCCGATGCCCGTCGGGGACGTGCTTCCGCCGGCGATTGCCGCCGACCCCGGTCCACTCGTTCCGCCGACGGCCGTCACGCTTCCGCCGATGCCGCTCGTTGGGCCGGCCGGTCCTCCCGTGATTCCGGCCGCGACGGCGCCCGACCTTCGTCCCGCACCGGCACTGATTCCCGATCCGCCGCGGCAGAGCATACCGGAAGATCGTGGGAACACCACGGGCAAGGAGACGGCGGACAGTGACGTCAGGCCACCAGTAGCCGCGCAAAGCGATCTCGATCGCCTTCAAGGAACGTGGGTGTTGACACAGCTCGACGGCAAGCCTGTTCAGCCTGGGCAGAAGCCGGAGACAACCGAATTCGTAAAGGATCGCGTGCTGACATCGGACGGGTCGCACGGCCGGGTCCGCATCGACGAAACCAAGTCGCCGCGGCAGATGTCCATGACGATGGCGAAACCCGAAGACAATCCAATGGTCGGCATCTACAAGTTCGAAGGCGATCGGCTGTTCATTGCGTGCAGCACCAAAACCGTCAAACTGATCCCGGTGGATTTTGAAGCGGATGACGATGTGCGTGTCGCTGTGTACGAGCGCCCAAAGATGGCTGCTCCGCCGCCGCCGAGCACGCCGCGAATCGAGCCGGCGACGAAAGTCCCCATGCAGCGCGATCTGCAGAAGGAGATCGACCAGCTTCGCGAGCAGCTCAAGCGGCTGGAGCAGGAGTTGAAGGATCGGAAATAGCGACAGGCGAGCGGAGCACCGTAAGGTGCCCGATGCCGTCATCATCGGGCACCTTACGGTGCTCCGCTCGCCTTGTATAAACGACTCTCGCCTGCCCCGCGTTGAGTCCGCATGACCGAGCCGCTCCGAGTCCTTCTGATCGCCGAGGCCTGCAATCCCACCTGGACCAGCGTCCCGCTCGTCGGCTTCAATCTCGCTCGCGCACTCGCCGCTCGGCCCGATCTCCGGATTACATTGGTCACGCACGTTCGCAATCGCGCCGGACTGACTACTTCGGATATCGCTCAACACGCTGACGTCGTTTTCATCGACAACGAGTTCATCGCCGCCCCGATTTACAAGCTCGCCAAATTGATCCGCGGCGGCGATCAACTCGGTTGGACGATCGACACGGCTCTCGCTTGGCCAAGCTATGTCGTGTTCGAGCATCTCGTTTGGGCGAAACTCGGCCGCCGACTCCAGCGTGGCGACTTCGACCTGATCCACCGCATCACGCCGCTGTCGCCGACGGCCGTCAGTCCGCTGGCCGCGAAGACCCCTGTGCCGATGCTCGCGGGCCCATTGAACGGCGGCCTGCCCTGGCCGCGCGAGTTTCCGGAGTTGGTTCGCCGCGAACGCGAATGGCTGGTGCCGCTCCGCAATCTCTACAAATTGCTGCCCTATCACCGCTCGACGTATCGGCATCTCGCGGGCGTTATCACCGCAAGCCGCGCGACGGCCGACGAGATACCACGCCACTTCCACGGCCAGCGCTTCCACCTGCCCGAGAACGGCGTTGATCCCGTACGCTTCCCAATCGCCGACCGCTGGCCCGAACCGGCCGGCCGCTTCCGCTTCGTAACCGTCGGCCGGTTGGTTCCCTACAAGGGGCTGTCGCTGACGCTCGAGGCAATGCGCCGATCAACCGCACTTCGCCAATGCGAACTCATCGTGATCGGCGATGGCCCAGACGGGCCGGCTCACGAGCGCTTCGTCGCCGAGCACGGGCTACAAGACTGTGTCAAATCCCTCGGCCAGGTCCCGCAGCCGGTATTAGCCGCAGAAATGCGTCGTTCGCAAGCCTTCGTCTTTCCGAGTCTGCGCGAGTTCGGCGGCGGTGTGATCCTCGAAGCGATGGCGTGTGCCCTGCCGTGCCTGATCGTCGACTACGGCGGGCCGGCCGAGCTGGTGTCAGAAACTACTGGAATCAAGCTGCCGATGCGTCCGCGTGAAGAACTGGTCGAATCACTCATGCTGGCGATGGAACGGCTGGCCGGAAGTCCCGATGAGTGTCGTCGATTCGGTGCAACGGCAGCGGCAGAGGTGCGTCGCGAGCATACATGGGACGCGAAGGCCGAAGCGGTCGCCGGCATCTGCCGCAAATTGCTGGCGAAATAGCTGCGCTCTGGAATTCCTCCCTCGCATCGCCTATCCTCCGACCTCATACCCTGGAGACCATCATGAGCGCCACCTCCCTGGCCTTTCTCGTGCTCACGATTGGCGAACTGCCAACGGCCGACGGCTTGAAGATCGAAGAAGTCGTCCGCGTCCCCTCGTACTGCGAGGGCATCGTCTTTGATCGCGATGGCAACGGCTATGTCTCGCACGGCAAGTTCGTCACCAAGGTGACGCCGGACGGCAAGAAGTCGGAATGGCTCAACTCCGGCGGCGCTCCGAACGGGCACAAGATCCTCGGCGACGGCACCCACCTCATTTGCGATGGCGATTTGCACGCGATGCTGCACGTGAGCGCCGAGGGCAAGATGCTCGGCAAGGCATCGGACAACTGTGGCGGCAAGCCGCTCCGGGCACCCAACGATCTGAGCCTCGATGTGCCAAATACCGGCTTCTACTTCACGGATCCGGGCGGCTCCCACGACAAGAAGCCGATCGGCACCGTTCACTATGTCGACCGCAAGGGTTTTACCCATTTGTGCGCGGAGGGGCTCGCGTTCCCGAACGGCATCGTCCTCACACCGGACGGCAAGCGGCTGCTCGTTGGCGAAAGCAAGAAGAACCGTATTCTCGAATATCCCGTCGAATCGCCGGGCAAGCTCGGGCCGATGAAGGTACTCTGCGATCTGCCAATTAGAGTCAAGGATCAGATCGACAATCAGCCCGACGGCATGTGCCTCGACACCGCGGGCAATCTCTATGTCGCCCACTACGGCATGCGGCAGGTGCAGGTCGTCAGCCCGGAAGGCAAGATCATCCGGCGGTATCCCGGTGGCAACCTGACCACGAGCAATGTCGCCTTCGGTGGGCCGGACATGGATACCCTGTACATCACCGGCGGCATCAAGGGCGAAAGCGACAGCGAAGGCGGACTGTTCCGCATCAAGCTCAACGGCGTGAAGGGCCTGAAGATTCTGCCGGACAAGAAATAACGGAGGCGAGCCATGACCGCGACCCGACGCCAGTTCCTCGTCGCCGGCGCTGCCGGCGCGACCGCTCTCGGCATGCCGACGCTTCATGCCGATGAGCCGAAGGCCGACACGAAGACGCCGCACTTCAAGCTCGGCATGGTCACGTACAACGTCGCCGCCCAGTGGGACCTGCCGACGATCCTCAAGGTCTGCAAAAACGTCGGCATCGCGGCGGTGGAATGCCGAACCACGCACAAGCACGGCGTCGAGCCGACGCTCACGCCCGAGCAGCGTGACACGGTGAAGAAACAGTTTGCCGACAGCGGCATCGTCTGCTGGGGCTGCGGCACCGTGTGCGAGTTCCATGCACCGGACGAGGCGGTCGTCAAGAAGAACATCGAGACGTGCAAGCAGTTTGTCCAGCTCGTCCACGACATCGGCGGGCACATGGTCAAGGTCCGTCCCAACGGCCTGCCCAAAGGCGTGCCCGTCGAGAAAACGTTGGAGCAGATCGGCAAAGCCCTGATTGAATGTGGCAAGGCGGGCGAGGCATTCGGCATCGAGATCTGCGTCGAGGTCCATGGGGCCGGCACGCAGGAGCCGAAGAACATCAAGACGATCATGGACCACTGCGGCCACAAGAGCGTCGGTCTCACGTGGAACTCAAACGCGACGGACGTGAAGGACGGCTCCGTGAAAGAGGCGTTCGACCTGCTCAAGCCGTGGATCAAGAGCTGCCACATCAACGAGATCTACAAGGACTCACTCGGCATCTACCCCTACCGCGAACTCTTCCGCCTCTTCCGCGAGTCCGGCTACGACCGGTTCACCATGATCGAAGTCGGCCGCACGCCCGTCGATGTCGCGAGCGGCGAAGACATGCTGCGCTACTACAAGGCCCTGTGGACGGAGTTGGCGAAGGGGTAGTTCATGGATTGAGAAACTGCGTTTCGTTCACAAACACACACCACCCAGAAACGCAATTCTCATGCGAGCGGTGAAAATCTCATCGCGGACGCGCGGCGGACTGTATGACTGACTTTATGTTGCCCTTGCCGAGCAAGAGGGATGTGACTTGGTCACGGACGATCAGAAATTGATCGCGAATCTGAATACGCAATTCAAATTCATGGTTCCTCTGACGACACTGCCGTGAGGCGAGGTCCGCTTCCCATGCTTTGTCGAAAAGATTGCTGAGTTCGAAGGTGTCGCCCACTTATTAAGGGCAGGCGGGACGTAGCTCGAAAAGACAGAACGTGTTACGAGCTACGTCCACGTCATCAATTCTTCATTCGGGGGAATGCGTCTGATCCTGATCCAGTGTCGTTCTTCCATGTCCGCAAGACACGGTCCGGGTTTTTGGGGTCTATCTTGAGCGTGCTCCGGGCGTCCTTGTAGATCGGACTCGGAGAAGCCACATAAACTTGCTCAAACGAAAGCGTCCCGTCTTTGAACTCGACTGATTTGGACACGAACGAGCCGACTTCGACGCTGTCACGGTAATAAATGCCGGAAACCGAGAGTTTTGCATCCTCGTATTTCACTGTCCAGACTTCGCGGATGAAAGCGGGATGCTCCCACTGACCGATAAAGGGGGCAATATCGGGTGGTGGCGGGCTCGCCTGACCAGCCTTGGCGTCCGGTTTGCCCAGGAGCGCTGCCCCATCCCAGATATTGACGAAGTCGGCTGAACCACCGGTGGCCAGGACCGTCCCGTCACGGGAAAACTGAATGCCGAGAATGTCATGTTCGCCCGGCAAGGTAGCAATCACGCTCCGGGTAGCGACGTCCCACAACCGGACTGCGTCGCCGCCGGCCGTGATCAGGATGCGGCTATCCGGAGCGAACTGAACGCTGCCCATCCGGCCCTTGCCCTCGAGCGTGGCCACAACCTTGAAGTCGGTCGCGCTCCACAACTTGGCAGTACCGTCCAGGCTGCCGGACGCCAGCCATTTCCCGTCCGGCGAGAATGCGACGGAAAACACCTCCCGCCTGTGGCCCGGCAACGTGTGCCGCAGTTCGCCGGACTTTGCATCCCAGACATGCACGGCGAGATGTTGGTCGCTGGCCGCGAGGAGCTTACCGTCCGGCGAAAAGGCGACGTCAGTGATGCCGAAGATAGGTGGAGAACTTTTGGGCGCCTTGCAGTCCGCGATGCGCACGCCCGTCTTCACGTCCCATAGGACCATGATGTGGCCGGAGTGGGCGGCGAGCACTTTGCTGTCGGGCGAGAAGGCGAGTCGGGCGACATCGCCTTGCTGGTTGTCGAACTCGCGCCGCAGCTCGCTGGTGGCGGCATCGTAGAGACGGGGCCGGCCGTCGCCGCAACCGGTGGCGAACAGTTCGCCGTTCGGTGAAAACGCGACGCCGTGCACCGGAGACTTGTAGGCAATCGGTTCGCCAATCGGTTTGCCGGTCGTCGCATCCCAGCGCCGGAGAAAGTTGTTGACGCCGGTAATCAGTTGCTTGCCGTCCGGCGCGAGAGCGAGTCGATAGGCCCGGCCCTCCTGTCGAATGCGGAGGGGCGCTGTCGCGGGCGGGGCAGGCGAATCTGCCTTGCTGCCCACGAACCGCGGCTTGCTCTTATACACGCACACTTGGTCGATTGCCCCACGCAGGTACTCGCGGTCGATAGTACTCTGCTGTCGAATCACGTTGTAGCGATCGCAGGCAAGCGCGCGAGTGTTCGTGGTGATCGATCCGGCGGCCCCGCTCGCCGCCGCTGGTTTCGTCCCTTGCAAGGCGCCGTCGACGTAGAGCGATATTCGGTCGCCCACAACGTCGCGGATTACCATGCCATGGTGCCACGTCGAATCATTGACCGGTTCCCCGCGAATCAGCGCCGGGCCGCGGTTTTCTCCCCCGTCCTCGCGAATTAGGCCGATCAGATTGCCCCCCTCGAGGCCCAGGTAGATCATCGCCCCGCCATCGTTGAGGTTGCGGAATATGACAATCGGTCCATTCGCGTCGTCCGTTTTGAACCATGCCGAGACGGCCGCTCGGCTCGGGCGATAGTTTGAACGTCGACGCGCACGAGCGGTCGGCCTGGTTTTCTGTTGCGCGTTCGAGTGTCTCGAAAATGTGCGGGGCCGCCGCTAGTCGCATTGAGCAGCGGCCCCTTGTCATTTCTTGCGCGAGCGAACGTCGTACCTACGATTTCCTCTTGGCGGTCACCGTCTTGCCTTCAAACGAGAAGGTCATCTCGTCCTTGGAAATCTTGGCGACCTCGTGCGTCATCGACTTCTCTTTGTCGTTCTCCTTGAAGGTGCAGATGAACTTGTGCGCCTCGACCTTGTAGGTCCCTTCCATCTTGACTTCTTTGTCGTCCATCTTCATCGTGACCGTGAGCTTGCCGTCTTTGTGGAACTCGGCCATAGCCCCAACCGGCGGCGCGCCTTCCTCAGTCTTCGTGACGACCCA
>DATANR010000375.1:0-17165 GCA_036266155.1 Gemmataceae bacterium | reverse complement strand
CTGTTGCGCTGTGTCGCCATTATCGGGCGGCTTACGCCGCTCCGCTCGCCTTCGTCGTGGGGAATTGAACATGCAATTTGATCCAACTACCATCCGCCCCCAATTCCCTGCCCTCCGGCGTGATGCCGCCTTCCTCGATGGTGCCGCCGGCAGCCAAGTTCCGCAGTCGGTAATCGACGCGATCGCCAACTATTACATCCGCCACAACGCCAACCACGGTGGCGCCTTCGCGACGAGCCAGGAGTCGGATGCCGTCGTCGATGAAGCTCGGCGTGCCTGTGCCGACCTGCTCGGCACCCCGGACGACGGCTGCATCGCCTTTGGCGCCAACATGACGACGATGACCTTCGCCCTATCGCGGGCCATCGCCACGCGTTGGCGGCCGGGCGACGAGGTGATCGTCACGCGGCTTGATCATGATGCCAATGTGTCGCCGTGGGTGCGGGCGGCGCAGGACCGTGGCGTGACGATTCGCCATGTTGCCATCCGTGCGGAAGACTGCACGCTCGACCTGGAGGACTATCGGCGGCTGTTGTCGCCGCGCACGAAGCTCGTGGCCGTCGGCTGCGCGTCGAATGCGGTCGGCACGCGGAACCCGTTCCCAGAGATGATTCGGCTCGCCCACGAGGTTAGTGCACTCGTATTCCTCGACGCGGTTCACCACGCACCGCACCTTTTGATGGACGTGGCCGTGTGGGATTGCGACTTCCTTTGCTGCTCGGCTTACAAGTTCTTCGGGCCGCACGTCGGCATCCTCTATGGCAAACGGGCGTTGATGGAGGAACTGCCGGCGTACAAGGTGCGACCCTGTCCGGAGACGCTGCCGGACCGCTGGATGACGGGAACGCAGAACTTCGCGGCCATCGCGGGCACGGGGGCCGCCGTGGCCTATCTCGCGGAAATCGGCAAAACTCTCGGAGAAACAGGCAATCGGCGTGCCTGTCTGCGGCGTGCGTTCGCGGAAATTGAACGCTACGAGCGCGAAGTCGGGGCCATGTTGCTGGAAGGGCTCGCGTCGGTTCGAGGCGTGCGTGTGTACGGCAGTACCGATCCGAAGCGACTCGATCAACGTGTGCCGACGGTCTCGTTTACGCACGCGCGACGGACACCTGGTGAGGTCGCGAAGCACCTCGCAGCGCACAAGGTCTTCGCCTGGCACGGCAACTATTACGCGTTGCCGTTGACCGAGGCTCTCGGCGTCGAACCGCATGGCATGGTGCGCGTCGGACTCTTGCACTACAACACGCGCGACGACGTCACGCGACTCGTGGCCGCGCTCAACGACATCTCGTGATCGCGCTCTCAGCTGTCGAATGCGCAACTCACCGTCCAAATCGTTCGAGAAAATCAGGCGCTTGGCGACGTTCGCCCCACGCGCGCGTTCACGCTGCGAGATTGCCTCGCGAGCGCGCAGAAGTACCGCGAGAAACAGGACGCGACGCGCGTGACGTTATGATTCGCGCGCGATCAGCGCGTTGATGTCGTCATCATGCGCTTCGACGTCGCGCGCGAGATTGAAGAAAAGTGTTCGGAATCTGGACGGAAGAACTTGTGTTTTCAAAGACCAACGTTACCATGTCGTATTAATACGGTCGTATCGGCGCGAGTTGATGCACCGCCAAGTAACCCGGCCCGCGGACTGCGGGAGTTCGCAAGAGCCGGGAACACCAATGCTGGAGGTCACCGCACCTGTATGAGCGATATGGAAGCCCGCTCTTTTGTTGAGTCCGTGGCGGTCCCGCAACCCATGCCCGCCTTCGACGACGACGAACCCCCTAGTAGCCCGCGCCGCCATCCGTTCTGGAAAGACGTTCCGCAAGACAAGTGGGACGACTGGCGTTGGCAGATGCAAAACGCCATCCGCTCCGTCCGTCAGCTTCGCACACTGCTGACTTTCGACGACAAGGAGCTGGAGAAGATTGGCCGGCTGGAAGCCGACTTCAAGGTCGTCATCCCACCGTACTACTTCTCGCTGATCGATCCCAACAACCCGGCCGACCCGATTCGTCTGCAGGCGGTCCCCGATGGCCGCGAGTTGGACAATCCGTCCGGCTACGAACTCGAAGATCCGCTCGAAGAAGACAAGGACTCGCCGGTCCCCGGTGTGACGCACCGCTATCCGGATCGGGCCTTGCTCGTCACGACGCCTGCCTGCTCAATGTATTGCCGTTTCTGCACGCGCAAACGCGCCACGCTCACCCGCGGCGGCTGGGAAGCGATCACGCGCGACGATCAGCGCATGGTCGAGTACGTCGCCAAGCATTCGGAGATCAAGGACGTCATCATCTCGGGCGGCGACCCGCTCACGTTGCCGACGCCAAAGTTAAAATTCTTCCTGGACGGCCTGTCGCGGATCAAGCACGTTGACGTGATTCGCATCGGTACAAGGGTGCCGGTCACGTTGCCGCAACGGCTCTACGACAAGGACCTCTTGCGATTGCTGCGTTCGGCCAAGAAAGTGTGGATACAGACTCACTTCAACCATCCGCGTGAGATCACGCCGGAGGCGAAGAAGGTCTGTAACGCATTGCTCAAGGCCGGCATGCCGGTCAACAATCACACCGTCTTGCTCCAGGGCGTCAATGACAGCCTGGAGACGATGCGCAAGCTGCTTCGCGGCTTGCTGCGGATCAAAGTGCGGCCGTACTACATCTTCCATTGCGACCCCGTCACTGGGGCCGGCCACTTCCGCACCTCAGTGTGGAAGGGGATGGAGATCATGGAAGGGCTGCGCGGCCACATGTCCGGCCTCGGCATCCCGACCTACGTCGTCGACAGCCCGCACGGCGGCGGCAAGATTCCGGTGATGCCGAACTACCTGATCTCGGCAGGCGAAGACGCGGTCGTGCTCCGCAACTTTGAAGGGCAGATCGTTCGCTATCAGGCCCAGGACAAGCCGATCACGACCGAGACGACGGTCACACGCGGCGTCAGCTCGTTGCTGCAAGGGACGCGGTCGGTCATTATCCCTGAAGGCAGCGAGCGGATGGCCCGGCGCAAGCTCAAGTCCAAATCGAGCGGATGCGGTTCATCGCATCCCGAGGTGACCGAAGAAGCGGAAGAGGAACTCATCACCATTGGGTTCCGCAATTGAATTAGCCGCTTGCGGCGTAGCGCCCGCTACGCCGCAAGCGGCGGAGATTTTTGGATGAAGATCGGGATCGCGTTCGACCTCAAACCCAAATCACCTCTGCCGCCCGGTGCCCCCGACGACCTGCACGAGGAATTCGATAGCCCGGTGACCATCCGGGCCATCGCCGATGTCATTCGCTCGATGGGCCACGAGCCGGTCGAACTCGGCAATGGTAAGGACCTCCTCCGCAAATTGCTCGATGATCCACCTGATTTGGTCTTCAACCTCGCCGAAGGCTCCGGCACTTCACGCAACCGCGAAGCTCGTGTGCCGGCCGTCTGCGAAATGCTCGGCATCCCGCACACCGGTTCCGACGTGCTGACGCTCGCCCTTTGTCTTGACAAGGACATGTGCCGGCGCGTCGTCCGCGAGGCCGACATCCGCATCCCGGATGGCCTCTTCATCACGTTTGACGACGAAGGGTACGATGGCGACTACCACGAGTTCCCCGGTATGGTGACCGAGTCGGGCCTCAACGTCCCGCTGATCGCCAAGCCCGTCTGCGAGGGATCGAGCAAGGGCATTCGTTCGAAGTGCCTGATTGAGCGACTCGAAGACGTCGGCCCAACGGTCGTATCGCTTTGGCAGGACTACAAGCAGGGAATTCTTCTTGAAGAATTCATCTCTGGCGAGGAAGTGACCGTCGGCATCCTTGGCAACGATCCGCCGCGTGTCATCGGCTGCATGCAGGTCGTGCCGAAGCAGGACCCGAGCCGGTTTGTCTACAGCCTGGAAGTGAAACGCGACTGGGAAGACAAGATCTACTATGAGACTCCGCCCAAGATGCCGCCGGACCAGATTCGGGCCCTCGAAGAGGCGGCTTTGGCCGCCTACGACGTGCTCGGCATCCGCGATATTGCCCGCATCGACTTTCGCTTCAAGGATGGGGTACCCTATTTCCTTGAAGCGAACCCGCTTCCTGGGCTTAATCCTGAGTGGAGCGATCTGATTCTGCTCGCGAAGGCCGTCAGATCCTCGCACACGGAATTGGTGCGAACGGTTATTACGGAAGCAATTCAGCGTGCCGGCCTTGATTGTTAGTTTGTGCCGACGAGGCTATTGCACCAAGTCTGCAAGGCGTTTGCGCGCCGCGGCGGCCTCGATCGTGAACTGAGCACCTGGCGCTCCGCCGGCCCAGTGCGTGAGCAGCTTCGCGGCGTCGGCTGAGCCAATCCGTTCCGCTATTTCAATCGCACGCAGGCGCCGGAGTTGCTCGGGCGTGAGATGATCCTCAGCGGCGAGCAGCCGATCGATCCGCTCACGCATTTCCTGGCTGATATCGCCCTTGAGTGCTTGCCGAAGCGGGTCGCGTGCCCGTTCGCCCAATTCAATTAGCGCCTTCGCGGCGGCTTCACGCTTGCGAAACTCCTTGTGGTCCAGGTCGGCGATCTGCTTGGCGACGACCGTCGCGTCGGGCGGTTCAAGGGGGCCGACCTTTTCTTTGAGAAACGGTAGCGAACAGTCGGGCACGCGGACCAGCCGCCTGATCGCCCCGTAGGCGACCATCGCATCGCCATCTCGGAGGTCCGCCCACGCATTCGCCAGGTCGAGCTTTATCCACGCCCATCGCGGCGACGGTGAAGCAAAGAGGTCCCACACGAACACCGGCCCGCCGTTCACGCTCGCAGCCAGCGTACGGCCATCCGGCGAGACGGCGACCGCGTTCACCGTTGCCGATTCGCCAACGTCGAACGTTGCTCGAATCTGGTTGGCATACGCGTCCCAGATGGCGATCTGTCCGTCGTTGCCGAGCCGGACAACGACGCGGCCGTCGGGCGAGATCGCGGCGACCTGTTCGCGATTGTTGTCCTCGCCGCCCGAGCGAAAGAGTTGTTTGCCCGATTGCGCGTCGAGCACGATCGTGAGACCTTCTTGCCCGCGACGGCCGTCGTTATCGACGTTGAGTGCGGCCAACAGACGAGTGCCGTCCGGACTGAACCGGAGCATCACGGGATGGCCATCCAGGCTGACACGGCGAACGAACTTGGCAGATTGAAGATCGAAGATGTCGACGAAACCGCGACGATCGATGTTCGCGCGAAAGGCCACGGCCGCCAGTTTGCCGTCCGTGGCCGTGGTCGCCACGATCCCGGGGCTTTCCAGAGAGCGGCGAATCGTCGTCTTGCCCTGGATGTTCGTCACGGCCACTCCGTCGGCGGCCGGGCCGACAAGCGATCGGCCATCCGTTGTGATGGCGATAGTGATCACGGCGTCGTTGACGTCGTCGGCCCCCTTTGTCGCGCAGAGTTCCTTGCCAGTCGCCATATCGCGAGCCGAATAGTCGCCTTCCTTCCGGTAGAGCCCAATCTTGCCGTCGGCTGACAAATCGATCGGGACCAACCCACTGACGCCGGCGGGCCGAAGCAGCAATGGCGTGCCGGTCTTCAGGTCCCATTGAACCCAACCGCCCCACTCGTCGAGCCGGCCGACCAGTCGATCCTGTGTGACGAATCTCAGTGTGGTGGGCACGCCGGGCGGATCGGGCGAATGGGTAAGCGGCTTGCCTGTCGACGAATCGAGCAGAATCGCCGAGTCACCGGCCCGGGCGGCGAGGATTTTGCCGTCGGGAGACAGCAGAAGATCGTCGCGCGGCACATCGAACTCGCGGACCTTCTTTCCGGTCGCGGTCGCCCAGAACATTGCCTTGCCCTGATGGCAGGTCAGCAACTCCGCTCCATCAGGGCTAAACCCGATCGATTTTCCGGCCGCCTTGAGCCGATATTTGATCGTCGCGCTGGCGACTTCCCAGCAGCAGATTTCCTCGGCATCGTCGCCAACCGACACCGAGATCCACTTCCCTTCGGGCGAACAAGCAAGATTCGAGAGCACGTCGCGGCCAACTGCCTGCATCGCCTTTTCTGTCGAGGGGACGGTCTTCAACGTCGTTGCTAGCTTGCCGGTGGCGGTGGCGAATACGAGGATTTCGCCGCGCAGCGCGATCGCCACGGCGGAACCGTCTTCAAAGAACTGGCAGCCGCCGGCGGCTTCGGCGGGGAGGGGGGCACGCCATTTTTCTTCGCCCGTGGCCGTGTCGTGCAGGCACAACGCCTCTTTCTGAACCACCGCCATCCGCGTGCCGTCGACCGAATATGCGGTCGTCTGCGTGTGCTCGAGTCGCACGCTCGGCGATTTCTTGAGCAGCTTTCCGGTGGCAAACTCGTAATGGCGAAATTCATAGCCCCCGCTGGAATTTGGCCGCACGAGCAAGGCAAATGTGTCGCGCGACGTGAGCCGGCCGGAGTCGACGTTCGATTCGGCGGGATAGCTATAGCGGAAAAGCACTTTGCCGGTCCGCGGATCCCAGCCGCGGAGTTCACCGCTGGTCGCGGATACGAGCGTCGTGCCCTTCGGCGAAAATTGCAGAGCGTTGATGTGCCCGAGGATTCGCATCCGCGGGTCGCCAAGCCGCCGGGATGCGCCTGGCGGAAGCGGCAAGAACTCTTTGCCTTCGGCCGGCTTCAGGGCGACTTCCGTTTTGCCGGACGGCGGAGGCGGCGACGTTCCCAACACCGGCGCGGCACCCAGAGCCAGGCCGGCCGTGGCTTGCAGAAACGTGCGTCGATCCGGGGCGATCATGCCGGAATCTCGTGGGGACGTGAACTACCTTTCTATCAGACACGGAATGCAGTTGAAAAGCCAGTGCGCAGTTACGAAGAACCGGCTCGACGCGTTCCATATAATGAGGGCGATTCCGCTTTTGAGACAAACGTTGAGGCCCGCATGCACTTTCAGTACGTGGTAGCGCCGCCGACCGCGGCTTTCCCGATTCCGCAGCCCACTCTCGCTCCCGACCCGCAGACCGGGTTGCTCCGTGAGTTGATCGACGTTCAGCGCGAACAACTTGCTTATCTCCGGGCTGCTCACGAGATCCAGCACACATCGGTGCGCTGGCAGATGTTGCTGTCGCGCTGGTCCGAGGAGTTTCCCAGCGTCGGCGCGGGGTGCCGCAAGGCTTTTCCAATCGTGGAGCGGCAGTTCCTTCAGCTTCTCGAAGAACTGGCGAATCGGCTCAACGATGAGGACGCGGAGACCATCGACGACGAGTTCGCGTTGAGCGAGTTCCTCGACAAGTACGGCGTCCGCTTGAGCCAGTTGGGCGGTGTTCTCAATGTGCTCGGGCCCATGGCGGACGCGGCCAAGAACCTGAGCGCGAATGCCGAGCAGAAATAGCGATACGGGGAGTGGACCGAGACGAGCATGGTAATTCCCACGGCGGACCTGGTCCCGATCCGCGAGTTGTACGCGCGCGGGATGTACATCCAGGCGCTGCGGATTGCCGAGCGGTTCGGCCCGCTGCACGAATGGTCGAATACACCGGCCCGGCTCCTTGGCGGCCGTCTCGCGATTCAACTCGGCGCCGCCCGCTTGGGTCGCTGGTTACACTTGCGGGCCTATCGCGACACGCCGGCACATCCGGAAGCCATCTACTACCACGCCCGCTATCGCCTCGAACGCTTCGGGCCGTTGGCGGCGTGGCGTTTTCTGCGCTCGCACCCCGATCAGGATTGGAACGACGCTTCGCCGGAGGTCCGTTCCGACTGGTACGGCCTGCATGCGTTTGTGTGCGGCCGCCTGCGTGACTTCGATCGCGCGGAACGCTGGCTTGCCAAGGCGGAGACGTTGGCGCGCGACCGGGCGTGGCTCTGCGTCGAGCGTGCTGCCATCCTCGAATTCGCGGAACGCCCTGAAGACGCGCTCGCTGCTGCCCGGCAAGCAACCGCACTGATCCCGTTCTTCCGTCCCGGCGTGCAGGCGGAAGCGCATCTCTTGCAAGCGCTCGGTCGCGAGCACGAGGCTCTGGCATTGCTGGAGGAAGCAAGCGTCAAGATCGAAAGCAGCATCGTCGTCGCGCACCTGGCGGCGCTGCAGTTCGATCTGCGGCTCTATGCCGACGCCCGGCGCAGCTATGAACGCTATGCCGACCTATCTCCGTTACGCGACGCCGACACGGAGGAATGGCTGGCGGCGCGGCGTGCGGATGTGGCCTATTACCTTGGCGAATTGCCGACTGCGCGCGAACAGGCAGTGAAGGCCAACGACGACTTCTACAAATCATTTTCGAGCCAGCTCGCTGATCTATCCACGGCCCCAGTAGTCGTGCGACTGGACGTTCCGCGGCCCATCAACCGTCCCGGTTCGGTGCTCGACCTGACGGCGGCCTACTGGAAAATGCCGGCGCAGGAAGCTCCCGTCGAATTGAACGCCGCGGATGGCTTGCACGATGTCCGCGAACGCAAGTGGGCGGAAGACAACGGATTCGTGGCTGTTGAGTTTACCGTAACGCCGACGGCAATTTTTGCGCTACATGAACGTGGGATTCCGTTTCTGATCACGCTGGTGGACGCAGGATACAGCCACGCCCAGCTCGCCGTCGGTTCGGACCGTGGCCGGCGATCCGTGTGGTTGACGGACATCGCCGACCGCCGACCGAGCGAAGTGCCTTTGACACTGCTTGACGAGCGCTACTCGTCCACGGGGCCGCGCGGTTTGGTCTTGATCCCGCAAGTGGAGGCCAGGCGACTCGAAGGCGTCGTGCTTGCCGACCGCGACGCCTATGACCGGCTTCATCTCATTCAGGCCGCGTTGCATCGCCACGATCGCGCCGCAGCCGTCTCGGCCTACGAGACCATGAAGGCCGCGGACACCGGTCACCGACTCACGCGCCTGGCGCGCCTGGCGCTCGCGCGTTACGACGGCAATCCCACTCTGCTGCTGCACGCAGTGGATGCGTTGCTGGCGTTGTTTCCAGACGACAACACGCTTCTGTTGACCCGGCTCAACACCTTGCGCGACCTGGGGCGCAAGGACGAACGCACGGAAACGGCTCGACGTCAGCTTGCTCGTCGGGATGCCGATCCGTTGTTCGCCCATCAGTATGCACAGGCTTTGGTGTCTGATCCGGATCGTCTCGACGAGGCCGCGAGCCTGATGCGGCGTGCGGTTCGGCAGCGACCGTATGCGCCGGCCGGCTATTACATTCTCGGCAATGTCTTGTGGGAGCAACGCCGCTTCCAGGAGGCGACGGATCTCTATCGCTTCGCAGCGTCGTTGGAGGACCGGGACGAACAGTTCGCCGAGGCCTACTTCCGTGCCGCGCGAGCCGTCGAGCAAACACCGGAGGCGATGCGCTTTCTCAAGGCCCGCTACGAGCGCACGCGCGGCAAGATTGCAGGACCCGCCCGAGCAATGTTCTACGCGCTGTCCGAGGAAGACGAAGTTGAGTCGGCATTTGACGCGCTGGCAGCATGCTGGGCCGCGCCCCCTACTGGAAGTCACGGACGCAACCCGCACGAAGTCGGCGAGGTGATGCTCTTTGCCGCGGAAATGCGCACGAACTACAACGAGCCGACCGCGGGCCAGAAACTGCTCGACGACGCGCGCCCGCTGGCGACGCGTGCGGCTTGGTTGCGCTCGTCCGCGCGTCAGGCGCTCGTCCGGGCCGACTTGCCCGAGGCGCGTCGTTGCTGGGATGAATTGCTGCGTGAAGATCCGCTCGCCGGCGACATTCATCGCAACATGTCGCGGGCCGTGGCTGACCTTGAAGGCCGGGCAGCTGCAATCGAATGGGTACGCGGACAATGCGAGCGATTTCCGTTTCACTACCCGCTGCACCAGCTCTTGATTGACTGGTTGCGTGGCGAGCAGGTCGCCGACCTGGAAGCGTCGCCCGCCGAGCCCGTGATTCGCCATTTGATCGATTTGTGCCCCGACGACGGCTGGGCGCGGCGTGAACTTGCCTTGCATCTATCCAACCACGGTCGCGCGGCGGAGGCCTTTCCCGAGTTGGAAGTCGCGCAACGCCTCGAGCCGGAGAGTCCCTCGTACTACTACACCCTCGGACACGCTCTGAATCGCGACGATCGTCCGAAGGAAGCCCGCGCAGTTTACGAAGAGGCAGTGCGCAAGTCCGTCGACAATGAAGTAGCCATCGGTGAGCTGTTTGCGCTCGCACGCACGGACGCCGAGAAAAAAGAAGTCATCGAATTTGTCGTCGACGAATTACGGCGGCAGCACGTCTTTGGCGATGGGCTCCTCGCGTTTCGGGAGCAGGCGGTTCAGGCGCACGATGCCGTTGAGCCCGACGAATTGATGCGGCTCCTTCAAGATATTTTTGACGAGCACCCGGACCTTTGGCAGACGTGGTCGGTGGTGATCCAGCAACTCACGTTGGTGGGGCGCGTCGAGGAAGCACGCGAGTTGGCGAAGGAGGCAGTCGAGTGTTATCCGCTGCTCGCACGGCTCTGGGTCGACTTGGCGGAAGTGTGCCATGCGCAGGAAGATCGCGACGGTCAAATCCGGGCCCTCCGGCAATCAGTGCATGTGGCGCCGGGGTGGAGTTACGCGGCCCGCGAGTTGGCCGATGCCATGGAAGAGAATCATGAGGTCGAAGAAGCGCGCGTGATCCTCGAACAGGCGGTGGCGCGCTCGCCGCTTGACCCCGTGAATCACGGCTACCTGGCCGACAACCTGTGGTCGGCTGCCGAGCAGGCCGATCCCACCGAGCCGGATGATCAGACAGCGCCACGCCGCGAAGCCATTGAGCGCTTGCGGATCGCATTGCGGATCGATCCGGGGTACGACTGGGCGTGGCGCCACTTGAACATGTGGGCCGAACGGATCAATGAACCGGAGCGTGCGATTGAGATCGCGCGTGAAGTTTGCCGGTTACGACCGGGCGATCCACGCGGGTGGCTAGCGCTTGCCCGCATGTTGCATGGGCCAGAATCGCATGAAGAAGCCTTGACTGCCCTCAATCGCGCTATCGCGCTCAATCCACGTGGGCTCGAAGCATATGACTTGAAGGCGGAGCGCCTGGCGGACATGGGCCGATACGACGAAGCCAAAGCAGCCGCAACGCCCGCTGTGTTTGATCACGATCCGCCGATGATCTTGCAGGGGCGGGCCGCGTGGGTCGAAGCCCGCCGTGGCAACCTGCCGCTGGCATGCCGGGAAATGCAGGCCCTGGTGACTCTAGAGCCAAACTACTACTGGGGCTGGCAGCAACTTGCCGAGTGGTACAACGAGTCCGGCCGGCCAGCGGAATTTCTGGAAGCAACTGAGAAGCTCGTTGAACTCCGCCCGGATAATCCAATTGCCCTCGCGATGCGTGGCGAGGCACGCATCCAAAACAACGATCGCGAAGGCGGCAAGGAAGACTTGCGCGACGCACAGCACCTCGAGCCTAGCTACTCGTACCCGGGGATGCTTCTCTTCGATGCCCACTTACAAGACGAGGAATACCAGCCGGCACGCGGCGTGTTGGCGGTGCTCGAGGAACACATCGGCGCCGGCGGCCGGCCCTACGTGCTCGCCCGATACGCTCAACTCGCGGCCCGGACTGAGGACCCGGAGGGCGCCGCCGAAGCCTTCGCCGAATTGTTGACGCTGCCGTGCGATTCGACCTGGCCTATCAGTTCATCGGCCACCGAATTGCGCGAAGCAGGTTGGGGCCAGCGCGTCGACCAGATTCTCCGCGATACGCTGAAGAATGCGGCTGATTTCCATCCGTGGGTCTTGATGGCGTGGCTCGAAAGCAAGGACGGGACCGACGCCGACGCCCAAACGCGGTTGACGGTCGTCAAGCGCGTGACGGAGATTCACCCACGCTACGCCCAGGCCTTCGACGTGCTGGCCGAACTCTATGCACGTCTCGGCCGTTTCGATGAGGCCATGCGTGCCTGCCATCCGAAGGCCTGGGAGGATCGTCCGCCGTTGATATTGCGCGGCCGCCTGGCGTGGATCATGTGGCAGCGCGGCGATCATGCCAGCGCCATCGCCCGGATGCGCGAGATCGTCGGCACCGATCCCGACTATTACTGGGGCTGGCAGCAACTCGCCAACTGGTACGACGAAGAAGACGCTGCCCCGGAATACCTCGAAGCGACGGAACATCTGGTGCGGCTCGGCCCGTCCGACCCGTCGGCGTTCGGCTATCGGGGTGAGGCGCGGGCCGCGGCCGGCGATCGGCGTGGCGCCAAGGCGGACTTCCGCCGCGCCTTTGAACTTGATCCGGCCTATGCGTTTGCCGGCATCAGCTTCTTTGATAGTCAGATGACCGATGGTGAACTCGACGAGGCCGAGCGAACCTTGGCCCGCCTGGAAGAGCATGTCGGCGGGCCGCACGTGCAGTTCCGGACAATTCGCATGCGAACGGCCCGTCGCGATGTCGAAGGCGCTCGGCTGGCGTTCGAAGGTCTCTTGCGCCACGCCGATGCGCCGCCCTTCGTGGTCACCAAGGCGGCGGCCACCATGTCGGAGGCCGGCTTCGACGACGCGGCCGACGAAGTGATTGACGCGGCGATCGAACGCGGACCGTCGGCAACCATCGCCCGCCTTTTCGTCGATCGCCGAGTCGCACGCGGCGACTGGACAATATTCGATCGTTTGCCGTCGATCTTGAAGGGCGATCCCTCCGGGCGTGAAGTCCTCTACGCGGCGATCGACGCACTCGGGTCTCCCAAGCATCGCGTGCGGTTGCATGATCTGCTGAATCGTTTTGGCGACGCGATTCGAGAAACAATACGTGGTTGGGCGAAAGCAGCGGCAGCACTCGTTGCGATTCGCGACTTTGCAGCGGCCGCGACCTGGGTCGCGGACTGGCGAACACGCAAGCCCGATGAGCCGTGGATGATTCACCCAGCTGCCGTCGCCTTTCGTCAATTGGGCCGGATCGACGAAGCCCGGCGAGTCGTCACTTACGCTCTCGATCTGGAGGCCGACGATCCGACGGCGATTGATTTCCACGTCTGGCTGGCTTTCGAAGAGGCAATCGCGGGCCAAACCGACCGCGCCAACGAGTTACTTGCCGATATCGATGAGGACGACCTGGATGATGTCCCACGGATCTTGCTCGCGTTGACGCAAACTCTCTTGCTCGTCCAGTCCAAAGGCCGCGCTGCCTTTGCGGACGCTCGTGCCCGCGGCGAGGCGGTCGTTCGCGAGCTTTCTTCCAGGGAACCCGACGCCGACCTGAAGCTCTCCTATCGTCGTTGGGCGAAGCGTCTTGCCCGCGATGCGGGCGGCTTCGCGGCTTGGTTGTGGGCCAAGTGGAACGGCAATACTTTGCCGCGCCGATGACGGCTTTGCTGCCCAATTTGCGCAAACCGTTGATCTATTTCGCACATCCACGTTGATCGTTTTCCCCGCAGTCATCCAACTCCAAACGAACAACGGCATCGGGCAGACCTTGTCAATCGAATAAATTGAGGTGCCTGGGTAATCTGGGTAATTTGAAAATGCGAGATTCTGGCAAGTTCGTAACAATTGTCCAACGGAGTTTGCGAAATTCCTCTTGCCGGTCTATCTTTTGCTTAAGAAGGGCCATGCCCAGAGTGGACGTTCCAATTTCTCCAGGGAGGGGTACAAATGCTTGTGTTGTCTCGTCGCATCGGCGAAGAAATCATCATCAACGGCAACATCCGTGTGACCGTGGTCGCCTCCAAGGGTGACCGCGTCCGGCTCGGCATCGTCGCTCCGCGTGACGTGACCGTCGACCGCTCGGAAGTCCACGACCGCCGCCGGGATTGGGTTCCCGTGCCCGTGGGCGCCGACGCCGATGCCGCGATTGGCGTGCTAGCCGGCCACAGCGTCGACGACACGCTGCGTCACTAACAGTCCCGTCGGACCCACTACGACGACACGAAAAGAGGGCAAGCCGCTCCCTCGGCGGGCAGCCCTCTTTTTTTCGTTTCCCATCCCGATCTTGCAAGTTGCTGGTAACCCTTACATCAACCTGGCACCAATTCGGGCACGCCTTCCGGAATGGCGAACGGTTCGACCGGCACGTCAGCCTCTTCGGCGAGCGTCGGCTGCGTCGGATCACCCATGCCTTCCGGCCAGATGTGGAAGCCGCCAGTCGCGGTCGCGCCGGCCCAATTCATTTCCCACGTTCCCCAGATGCCCTTGCTTTCGTTGAAGCCGTGGTAGCGGACGGCGTGGCGCTTCACATAGCGCTTCACGAAGTCGCACTTCCCGTCGGTCACCTCGTAGCTGCCTTCGATGGTGAACTTGCCGACACGATCGCGGCCTTCGCCACTCATGCGGCCGACGGCGAATGTCAACAACAACTCCATCTGGTGCCGGCCGGGCATGCGCTTGTCGAGGTAGAAGCCGACCCACTTGCCGCTCGGGAAACGGGGATCGCTTTCGGCTGGCGGCTTCGTCATTCAATGCTCCGCTACGCCGCTAGCGGCTCAACAGGCCGGTGCCTAATTCTACCGCCTTGGCTAGCGCGTCCGCCAACTTGTTTCCGTCCTTTCCACCCGCGGTCGCCAGGTGCGGCGGGCCGCCGCCCTTGCCGCCGATGATCTCGGCGAGCGGCTTGACCACATCGTTCGACTTGATGCCGCGCTTGATCAAATCCTCCGACACGCCGACGACGAGGCCGGCCGAGCCATCCTCGTTTTTCCAGCCGAGCACGATCAGTGACGAGCCCACCTTCTGCCGCAATCGATCGATCTGGCCGCGCATGGCATCGACGGGAGCGCCTGGCACCTCGCCGACGACGAGCTTGGCGCCCTTGATCTCCTTCGCGTCAGCAAGCAATTTATCGCCTGCGGTGTTCAAGTCGCCGGCTCCGCCTTTTTGAATCTGCTTTTGCAGCTTCTTGACTTCCTCCTGGAGCGACTCGACGCGCTTCGGCAACTCGGCCAGTGCACAATTGAAGCGGCCCGTCAAATCGGAAATAACGTCCGACAACTCCTCGACATAGTCGACCGCCCGCTGGCCCGTGACAGCGGTGACCCGGCGAACACCTTTGGCGACGTTCTCCTGCGCCACGATCTTGAACAGCCCCGCCTGGCTCGTGCGGTTCAAATGCGTGCCGCCGCAGAATTCGACCGACATGTCCGCCGTCGCCGCGGCCGCCGAGTCGGCGCCGATCAGCACGACGCGAACCGGGTCCGGATATTTCTCGCCGAACACGGCCCGGACGCCGGGGATCGTCTTCGCATCCGCGAGCGGCATCGTGATCGCAGTCACCGGCAGGTCGCGCAGGATTTGGCCGTTGACGATCTCTTCAACCCGCTTGATTTCCTCGGCCGCGAGCGGTTTGTCGTGGTTGAAGTCGAACCGCGTCTTTTCGGCATCGACCAGCGAGCCGTTCTGCTCGACATGTCTACCGAGCACTTCACGCAGTGCCAGGTTCATCAGGTGCGTCGCCGTGTGATTGCGGACCGTGTTCGCCCGACCCAGGACGGTCGCCGTCACGGTCTGGCCAACCGTGATCCTGCCCTCCGTCAAGACGCCGCGATGCAGCACGCTGTCGCCGAGCCGCTGCGTGTCCTCGACATGGAAGACCATCCCCTCCGCGGTGATCCGGCCAATGTCGCCGATCTGCCCGCCCTGCTCGGCATAGAAGTTCGTCTTGTCGAGCAGCAGCGCCACC
This sequence comes from Gemmataceae bacterium, assembly GCA_036266155.1. Classification (GTDB taxonomy): domain Bacteria; phylum Planctomycetota; class Planctomycetia; order Gemmatales; family Gemmataceae; genus SIAJ01. The sequence continues at coordinate 1,647 of DATANR010000375.1, read as the reverse complement.
GTGTCGGTCGCGCGAATGGTGCCTTCGCGGAAGACGGTGTTGTCTTTGACCCAGCCGACAACCTTGGTGGTCAAGGGCGTGGTCGTGTATTTCGCGGAGTCATCCGTCTTCGGCAACTCGCCCTTGATCGCGGCTACGACGACCTGCTTCGCCCCTTCGCCCGACTCCTTCTTAAACTTTTCGATCAGCTTGTCGCATCCTGGCCGATCGACGGTCAAGCCCGCATCCGCCGCGAGTTTCGTTGTGATGTCCACGAAAAAGCCCTGAGCCGCGTGCAGATCGAACGCGTCCTTCGCGCTGATGACACCGCCCGCTGCCTTGGCTCGCTTGGCCGCTGCTTCGTAGAGCTTGAGGCCGCGCTCGATGGTGCGCAAGAAGCCCTTTTCCTCGTCGAGGATCGTCGCCGCGACTTTATCGGGAGCCGTCTTCAATTCCGGGAACGCGTCGCCAAAATGCGTGACGACGGCCGGCACAAGCTTGTGCAGGAACGGCTCGCGCATGCCGAAGTCGAGCCAACCAAACAGGTCGGCTCGACGCAAGATGCTGCGAATGACGGAGCCGCGGCCTTCATTGGATGGCGTGCCGCCGTCGCTCAGCGCAAACGTGAGCGATCGAATATGGTCGGCGATGACGCGATAGGCCGTGTCTTTGCGATCCTCCAGCTTCCCCGTGTACGGCGCTGCCTGGGTCACTTCCTGAATCGCCGCGATGATCGGCGTGAACACGTCCGTGTCATAATTGCTGCTCTTACCCTGAATCACCTTGGTGATGCGCTCGAAGCCCATGCCCGTGTCGACGTGCTTCGCGGGCAACGACGTCAGCGAGCGGTCCTCGTTGCGGTTGAACTGGATGAACACGAGGTTCCAGATCTCGATGACCTGATCGGTCCCTGCGTTGACGAGTTTGCCGCCGCTCTTGTCGGGCGTGTTGTCGTAATGCACCTCGGTGCAGGGCCCGCACGGCCCCGTGTTGCCCATTTCCCAGAAGTTGTCCTTCGCGTTGCCGAGGTGGATGTGCTTCTCGGGGGCGCCGACGGCCTTCCAGAAACCTGCCGCCTCGTCGTCGCGCGGGATGCCGTTCTTCGGGTCGCCTTCGAAGACGGTCACGTACAGCCGCGCCGGGTCGAGTTTCCACACATCCGTGAGCAGTTCCCACGCCCAGGCGATCGCTTCCTTCTTGAAATAATCGCCGAACGACCAGTTGCCGAGCATCTCGAAGAACGTGTGGTGGTAGGTGTCCTTGCCGACGTCGTCGAGGTCGTTGTGCTTGCCGCCGGCCGGGATGCATTTCTGCGTATTCGCCGCCCGGACGTAGCCGCGTTTCTCCAAACCAAGGAAGATCGGCTTGAACTGGTTCATGCCGGCATTGGCGAACAGCAACGTGTCGTCGCCATGCGGAATGACGCTGCTTGACGGCACAAACGTGTGCCCATGCTTCTTGACGAAGAAGTCGATGAACTGCTGACGAATCTCGTTCGCGGAAACCATGCGGGCCTCAACTCGGTGTTGACCCTGCCACTTCGCAAATTATGCTACGATCATCGGGAAACCCTATCGGAATCGGGTCTCATGTCCATTCGCAACCGAATCTTGGCCCTGATCCTGTTGATTGGAACGACTGGTGCGGCTTTTGCAGACATGGGGCCGC
>DATANR010000374.1:0-6927 GCA_036266155.1 Gemmataceae bacterium | reverse complement strand
AGTTCGGCCTGATGCAAGATCTCCCGCAGACGAGGATCGAAACGCCCATCCATGGCCGCTCCTTCCGTGGAGAAAACATCGATGGAAGCGATTGTGGCCGACGGACTTCTGCGCCGTCAAGACGACATACAGTAGAAATAGCGTAACTTGGGTTAAAGGCGCAACCTCCCGCAACCAAGGCGAAGCTTGGGTGTGTGAACGGTGGACTGGTGCCATTCACGCGGCGCAGTCGTGCGGATTCGTCGCCTTCAGCGTCACGTCAAAACCGAGTCGTTCCAGGCGCCTGACCAGATGACGTCGCAAACGATCCGGCTCCAGTCGATCAAAATAATCCGGCCCCAAGTCGCGGTACTCCACTTTGTTCTGCAGCACCGTGTAGATGATCACCAACAGCGAATGACCCACGGCGATCAAGGCACGCTTCTTGCCGCGGCGCGCCGCCAAGCGGCGGAACTGCGCCTGCAAGTAGCTCTTCTTGGCCTTGCTCGCCGCCCAGGCCGCCTCCGCCAACGCACGCCGCAACCAGCGATTGCCACGCCGGGTGCGGCTGCGCAAACGCCGACCCGCCGACTCCTCGTTCCCCGGACAGACGCCGCACCACGACGCCAGATGATGCGCATCGGCAAAGATCGTCATGTCCACGCCGATCTCCGCGATCACGTTCTCGATCGTCGTGCGGTTGACGCCGGGAAGCGCATCCAAACGCGCGAAGTCCGCGGCCGGGAGCAGCACGGTTAAACGCTCCGCAATCCGTCGATCGAACTCGTCACGCTGCCCCTCCAGGTAACCCAGGTGACTGAGCAAACGCCCCAGCATGTACCGATGATGCTCCGTGCAATGACCCTCCAGCGCCAGCTTCAACTGCTCGACCTTCTTGCGCAACGAGCCCAACGCCAGATCGGCCAGCATCGCCGGATCGGCCACGCCGTCCAGCAGGGCGCGCAACATCTTGCGGCCCGACTTGCCCAACACGTCCGACGCCACCGCGCCCAGCTTGATGTTGGCGTCTTCGAGCACCTTGTGGATGCGGTTGGCCACCCGCGTGTGCTCGCCGGCCAATTGCGCCCGGTGTCGCGTCAGATCACGCAGTTCCCGCAACGGCCGCGCCGGCACAAAACTCCCACGCAACAGGCCGCACTGCAACAACTGCGCAATCCATTCCGCGTCGCTCACGTCCGTCTTGCGGCCCGGCACCTTCTTCAAGTGCCGTGGATTGACCAACAACAACGTGAAGCGTCCTTCCAGGACGTTCCACACCGGCTTCCACAACACGCCGGTCGCCTCCATCGCCACGTGCGTCACGCCCAACGACTGCAGGTAGTCCGCCAGGGCTCGCAAGTCCCTGGTCATCGTCGCGAACGATCGAACTTGCCTGACGAGCTTCCCGGATTCCTGGCATAAGCGGACGGCACACTGAATCTGCTTGAGATGCACGTCCAACCCGGCTACCTTGGTAAACAGCGTGTCCATGGCGCACTCCCAATGGAGAACGCCGCCGGAGGCTGTCGAGGAGCTACACACTCTGCTCCGCGTGTTCCCCACCAGGGGGACAACAATCCCGGGTACGGATCGACAGCCGGGCCAGACTCCAAAACGGGCTGTCAAGCACCAGTGTGCGTCGGCCTCTGACCCGACAGCGCCTCCAACGCCATGAGACACGCTATCACTGTCCTGCACAACCCATTTTCATCATCCCAGGTGCCGTTGCGGCATGAGTGACTCCAAAATCGAAGACGCGGTGGCTCGGTTCCTGATCGACCAGTTCACGACCTTTCTGGAGCGACAGCGCATGGCAATTCAACATGTTGGAAAGGAGTACGTCACCGGCATGGAGGCGTATGCGCGTCTTGTGGCCCTGATCCGCCAAGCGTTAGATCGTGCTGGGATTCCGATTCCTTACCGCTAACTGCCAGCGATAGGTTGAACCCAATCGGCATTCGCGCTGTCCGGATGGTCAACCTGGATGGCCCCTTGGCAGACCTCCCGCAGCTGGTGTAGCCGCGTAGATTTGTGAAGAGTTGGCGAGCCGGGGTTGATAAGTTACCGGGTATACTCGCACTTCGCTGGTTCCGGCCGGAATGGCTCGTCCGCCATCTGCGGGTTGCTTTCTTTGAAGTTGGTCGCCAATGGCGGATACTCCCTCGATCATCGTGCCGGATGCTGTAGAAGACAGATCAATTCCGAGCGCCCCGAAGTCCAGCGGTGTTCTCATCACGACCGTTCGCGTCTTTAACTTCCGCTGCCTGCGCGAGGCCGAGTTCCCCCTCTCCCCCACTACTGTCCTGATCGGCGAGAACAACGCGGGGAAGACCAGCTTTCTCGAAGCGCTGCACGCAGCAATCGGGATCGGCCAGCGCCATTTCGGCATAGAGGACATCTGGATCGACTCGACTGAGAAGCACGCTCCGAAGTCGCGGGCGATTATTGTCGATGTGCTTATCCGGCCGGTAGACGACGAGTACCGTTTCATCGACACGTTCGCGACCGGCAGCCCTTGGCTCGAACTATGGGGCAACGGGATTCAGCAGGACGATCAGGAGCGCGACTTCGCCGCGATCAGGACGCAATTCGCTTGGTCACCGGCGAAGGGCGAATATCTCACGGAGCGGAAATTCCTTCGGGAATGGACGGGAGAACTTGCTGACGCGCCGCGCGCTTCTCTGGTTGAGAGAATCCCCCCGGTCACGATCTCGCAGTCCACGCCAGTTTCGCTCTATTTGCTGGACGCGAAACGCGACGGGGCTGAGGACATCCGCAGTCGGAGTTCGATCTGGCACAAGCTCGTCGCCGAACCCGGGCTGGCGGATGAACATGTCCGTGCCATTGAAGCACTGCTCACGCAAGTAAATGAGGTGTTTGTCCGGGAGAGTAAGGTACTGTCCCATGTGAAGGGACACTTGACAAGCGTCGGGGATGTGGTGAACTGCGACAAGGACGCCATCACCATCGACCCGGTGGCACGGCGGCTTCGTGACCTCAGCAAGGGTATGGACGTCATCCTTTCGACGGTTGGGGCCTCGGCGTTCCCGCTTGCACGACAAGGGATGGGGACGAGGAGCCTGGCCAGCGTCCTGATGTTCCGGGCGTACATGAGTTGGAAACTGAGTGAACGCAGGACTGAGGCCATCCATCCATTCCTGGCGATCGAGGAGCCGGAGACCCACCTTCATCCCCATGCCCAGCGGTCGCTGTTCGGGCAGATTCAGCAGATTCCGGGGCAGCGGATCATCAGTACACACTCACCGTACATCTGCTCCCATGCTGACATCCGCACCTTCCTTCACTTTGGGAAAGTCGGCAGCGGGACCAGAATCGACACGTTCGACGTGCCGGGCGACCCGCTTACGCCCGAGGAGATGCGGAAAATCAATCGAGGCGTGATGAACACACGCGGGGATCTCTTGTTCAGCCGCTTTATCGTTCTGTTCGAGGGCGAGACCGAGGAGCAGGCGTTGCCTGCATTCGCGCACTTGCACTGGGGCCTTCACCCGCACGAGGTCGGTTTCTCTTTCGTTGCGGTCCAAGGGGCGGGTGGGTACACGCCGTTTCTCCGACTCGCGATCCGCTTTGGCATTCCGTGGTGCATCTTCAGCGATGGCGCGGTGCACGAACTTTCGCAAATGAATGGCTGCCTGGAGCGGGTCTCGCTACCAGATCATACGAGCAACGACCGCGTGTTCGTCGTCCCAGCCGGGGCAGATTTCGAGGGCTATCTCTCTCAGCCCACGCATCTCGATTTGATCCGCGACATGTTCCTGGAGTTGGCAGAGGAAGAACACCCGATGAACGAACGTGGGAGACAGGCGGCTCGCGAAAGACTCGGCAGGAAGACAGCGTCCGAGATCGCGGAACAGCTCCGATCAAGGAAAACAACGCACGCCGCGCGCATCGCGGGGGCATACGCGAAGCACGCCGATGAGGCCCAGCGAATACCTCCGCTCGTGCGAAAAATGCTGGACTTCGTTCGGCCGCCGACCACACCGACCACACCGACCACAGCTTGAGGGTTCGATGGAAGTAAAGATCAAATTGACCGATGCCCAGAAGGAAGTCGTGAATCACGAAGAGGGCGCGTTGCTGGTCATCGCGGGACCGGGGTCTGGCAAAACACGGGTTCTGACCGAACGTGTTCGGCGGTTGCTCGCCCGTCCCGGCGAGCACTTCCGAGTTCTGGCCCTCACCTTCACCAATAAGGCCGCGAACGAGATGGCCGAGCGGCTCGCGAGCGTGCCGCAGGTGGCGGAGCGCGCCTTCATCGGCACGATGCACAGCTTCTGCGTTGAGGTGCTAGCCAACCGGGGTAAGTCGGTCGGGATCAATGGCCTCCCGAATATCTTCGAGCGGTACTCGGACCGAAAGCAAATACTGCTTGAAGCAGTGATGTCCGACCCGGAGTTAAGCAATGCACTCTCCGCTGCGGGCGACAACAAGGCACGCGGCGCGCTGCTCGACAACTGGATGCGCGCGATCAGCGATTACAAGAACGCGCTGATGGTGGCCGAAATGGTCGAAGACGAGACGATGCGTCGGGTGTACCATCTGTACGACGCGGCTGTGCGGGCGTGTGGGGCTGTCGATTTCGACGATCTGTTGCTTCTGGCGTACCGGCTGTTCGAGGAGCGGCCCGCGGTCGCCTCTTTCTACCAGCGGCAGTTCAAGTACATTTGCGTGGACGAGGCGCAGGATTTGAACGAAGCCCAGTACCGCGTTCTATGCGCGCTGTGCGGCAAGGACTACTTCAACGTCATGATGGTGGGTGACCCAAAACAGGCCATCTTCACGTTTAATAAGGCAGACCCTAAATACCTTACGGTATTCGCCAAAGACTTTAAGGCGAAGCTGATCGAACTCCGGGAGAACTTCCGATCCTCGAACAAAGTCGTCGCCGCTGCCCGCGCCCTCAGCCCGGACTACGTGCCGCAGGACGAGTTCCCGATTGTCGGCGTGGTCGAAATCACCGAGTGTGAAAACGAAGAATCGGAAGCCACCTTTGTGGCAGACCGCATTGAGCAGCTTGTAGCCGAGGGTCACCCGGACGTTGAGGGCAACATCACGCTGGAAAAGTGCGCAGTGCTAGGACGGACGAAGTTCGTCTTTAACCACCTTCTCAAGACATTGAAGGACAGAGGGATAGAGGCGTACAAGAAACTGGCTGCTGGCAGCGTTGAGAGCGGGTCCAACCTGGTGCGCCAGTTCGAGCTGGCTCTACGAGTTCTTGCCAACCCACTGGACCGCCTGCACATTGGCCTGCTGGCAAAGGAATGGAAACTGGACTTACCGACAGAGGACATTTACATCGGACGGGACACGCGGAAACTGACCGGGATGGTGATTCTTGACTTCCTCATCGGCAAAACCTCGTCGGCAGACGCCGCCGCTATCCGTGACTCGGTAATGAGCCTGCAATGGTCGGATACGAACTTCAAGCTTGCCCTAGGGCTCGACCGGTTGGCCGGGCTTGCTCAGAGTCTCGAAGAAGAGGACCGAGCAGCGGTCGAGCAGGATATAAAGGAGTGGCGGCAACACTGGGACTACTACGTCCGGAATGAGCCGGGCGGCTCGCACACCGTCGGCACCTTTCTGAGCCAGGTGGCGCTGGGGACGACTCAACAGCCGAACCAGACTGGCGTGGCGCTGCTGACCGTCCATTCCGCGAAGGGGATGGAGTTCGAGGTAGTGTTCGTCATCGGCATGAACGAAGGCACCTTCCCAGACTACCGCGCAAAACGGCCTGCTGAGATGGCAGAAGAGCGACGGAATGCCTTCGTGGCTATTACCCGTTCCCGTAGATTGCTGTACCTGACCTTCCCTGTCGAGAAGGTGATGCCTTGGGGAAGCACCCGCAGGGAAGCTCCCTCGCGCTTTCTGAAGCCTATTCATGATGCCGTCAGCTAATTCCGACGCCGTCAGATTTGCACCTACCGACATCGAAACCCTGTGACCGATCGGGCATCATTTACCCTTAGGAGGGAGTGATGCCAAAAATGGCGATTCCCATCCCAACTTCTGCGGATCAACCGGAAAGCGGAAGTCATCAGTTCGGGGAATGGCTGCGGCGGCGGGGAAAGCAGACCCGCTCAGAAACAGGTATGCTTCGTGCGGGTTCAACTCCCGCTCTCGTCACCCGACGAGCCTTGGTAGATTGCGGGCAGACCACAGCCGGGGTAGCGTCCGGCCCACAGCCTATCCCATTCACTTCCCCTTTCTTCCCACACCTCGGTGGACATTACTCGGTCAGACTCTGGACCGCGATTGCCCATCCTCAGACTGGAGCATCCGAGCCAGGGCGGGGCGTTCGTCCCCGGTCGACCGGCCACCTCCTTCAGCCCGTCGGCCGGGTCCCAGTGAAACGGCTAAGGCCATCATAACCGTTCTGGCAGGTGCGAGCTATCTGGCCCTCGCCTACTTCTTTGCAACCGCTTCGTGTGCCAGCCGTACCATGTGGGGGCGTTTGGCCTCGAACTCCAGCCACGCCGCCTCCTGTTCAGTATCGAATGGCCTTTGTTCTTCACGAGCTTCGTTCATCTGGTCGAAATTGAAAGCGTCGATCTGGAGTTGCTGGAGGAGGTTCAGACCCGGCTGTGTTGTAACCGAAAAAAGGTTCAGATCGACGTATTCTTGACTGGTCACTGGTTCTCTCCTGTCGGTTATTCGCCGTCTGCACTACGGCTTTTGCTTCGAAACCGATTGCGATCATAAAGACTTGCGCATTTTGTTGCGTGCCGAGGCGAACCAGTCGGAGAGATGCCGTTTGCCGATCTAACGTAGACGTCCGGCGGACCGCTGGCCGGACGGGGTGCCGATGCCGCCGGCGTGATCGGGGCGTCTCTCTTCGGGCCGCCACCTCCAGGACTTCGCTTCGCGCCGGTGCCGCGCACGTCTACTTCCGGCGCCTGACGCGACTGTGTAACCTTGCAGGATCGGGAG
>DATANR010000373.1:0-24291 GCA_036266155.1 Gemmataceae bacterium | reverse complement strand
AATGACATCATCGGGCGGCTGACGCCGCTCCGCTCGCCGAGGTCAGAACGGCAGCCCCTCATCCGCCACCTTCCCCGTCAATCGATCCACCCAGGCGCGAACCTTGAATCGCAGGTCGCACGTCTTGGCGAACAGCATCGGCCGGGCTTCGCTGATGGCATGAAGGCATTCGGAAAACCGCTCGACCGCGGGCTCGATCAATTCGCTTTCGGGCGATCCGACGACCTCGCGCAAATTGCCGAAGTAGCGATTGAGATCGTCGATCAGATTCTGATCCGCGACCGACTCCTTGAGGTCCATCGTCAATTCGCTCAGGTGAGCGGCCAAGCCAAATACGATCAACGCCGGTGGCGTGTCCGCGAGATTATCGGCACTGAAGCTCAACTTCCAAACGGAGATCGGAAACTTCTCGATGAGGGGGCTAGCATTCCCGAGGGAACGCGTGTCGCCGTGTCGCCGATCCAGTCGAAACAGCCGCGACCTGAAACTCGGCCGGGCGAGTGGTCGCTGACAAACGAACAGATTGGACAGATCCTGGACGACGAGGACATCGAGACAATGAAGAGACAATGGAATGTATGGTGCTGTCCTAGGATTGCGTTGCAGCGACAGGCACGCTAGCGCTTTTTGGCCCGAATCAGTGTGATCAGCCCGATATCTGAATCTTTGGGTGACTCGAACTTCGTCGGTCTAGTCTTTGACGCAAAGCACAGAAGCAATCCTTGGCCTTCACGCTTGATTATCCCAATCATTGGTTCGCCGCGTCCGTCTGGAAATCGAATGTCTAGTTCAGCCGGGGTTCGATTCAGGTCAAACGTGCACGTCCCAACAACATCCCCAAATGGGCCACCCGTGAAGGTCGCTATTCCACCGTCGAAGTGAATATGAACGTCTGTTGGAGCCGCCCTCCCGTCTAGTAAATAGGAACTGATTTCCCACTCGCCGTTAAGGTCGATGGTGGCCGGCTTGTCCTTTAGAGAAGGAGCCCCAAGAATCAGGCTTCCGGCGATAGCCCAAGCGAACATGGTTTGGCTCGTTAGTCGATTGGCTCGGCGTGATCTTGCACTATTCCCGGTGATTGGTCAATGAAAATTCCCCCGGCATCGCGGATACCGGGGGAATGCGCAAGCCTATTTTGATGCGTTTATACGGCATTCGCCAGCAACTCGCCCACGCTCCAAACATGATCGGTCAACCCGGCCGCCATCGCTGGCGTTGTCTTTGCCTTCGCTGCCTTGTGAAGCGTGTCGTGGTCGCGACAGAAGTTGTAGAAGGCGAAGTAGAGCGCCAAGGCGCACCAGTGGTTCAATCCCTTCTTGCTGTGCGCGTTCGTTAGTCGCGTGAGCCGCCGAAGCGTCATACGCATTGTGAGGTTCTGGCGCTCCGCATGGCTCGTGCAAATCAGTTCTTCGTCCGGGTTGCCGATGCAAATAAGTTGCTCCGCGCCGATGACCACACCGGGCGAGTAGCGGGCTTGCGGGCCGGCATCCGCCGTTGTGCCATAGACCTTGACCAGTTGAGCGAAGTCGATGTCGTTGCCGAATGTATCCCAGGTCGCGGTTCGATAGGGCCGGAAGCCATCGGTGGACAACTGGAATCGACCGCTCGTCGCCTTGCGGAGCTTCTGTAGAAACGTGCGGGTTGCTTCTGGCGTTCGGCGGTCGTTGTGCCACGTCAGCACGAGCTTGCTGTCGCGGTCCAGGGCAACGAAGCACCAGCTATCGCCAACCCATTCCGGGTAGTTCTTGGCGACTCGCGTCTTCTCCTTGCAGTTGACAAAACTCCAGATTTCATCGGCCTGCACGTCCTGCGCCGGCACGTTCCGAACCTTCTCGTCAAGGAATCGGGCGCACGCCTTGCCCGAGTCAACCAATGTGTTCAGGATCGTATCGCGGTGAACGCCGGTCAGTCGCTCGGTGGAACGGACAGAGGCACCTTCCAAGAGCATCCGCAACACCATGATTGCCTTCTCTTGACTCAACTCGCGACCGTCGGCCGGGCGCGTTGCTTCGTCCGTGAACGTCTTGCGGCATTCGTCGCAACGATGGCGCTGGGAGCCGTTGCGGTTCTTGCCGAACTTCCGCGTTTCCTTCTGGCAAACTGGGCACAACATGACCTACCCGCCTTCTCTGGTTGAGGCGGATCGGCTAAGATGGGGTTGCTACGCCACCACTTGGCCTAACCGCCGGGTTGTGACTGCCCCCTGGGGTTGCTGATAACAGCCCCAGGGGTTTCTTCATGCATTTACTGTATATCGAATAAATATGCAGTCAAGGCGAATCGGGCCTTGATTCCAAAGTTTTTCCGATATACAGTAAATGCATGAAGACCAAAGAAAAGAGACGCGGCCGACCGAAAAAGAGTTCGGAAGACACGCTGTCCACAAGCACCCTCTTGAGGTTGCAGCATCGAGAAAAATCGGCGTTTGAGGATGCCGCAAAGCTGGCGGGGATTCCGCTGGCGGGGTGGATGCGAGAACGGTTAAGATTGTCGGCGCGTGCCGAACTGGAAAAGGCCGGGAAGCCTGTAGCCTTCATTGACGAGTGACATGGCAAGACCGACTAAGCCACTTCCGGTGTTTGAAGCCATTTTCGATGGCCCCGGTTTGCTGCCGGAAACGATTCCACTCGGAACGCTGACGCAAGCCTTGTCTGCAATCCGTCGGCTTGCGGCCGGTGCGGTCGAAACCGACGAAGGCGACGATGAAGATGGTGACGAGTTGGACGAGCCGACGAGTGCGATTCGGTTACTAGATGTCGTGCGAGGTTCTGCGGTTTACCGTTTCGTGTGTCCAAAAGACGATGGAGCGGTCGGGAATCTTAAGTGGGCAGGCAAGGCGCTTGCAAATCCAGAAGAACTGGTTGAGCAAGACTACATCCTGAATCCAATGGAGCAATTGAGCGCAACCGCCAAACGACTCGGATGCAGGATCATTCTGAAGCGGGCCGGGAGCAAGAATGGCGTCTTGGCAACGATCGAGCCGGAATCATACAACCGGCTTTCCGACAGAATCTTCATCACTGGAGATACATCCTTTACGGGTCGCGTGCAGCGCGTCGGTGGGGCAACTTCAATGCGGTGCGCGCTTCGCGTTTCTTTTCAGCCGAAGTTACTTTTTTGTTTGGTTGAAAGTGAAGAAGTGTCGCGACAGCTTGGCGAGTTGCTTTACCGCGAAGTGGCGGTCCAGGGGGAAGCTCGTTGGATCAAGAACACATGGAAGGTAGTGAGGTTCAAGATCAAGAGCGTCGTAAAACTGGATCGTAAACCGATTAGCGAAGCCTTCCAAGAGTTGCACAAGTTGGGTGGGTATGGATGGGATGATGTCGATGATCCGAAGCGAGAACTTGCTGAGGCTTGCGGCGCATGACCGCCCTAGACACGATGGCCCTGATTTGGGGCATTCAAGAAAGCGGCAACCCTAAGCAAGCGAACCTTCGCGAGATGCAATGTCGCGCGGCCATTTTGATCGAAATGCTCGATGACGACAGCGAGAAGATTTGTATCCCTTGCATCTCCGTGTCCGAATTGCTTGTGAAGGTCGATGACAAGGACCACGCCGCTTTCGTTGCTTCTCTTCAGAAGAGCTTCTTCTGCCCATCATTCGACATCCGTGCAAGCGTCCTCGCTGCGAAGCTTTACCAGCAACACAAGAAGCTGTCGCCTGAAGAACAGACTGGTCGAACAACGCTCGGTTCCGATGTGAAGATAATTGCAACTGCTAAAATCGCTGGAGCGACAGCCTTCTACTCAAACGACAAGAAGTGTCGAAAATTGGCGACGCTCGCCGGCATGACTGCCAGAGACTTGCCGACGAAGCATCCGGACATCTATCGCGATAATGAGATCAAGAAGAGATTCGGCCAACCCACCGACTGATGAGTCCGTCGGTCCATCCAACTTTGCAACGCAATCCTAGGACAGCACCGAATGTATCTTCCTGACATCAATTTTTGGTTGGCTCTCGCGCTCGACAAGCATCCTCATCACACGCCGGCTCAGGCGTGGTCGAAAGCGACGAGTTCGCTCTCACCAATCAATGGGACCAGAGACGAGACCGGAGATAGGCGAATAGATCGCTTCACGAAGTACAATCCTTGGCTACCCCTTAATCACCCCAATCGGCCGCATCCTGGCCACCTTGCGCGACAGCCCCGCTCCGTCGACGACGTCGACGACGTCATCGACGTTCTTGTACGCCTGCGGCGCTTCTTCCGCGAGGCCGCGGCGGCTTTGGGCCATGGCGATGACACCGCGGGCTTCCAGTTCCTTCTCGATCTTGCGGCCGCCGGCGGCAGCGATGGCGGCAGTGCGGCTCATCGCGCGGCCGGCGCCGTGGCAGGTCGTGCCGAAGGTTCGCTCCATGCTGCCCGGCATGCCGACCAGCACCCACGACGCACGACCCATGTCGCCGGGGATGATCACCGGCTGGCCGATCTTCTTGTAGGCGAACGGCAACTCCGGATGGCCGGCCGGGAATGCACGCGTCGCGCCCTTGCGATGCACCCAGAGACGCTTCGTCTTGCCGTCGACCGTGTGCTCTTCGAGCTTCGCGATGTTGTGCGCCACGTCGTAGACGAGGTCCATGCCCAGGTCCTGCCAGCTTGAGCCGAACACTTCGGCAAAGACCTCGCGGGCCTGCGTGGCGAGCAGTTGGCGATTGCAAAAGCCGAAGTTGGCCGCGGCGCGCATGGCGCCGACGTAACGCCGGCCTTCCGGGCTGTCGGCCGGGGCGCAGGCGAGCTGACGGTCGGGCAACTCAATGCCGTACTTGTTGGTCGTGTTACGGAAGGCCGCCAGCGCGTCGTCACAGACCTGGTAGCCGAGGCCGCGCGAGCCGGAGTGGATCAGCACGCAAACTTGATCCTTTTCGAGGCCGAACGCGGTGGCGACCGGCTCGTCGAAGACGTGATCGACGACCTGCACTTCCATGAAGTGGTTGCCGCTGCCGAGCGTACCGCACTGCTCGCTGCCGCGCTTAACGGCGTGATCGGACACGTTGTCCGGCTCGGGATCGCCGATGCGGCCGTTCGCTTCCATGTACTCGAGATCCCGCGGCACACCGTGGCCGCGGCCGACGGCGAAGCTGGCGCCTTCGGCGAGGAGCGGCTTCATCTCCTTGTCCGTGAACTTATACTGGCCGCCCTTGCCGACACCGGCCGGGACCGTGTTGAACAGAGCCCGCACCAGACTGCGGATGTGGTTCTTGACTTCGCGGTACGTCAAGTTCGTGCGCAACAGGCGGACTCCGCAGTTGATGTCGTAACCGATGCCGCCCGGACAGATGACGCCGCCCTCGGCCGGATCGGTCGCCGCGACGCCGCCGATGCAGAAGCCATAGCCCCAGTGAATGTCCGGCATCGCGATGCTCGCCCCGACGATGCCGGGGAGGAACGCGACGTTCGCGACCTGGTCGGGGGCTTGATCCTTCTTCAACTGCTCCAGGAGGTTGTCGTTGACGTAGATCATGCCCGGCACGCGCATGCCCGGCTTGTAGCTGATGGGAATGCGGACGCAGTTCGGATCGATGCGTTCGAGGGGGCCGTTGTAGGGGTGCTTTTGCATTTGAGCTTTCAGCAACTCGCCGACGTAGGTCAGGTTTCCAACCTGACCAAATTCTTCTGGTCAGGTTGGAAACCTGACCTACAAGCATGGTCAAATGTCGACGATGAACTCCGCGATCCAATCGTCGCCGTCGCGTTCGACACGAAGGCCGTGATACGTGATCGCCTTCACCTCGTGGGACAGCACGTGCCGCGCGGGATCGATTGGTTCGCCCCATGCGGTCGCCTTCAGGCCTGCATCACCGACGGCCACTTCGAAGCGGGCGAATAGCAAATGTTCCGCGTCGAGGCGGAACAGCAGTTCGCGCAGCCAATCGAACAGCAAGTAATCGAGATCCGTGCCGTCGATCGCAATCTGGATCGACTGCGTCGGCCGGACGGTCTCCAAGCCGTCAACGACGGCCGCGAACAGCCCCATCGCGGCATCCGCGAATAAGGCGTTCACGTCCGCGGCGCGGATCCGGATCCCCAGATCGGCAGTGTGATCGAAGAACTCGTACATAGAAGCGATCCTAACCGATCGCTCATCGGATTGCGAGTAGTGACGCCGAGCGTGCTGCCGGGTTCGGTGGGGGCGCCAGCTAAACTGGATCGTTTCTGAATTCGTTTCCGGTCGGTCCGTCGTCCGAGCAATGATTCCGATACGTGAACAAGATGATTTTGATGCAAGTACTTTGGGAATGGCAAATTGCGTCGCAACCTGTCAATTATGCTGTCGCCTCAGATTGCGTTTCTGGTGTGTGTGTGTTTGTGAACGAAACAACCGGCACTCTGTTACAGTCGAATCAACGAAGTGCCCCACGTCAGCCCTGCGCCGAAGCCGCTCAGGAGGGCAAGCTGCCCCGGTTTGAGCCGGCCTTCGGCCATCGCTTCGTCGAGGGCGAGCGGGATCGAGCCGGCGGACGTGTTGCCGTACTTTTCGAGATTGTTGTAAACCTTGTTCCTGGGAATGCGCAAAACATCGCAGGCGGCGTTGATGATGCGGATATTCGCCTGATGCGGAATGTAGAGATCGACGTCGTCGGTCGTCAGGCCGGCGTCCTTCAGCACGTCCTGGATCGTGTCGCAGAGGATCGCCACCGCCCATTTGAAGACGGCCCGGCCGTCCATGAACATGTACTGGAGGCCCTGCTCCAGGTGTTCCGGGCTCGGCGGGTTGCGACTGCCGCCGGACGGACGACAGAGCATTTCACCGCCCTGCCCGTCCGAACCCATGCTGTAGCTGACGAGGCCTTGCTCTTTCGTACCTTTGGTCAACACGACCGCGCCGGCGCCATCGCCGAAGAGCGGATAGGTCTTGATGTCGTCCGGATTCAAGATGCGCGAGTTGCAGTCGGCACCAATCACGAGCGACGTTTCGCTGACGCCGGCGACCATATATGCAGCAGCGGTGACCAGAGAATGCATGAAGCCAGCACACGCGGCCTCGACTTCGATGCCGGGCGCCACGATTCCCAGACGATCCTGTACGAGGCAGGCCGTTGACGGGAACGACATGTCGGGCGTGAATGTACCGAGGACGAGCAGGTCGATGTCCGCGGCCGTCACGCCGGCCGATGTCATCGCCTTGAGAGCCGCTTCGACCGCCAGGTCGCTGGTCGCCTGATGCGGAAGCGCATGGCGGCGTTCGAGGATGCCGGTGCGTTTGACGATCCAATCGGAATCGAAGCCGAGTCGTTCGTGAAGGTGGTCGTTGGAGACGATGGCGTCCGGAACGTAACTGCCCGTCCCCGCCATGCGGACGCCCATCAGCGATCGACATTTCGGACGCGGAGACGGACGCAATTCCGTGGTCTGGTCAGGGAGGGCGGAACCAGTCCAGCCGGCGGGATCGACCGAACCGGGTGTGCCGTTGGACGTCTGCTCGTTATAGGAACGAGCGGCCCCTTGCAAAGCAACGGCCATCAAATGTCCTCCGCGTCGGCGTCATCGGTCGGCGCCAACGATCAAAAACTGCGACAGTGCGGCGACCGCGGTGGCCGTGTGGTCGGTCCGCAGGTTGCCATCCGTCGCCGACGGGTGGAACGCTCCGACCAGGGCTGGCCGAAAGTCGGCGACAAAGTGCTGGGTGTTCTCCTCGGCATACTGCAGCGTCACCACGAACTGCAGTGCCCGCGCCAGGGTGCCGCGATATTGGTCGTAACGCCCCGCATCGGGCCGATCCATCTGGCGGATCATACGGCAGGCTTCCGCGAATGCCAGCGCATACGACGCGGTCGCAATGGTCGGTGGCGTCTGCACAACCTTGCCGTCGACCACCGTCGCGAATCCGCCGCGCCACGTGGCACGCTGGCGATCCATGCCGTCGAACTGGAGCTTGCGCAACCAGTCGGCCATTTCGAACACGAAGTCGGCCGCCGCCGCGTCCTTCGTTTGCAGATGGATCTCGGCCGCGGCCGCCGTCATCCAGGGAATGATATTCGGATTCGGCGTGGCTCGGAACTGTTTGCGATAATAAGCGACGCCGCGCGTTCCGGCCTCAACTTTCCAGGTCGCCGGGGCGAGCCGATGGCTCCAGGCCAGGGCCGCCAGAGTCGGACCACTAAAAGCCGCTTCGGCCGTGGGGTCGGCAGCATCCCCGACCGGCACGGTCTGCACTGAACCGTCAGCTTGCAGGCACGTCCGAATGAACTGACACAGTTCCTCGCCGCATAGCAACATGTCCGGCGCGACGTCAGGCAACTCAAAGATCGCCAGCGCCAAGAACGCGGCCGCGCCCAGTCGATTGCAATTCGCCCCCGCGGGCATTGGCTTCCGTGTTCCCGCATGCTCGGGATCCTTGGGCGCCTCGGCCAGCAACGACAAGATCGTCTGTGCGGCCCGAACGGCCGTCTTCTCCTCACCCGTCAACCGTGCGGCACGCGATAGTGCCAGCGCCCCTTGCGCCTGGCGAATGAAGCTGTCGTCATCGGTGAATCGGCCGAGTGCCGGATCGATTCCGGGCACAAAGCGGCCGTCGGGCCGATGAATGACGCGGTCACGGCTAAGCCATTCGATGCCGCGCTGCGTGGCCAGCACGAGTTCGCGCGTCTGTTCGGGCAACTCGTCGTACTTGGCAAAACGATCGAAGGGCGCCGGCTTGCGATTCTTTGGCACGACGACTGCGGCCGGAACGACACCCTTGGCCGGTGTGCCGACGGGCGTCGGCGGGATCACTTCGGGAGGGAGTTCTTTGGGCGGAGCGCCCGGGGCCTGGCCGCGGCTGCCGCTGGGCGTCAACACCCCGGTGGCGATGACCGCAAGGGCGAAGCCCATCAACAGGAACAAGCGGGAACGCATGCCGAGCCTCCTTGCCCGAGCGATCGGATCCGGATGGTCGCCGCCAGGTTATACCCAGCGGCCCGAACCACCTTACGCGGCCGGCGCGGCGTCGCCCGGCTTCAGAATATGCTTGATCTTCACGTCGACGTAGGGCTGCGTGTGGCCCTTCAGGCGTCGGTAGTTCTTTCGGCGTCGGAAATACTGAATGACCGATTTCTCTTTGGCGTTTCCAAGCACCTCGGCAACCACGCGGGCGCCGCCGACGAGCGGTTGGCCGACGAGCAAGTCGGCGCCATTGGCGACGAGGAGCACTTTGCTCAGTTCGAGCGATGAGCCGACCGCGGCCTCACGATGATCGATACGAACCGTGTCGCCGACGCTGACTCGGTATTGACGGGACCCGTCCTCGAAGATGGCGTACATGAAAAACCTGGCTGGGAAACAATTTGTCGCAAGACGACTAGGTTAGCGACCTTGCCCCGGCGTGGCTAGATGGATCGTGGCCAAAGTCTTGCGACTTTGACCACGCAGACTGGTTAGCCCTCGATGAACTTTCGGCGGTTACGCAGATACCGAACACCCGCCACCAGTGGAATTCCGCACGCGAACAGGATCATCGACGATGGCTCAGGCACGCCGGCGGGCGGCGCGACGGGCGTCGACGTTGGAATCGGCGAAGGTGCCGGTGATGGACCGGGCGCGGGCTGAATGTCCGTTCCCGCCGGAGCTTTGGTGTGCGTGATGTTGTCTTCGTCGCGGATGTCGCCGTTCGGATCCTCGACCTGCGTTTTGCTCACGAAGTCGGTCGAGACGCTCGCGGCCGGCTGTGTTGACAGAGCAGTGAAATTGCCAAGCCCGATCTGACCAATGAGCGGCGTATCGCCGGTGTACGTCCACACAAGGTTCGGCATTTCCGGATTATCGTTCGGCACCGTGCGGCCTGGGTTGCCGCCAACTTTCGACGTGCTGAACGCGAAGTCGGCCGGCTGCTTCGCGGATCCGTCGATGAAGCCGTTGAAATCATAGATGACGAACTGATCGCCCTTGATGAGCTGTGAGTTCGACGTCAGCATCACGCCGTACGTGTAACGAAAATTGTTGCCATCGGGAACCGCATTGGCTGTCAGCGGCAAGAGGCCCGCGTGCGCCGATCCCACGAACCCGGCCGCCACCGCCGCGGCCAAACCGAACTGCCAAATTCGCAACGACATTGATGTTCTCCTACTGCCAGCCGGTCGGCGGGTGAGATCGCCGAGACCTGCCGGGCCGTCCGTTCCGGGCGAACCGGCTCCGCGGAACCATCCTGAAGCAGAACGAGAATAACCCGTTTGGGTAAGGAATCAACGCGAGGTCCGGCGACCGCTGGATTTGGGCTTGACAGACTTGAGCTGTGCTTCCGCGAGCTTGACGATTTCGGCGGGCAATGGCGTGCGTTTGAAACGATAGATATGCTCGTTCGCTTCGTCCGCCGTGATCTCGTCGATGTTGAATTGCTCAGATGCCGCGATGATGAACGGTCCACCTAGTTCGCTCTTGAGCCGCTTGAACAGCTTGTCGGCGTCGGTTCGCCGCCAAAAGCCAAGGATTTCCAGTCGAACAACTTCACCGGTCGCTTGGTGGACGAGTTGATAATCCGGCACCCACGTGCCGGAAGGTAGCGCGACAACGTCGGCATCGGCCGACAACACCCAGCCTTCGACGGACTTGCGAAACGATTCGGCGAAGAGCTGCAATTCCTTGGGTAAGTAGTCGCCGTAGTCGACCTTGTGCGACTTGAGCCCATCGCTGTGCGAAAGGGCAAACACCTTCTCCTTGCGTTCCGCTCCCCACCGCAGCGTCGCGTGAAGCTCGAACCGTTTGCACTGAATCAGCGTTGGCAAGAAGTTCGCCAACTGAACGCCATACTTCTGCGTCGCCGAGAAGAGGCTTAGCGGGCCATCGAGTTGCAACCTATAGGTCTCGGGACCACTCGGCTGAATCTCGCAAATGAGCCGATGAAACTTGACGGACCGGAAGAGTTGGCGATACCGCGCCGGCGTTTCGCCCATGACGATGACAGTGACGCCGGTCGCACGCAAAAGAATCGCTTGCGCGATCGCGACGTTGTACCGGTGGAGAAGTTGGTCGACGGTGCAATCCTCGAACGACACGCACCGCTGCTCGCTCTTCAGGTCGGCGAACAGGCCACGATCGATTAGTTCAGGGCTGGTGCCGATTTCATTTGCCACCTGATTGAGCACGGCCATGCGCTCGAACGATTGACCATTCCGTCGCGACAAGGCCGCGGCGAGAAAAACCTTCTCACGCAATTCCTCCGGCACAACTTCGGAATCGACTTCGAACTCGCAGCGATCCTCAAGGAGCTTGGCGAGGCCCTGATGAACGAGTTGCGCCGGGTTGTCGCCGATCGTCTCGCGGATCTCTTCTTCGATTTCTGCCCGCGACTTGCCACGCAGCTCGCGAAACACTTCGAGTAAGTGCTCGGCCGTCTCGCGCCACTCGCGATCGGTCACATCGATGTAGGAGGCGATGATCCGGTTCTTTGAATAACGAACGCGAATGTGTTTGCCGGTCAGCATGGCGATTTCACGGGAGTCGGGTCATTGGAACGCATGATGTTGCCGTCGTCGCTCGCTGGAAAACTCTTCGGTCGTTCCACGAGCAATGACCTCGTAGAGGATCGCCTGCTTGTCCGGGCGTTTCCGTAGCAGGCGACCCAAGCGTTGGACGTTTTCGCGGATCGTGCTCGTTCCGGATAGGACGATTCCAACATTGGCCGCCGGCACATCGACGCCTTCGTTCAGAACCTGACTTGTCACAACGACCGGGTACTCGCCAGAATGGAACCGCTCTAAAACCTGCTTGCGCTCCCGGCTCTTGGTCTGATGCGTAATCGCCGGCACGAGGAACCGTCGGGCGATCTGGTAAACGGTTGCGTTGTCAGCCGTGAAGATCAGCACGCGATCGGCCGCATGATGGGTCAGCAGTTCCTCCAGCTTTTGCAGCTTCGCAGTCGCCGCCCGTTCGAGATGCTTCTGCTCGCGGTACGCACGAAACGCTTCCCATCCTTCCTTGGATCGGCTCGCTTCGAAGATAAAACGCTGCCAACCATTCGGCCCGCTCATCGAGATGTTGCGTTCATATATGAATCGGCGATACGTATCACGCGCCGCCTGGTAGCGTTCCTGCTCTTCTTGCGACAGTGCGACATAGATGCGCTCCGTGCGGTATTCAGCAAGAAAGTCGCCCGACAACTCCTTGATTTCGCGCCGATAAACGATGGGGCCAATTAACTCTGGATAGACGTGCTCCATGCCATCGGCCCGCTCGGGAGTGGCCGTCAGGCCCAATCGAAACGGCGCGAGGCTGCCGATCGCGGCCATCGCATACGTCGGTCCGGGCAGGTGATGGCACTCGTCGAAGACGAGCAGTCCAAACTTGCTGCCCCAGCGCTCGAGGTGGATGTATGCCGAGTCGTAGGTCGTCACGGTTAACGGCTGGATGTCGTAGTCGCCGCCGCCCATGAGGCCGACCGTGCCGCCGAAGCCTTGCGATAGTTCCCAATGCCATTGATTCAGAAGGTCGATCGTCGGCGTCACAACCAGCGTCGGCCGGCCGGCCTTCTGGATCGCCAACATCGCTGCAAAGGTCTTGCCCGTGCCCGTCGGCAACACGACGACGCCGCGAGCGCGGGCCTTCCACCACGTGTCGACCGCTTCCGTTTGATGCGGGAACGGCGTGCGTCCGCTCGTCAGCGTCCACGGCATTGGCTTGTAATCGCGGGCGGCATCTTCATATTCGATTTTTTTGGCGATCAGATATTCCACAATTGCGCGGTACTGCCGCCCCTCCGCCCGCTGGGTTCGCGTCCGCGGATCGAACGCGACACCCGGCAAGTTCGCGCGATCGTCTTCCTGGCCGCCCGTCACGACGACGGTTCCGCCGTCGAACGTGAGCCGGATGGGGGAAAACGTCATGGAAGCGTCCTGCCGTCTGGGATCAAGGGAGCGGCTCAACGGTCACATCGCCGCCGACTAAAACGTCGATGGTAAGGCGGTGGCCCCAGAAGAAGTTGATGCCGATGAGCGGATTGGTGCCCATTTCCAAAGCGCGAACCGTTCGAACATTGCCGTTCCAATTGACGCGAGCCAGGTAGCACGGCCGATTGAATTTACTGCCGTCGGCAAGTTCCACCAAAGTGTCGTTGAGGAACGGCAGATTCAGGTGCGCGATGACATCCGAAGGCAGCGCGATAAAGCCAGCGAACGCCGTGTCGATTTCAACGTCTAACAAGAGCGCGTTGTCTACCGCATCGAGAAATTCGAGGGCGATTCTCGGCTCCAGTTGGGCGCTGACGCCGCCGCGAATCATAGTTCACTCGCAAAGCGCGGCGAGCCAAAGCGGTCTACCGCGCTCCCGCCGCCTCCCACACGAAAGACAAATGGACGATCGGTTGGATGGCGTCGCTTCAACCGTTGAACGGTCTCGATGACATCGTCGCCAATCTCAAACTCTTCCGTTTCCAAGTTGAATGCGACGAACCGATCCTCATTCTCGGCCTCGACCTTCGGGTCAATTTGCCTTCGATACACTTCAAGAGCTTGCGGCATCAAGTTAGTTTGCTCTGACGGAACTCGTGCTGCTTTCATACTTTGACCCTCCCGTTGAGATTGTGCTGGTCGGCCCAGGTTAATTGGCATTCCGACCGTGAGCGCTTCATTTCCTGTCCATTAGCGGCCCCAACTCCAGCTTCGTCAACGGCTTCGTGGTCGCACTCTTGCCGCCCTCGCCATGAGCCAGATGCAGCACTCGAGCCTTCGGCTCGAAGACCATCGCGTGGACAGTACCCGGTCCCTGGTTTACCTTATCGAGCGCCTTGGCGACCTCCGCCACGCCCAGCTTGCCGTCGGCCTTTTGCACCTCTTCCAGCTTCGGATAGCGATCGCACTTTTGGGTCACACTCAACTCATCGGTCCGAAAATGATTCGTGCAGCAACAGACATCGTTGACGCCGTTGCGCCGCACCACGCTGCGCGGCGTCACTTCAAAGACGCAGCCGCCCGACTTGTCGCACATGGTCAAACAGAAAAACGTCGTGCGACTCGCGGCCTTCAGCACTTTCTCGGCCTGATCCAGCGTCGTGCATTCTTCCAGGATTTTTCGGAACAGGAGAAGCATTGGCGTGCCGCCGAGGTTTTGTCCCTTCGAGCCATCCTTGGCGGCCGTGATCTCGTTGATCGCCAAGGACAGGCCGGCGTCGTTCATGCCCGAGATCGTTCCGAGCAGGATGGGAAAGCTCACGGCCGCGAAGGCATGCTTGTCCTTGGGTCGAAAGACGATCACGAGCGTGTGTTCCGGCAACTCTTCAAACGGCGGCCAGTCGAGTAGCCGGCCGAATAACGGCCCACCCGTCGAACTTCGGCCGGGTTCAACGATCAGCGTTGAACAGCCGCCGAGCTTGGCCAGGTCGGGAATCGCATTGAGTGCCGTCAAGAGATTCTTGTCGACGTCGGCAGTCTTGCACGCAGTATCGAGTTCGACCTGGTTGTTCTTGGGAAAGCTCGCGTAGACCAGAAAGCTGAACTTGAGCATCTTCGGAAACTGTTCCTGCCAGCCGATCTGCTTCATGTACGAATCGACACGCCCGAGCAATGGCTTCTTGGCCGGCTTCAATGCCAGCTCGCCAAACTGGGCGCCAACTTCCTCGGGCGTCCCCTCGACCGTCAGCACCGGAAGGCCGTTGACGTACTTCAGTTCTCCCTTGCCGGATTTCGCTTCCGGAAAGCGCGGCTCGGCGGCGAGCGCCGGCAAGGCCAGAATCAGAACGACGATGGGGGCCGATAATCGCATCATGGCAACTCCCTAAGCGTTATTCCTCGTTCGCCGACGTGCGTCCGAGCGCGACGTCGAATTCACTCAGCAATGGCACCAGCATGGCCGCGATCGTAAACCCAAACGCCGCCCCAATCACCAGGAATGGCACGAGCGGGTCCGACGATTCGTTCGAGCCAGGTTTGGCGATCAGGATATTCACGACGGCGTAAAACATCGCCAGTGGACACAGAACAGCCGCGAGCGTCAAGGCCGGCGACGGCCGATCGGCGCTCAGGACCCACCATAGCCCGCCGATGCCCAATCCGATGAACGCACTGAAGCTCAGAAGCTGATTGCCCAGGCTTCCGCCGTTGATCACGATTAGATAAATGCTAACCAACGCGCCGACGGAAAGGAAGAACACCGTCCCGAGCGTATTGACAATTGACGCACGTGAGTTCTCGATTCGCAAGGCGACGTGCAAGCCCAGCGTCATGACAAAGGAGATCATGACGCCAATCGTCCCGAGCACACACAACAACGGTCCAAAATTGCGAATGAAGGCGATCTCGTCGTCGCGCGTGTAGGCGAGCGCCCCTTGAAATGCGTAAAAGATGGCGATCAACAAGGGCGGCAGCAGGAATTCTTTCGTGTTGTAGAGCACGCCGCCCAGCTTGCCGAAGACGAACTCGCGCGGGCTGATGTCGGTCACGAGCAGGAGGTCGAGCGCCCCGCCATCGCGTTCGGAGGTGATCGACGTCACCGCCTGAGCGCTGACCAGCAACAAACTAAGAATGCTGATCGGCACCAGCCCGTAAGCTGCAGCAAAGGCTGGCCGTTCGTAGCCCGAATGGAGCTGCTCGTACGCGAAATAGCTGATGAGCGCAACGACGATCGCATAGGCGATCTTGACCAACAGCGGTCGCCGGCCATAGGCGAGCGTGCGGATTTCACGCCAGAGGATCGGATTGGCCCAGACCTTTCTGGCGATGCCGGGCGCCGCGTGCGCCTTGGCACGCACCTCGGCGTTGTCGTCCTCGTCCGCCGGCGCCTCGCGTTGCTGAACCGGCTCGCCACTCGGGTTCCACTTGCGCAGTTTCCAGATGCCGAAGCCGTTCAAGGCGATCGACAGCGACAGCATGGTCAGCGAATAACCATATGCCGCGGGAATCGCGGGCGCCGAGGCCGGCGGCTCCAGCACATACATCATCGCCGTGAATGGATCGAGCCACGCGGTCGCGCCCGACCAATCGGCATCGGCCAGCACGCGCCCGGCCAATCCCACGCCTTGCACCATCAACAGGTAAAACACAAGTGCGAGCACGGCCAATGCCAGCGCCTGAAACGTGCGTTCACGCCACAAGGCGACGAGGCCGCCCAACGAACCGGCGGCGAGCGCGGTGGCGGCCATGACCGCGACCGCCTGGGTCACCTGCGTGACCGCCACGCCACCCAGCAACAAGACCAGCGCGAAGAACGGGACGGTGATCGCGAACAAGACGCCGATCGGCAACAGACTGCCGAGCATCTTGCCGAGCACGATTTCATAATCGCGCATGTCGGTCAGCAACAGCAAAATGAAAGTGCGTCGATCCTTCTCTTGCGATACGGTGCTCGCGGCCGACAGAGCCGAGAAAAACAGCAACAGCGTAAGCTGGACGAACACCGTGATTTGAAAGAGGAGCAAGCCGAAGCGGGCCGTTTCGCCGAGGGCGGCGTCTTTCGTGAACCCCACCGTCGCTTGCCAGGCCGTGACGCCGATGACCCAAAGCAATCCCAGAACGGCCACGCGGGCAGTATGATGGCGATCGCGCCGAGGGACGGTCAGAAATTCGCGATTGAAGATCGGCCCCAGCACGAACGCTCCTTGACAGACGATCGGGAGTACCGCTCAACTTACCGACCAACGGCGCGACCGGCAGGACTCGGCCACGCGCTTCTACAATCAATCTTCATGAATGTTGTGGTCGTTGCCGCGCACGGGCTCGGCTGTCACTGGCTCAGTCCCTACGGGAACTCCTGGGTCGCGACGTCGGCCGTCGATGCCCTCGCGGCCGAATCGACCGTATTCGATCGCCACTTCGCCGACGAGCCGACGCCGATGGGCTTCCGTCGCTCGTGTCCCACGGAAATCCATCAGTCGTTCCGCGCCGCCGGGATCACCGCAAACCTGATCGACGACCGCAAAGAGCGAATTCCCGATGATCGCCCCTGGAGTTTCGTCTGGCCAACCAACCCGGCAATCCATGCAACTCCCGCCGACGCTCTGAGCGCCGCCGTGAAGATGGCGCTCGATCAACGGGCCACGCGTTCCCCCTGGCTGTTATGGATCGAGACGGACCGCCTTTTGCCACCGTGGGACCTGGAGTTGGAAACGTATCAGCAATACGCCGCCACTTCCGGTGGGTTCGCTGAAGAAATGAATTCCGAAGAGGTTGAACCGACCGATGAGCCGACGCCCGGGCCGTTTGTTCCCGACGACGATCGCCACTGGCACCAGTTGCACAACTCGTTCGCGGCAGCCGTGACATCGTTCGATATTGAACTCGCCGCCATATTCAGCACATTCCGGGAACACCGCCTCGATCAATCGACTGCGTTGATCCTGACATCCGGGTATGGCTGGCCGCTCGGCGAGCATGGTATCGTCGGCCCCCGTGGATCGCGAATGCACGAAGACCTGGTTCACGTGCCGCTGATCGTGCGCCTGCCTGGCGAGCACCGCGACAATCGCCGCGTGTCGGCATTCACACAGGTATCTGATCTCGGTCCGACTCTGCTCGACCTGTTCGGCATACCGCCGGGCGGCCGATCGCTCGTGCCGCTCATGACCGGCGCCCAGGTCCCCTGGCGCGACTCGGCACGCACAGCCCGTGAACAGGAACACGCGATCCGCACGGACGAGTGGGCTTTCCTGCCGGCAAATGACGCCCACCCGGCACGGCTCTATCGCAAGCCGGACGACATTTGGGAAGTCAACGACATCGCCGCAACGCACCTGGATGAATGCGATCGGCTCGCCGCACTATTAGACGGCCCAAAGGAGCCAACATCATGAGCACCGTACGATTGGTCGACGAAACGATGGCAAGCCCGCGCGTGCGGGCCGTGTACGCGGACATCAAGGCGACCAAGAAGATCGACCGCGTTCCAAACCTCTGGCGTGCGCTGGCCACGAACCCGGAACACCTGGAACTAACCTGGAGCCGTCTGAAATCCATCATGCGGCCGGGCAAGGTCGACTTGCTCACCAAGGAGATCATCGCGCTGGCCGTCTCAGCCACGAACGGCTGTGCCTACTGCATCAATTCGCACACCGCAGCCGTGCAGAAGCTGGGACTCGACGACGAGGCACTCGGCGAAGTCCTTGCCGTCGTCGGCCTGTTCAACACGACGAACGCCCTGGCCGAGGCATATCAGGTCGAGCCGGACATCCTGCCCGAGGCGGCGCGGACTTGAAATTGCGATACGTTCACCGCCCCCCACCCCCCTGAACGTATTTTTCGGCGCGGTGCAATGAAATGTAACGCATCACTCAACCTGGTACGCGCACGACGACTTTGCCAAAATGTGCGGCGGATTCCAGGTGTTTCAGGGCGGCGGGGAACTCGGCAAACGCGAAAGCGCGATCGACGACCGGACGGATTTGGTGGAGATCGAACGCTCGGTTCATCGCCAAAAACATATTCCGCGAGCCGACGAAGATGCCGCGGACGATCAGCGAACGCATCAAAATCGGCAACGGATTGACATTTCCAATGCCCGCCAGAACGCCGATCAGCGCGATATGACCACCCGTCCGTACCGCTTTGAATGACTTTTCGAGCGTGCCGGCCCCGCCCACTTCGACGATATGATCGACGCCGACACCGCCCGTTTGAGCCCTAGCCCATTTGTCCCAGTCCGGCGTCGTCCGATAGTTCACGCCCGCCGATGCACCCATCTTGATCGCCTGAGCCAGCTTCTCATCGCTGCTGGATGTGACCAGCACGCGTGCCCCGCATGCCTTGGCGATCTGCAGCGCGAAGATGGAAACGCCGCCGGTTCCCTGCACCAGCACCGATTCGCCAGCCCGGAGACCGCCCTCGGCGAGCGCGTTCCAAGCCGTCAATGCGGCACACGGCAACGTCGACGCTTCCTCCGGCGACAGGTGGCCCGGATATTTGACGACGCCGTCTTCGTTGAACAGCACGCGCTCCGCCAGCACGCCGTCGATCTCGCCGCCGAGGGCCGAGCGTGCGGCAACATCATCGACGGGACCAGCCAGCCAGCGCTGCATGAACGTGCCGCACACCTTGTCGCCGACGGCCACACGCGTCACGCCGGGGCCAATCGCAACCACCTCGCCGGCCGCATCGGAACACGGCACGCGCGGCATCGCCAGCTTCGGGTTGTACAGCCCCTTCACCATCATGAGATCGCGATAGTTGAGCGACACCGCCCGAACGGCAACGACGACCTGACCGGGACCCAGCGTCGGCTCGGGCCGCTCAATCTGTTGAAGTTGGTCGATGCCAAAGGATGGAATGGTCCAGGCGCGCATGATGCCGCTCCTCTAGTTCGAGCGCTACTCGCGCAACAATGCAACGTCAACAAGAGCGCGCTCGGACCCGTATGCTATGACTTGTGCCCGCATGCCGTTATTCCCATCTCTTTGACGCCCTCGTCAAGGAAATGAAAAACTAGACGCACTCAGTTTTTCCGGCATGTAGTGTCCAAGGACTGCCCACCGATGAACCCCACGCCAAACACACTCAAGCAGTATCATGTTTTCCTCGCCTCGCCTGGCGACGTCGGGGCGGAACGGCAGTATGTGCGCAGGTTCTTCGATGATTTCAACCGACAGATGGGGCATATTTGGAATGCCCGATTTGAGGTCGTCGACTGGGAGAATTACTCGACCACCGGCGTTGGCCGGCCACAGGAACTGATCACTCAGCAGACGCTCGAAAAGTACCGGAAGTCGTTGGCGCTCGTAATCGGAATCATGGCCCAGCGGTTCGGGTCGCCGACCGGCAAAGCGGAATCGGGAACCGAGGAAGAGTTCAATTGGGCGATGGCGAGCCACAAGGATTCGGGCTTTCCGGAGGTCAAATGGTTTTTCCGCAAAGTGGACAAGCTGGATGGTTTGCCGGCTGATCCAGCCGAAGCGATCAAGGCGCTCGAGCAGTGGCAAAAGGTCCTCGCCTTCCGCAAGCGAATGCAGGACTTGAATAACCCAGTCTTCTACGCCGAATATCCGAGTCCAGCCGCATTCGACGCGGTCTTCGCGCGCGACTTGAACCACTGGCTTGCCGATGCCTCACGTCCGTGGGCAACAGAACGTGCGGCCCACATTGCCTCCACGGGCGGCGCGGCCGCGCTTCCTGCCGAATTCGATGCGGAAAGTTATCGCAAAGCGGTGCTCAAGCGGTTCGACAAGCTTAACTTCGAGATGCTCGACACTACCGGCGCGTTCTACAGCGGCGTCCGGCTGTGGAGCATCTTTATCCCGCAGTCAGTCCGGGAAGTTCACCAGTACAACCCACGACTGCTCGAAATCCCGAAAGAATACCAGAAGCGGCTGGTGGACGCCGGCGAAATCTCCACCAAAGAACTTGAGGAAGCCGAGCGGCAGGCGGACGAATTGCGGCAGGATTACTTCCAGCAGCCGCTTCGTCCCGTACTCGATGTCGTTGATAAAGCCCTACGCTCATCGCCGGTAGGGGCCGCGCAGAGGCTGGTCATCCTGGGCGATCCGGGTTCCGGCAAGTCGTCGCTGATCCGCTACCTCGCCCTACGCTGGGCGGGCATCGCCGAGCCGGCGGTCCGGGACACGCAGCCAATTCCGCTGGTGATCGACCTGGGTGCCTATGCCCGCTGGCAGTGCGATGGCCGGAAGGATTTCATTCGCTTTCTGGAAGAAT
Organism: Gemmataceae bacterium; assembly: GCA_036266155.1. Lineage (GTDB taxonomy): Bacteria > Planctomycetota > Planctomycetia > Gemmatales > Gemmataceae > SIAJ01. The sequence continues at coordinate 3,749 of DATANR010000373.1, read as the reverse complement.
CCCCGTTCTGGCACGAGTGGCCTCGCGGTCTGCTCGCAAGGCTGTTCGGACAGACGGGGCGCGGCGTGCTGCTGCTGGACGGCTTAGATGAAGTATTTGAGGTTCCAAAGCGTGAGTCGGTGATCAACGACATCGCCCGGTTCAGCAGTCAGTATGCCAACGTGCCGATCGTTGTCACGTCGCGCGTCGTGGGCTATCAAGCCCAGCGCCTGCGCGATGCCGACTTCCGGCACTTCATGCTGCAGGATCTAGATTCCACGCAAATCACCGACTTTGTGAATCGCTGGCACGAGGTGACCTTCGACGACCCGGCGCAGGCGGCGCCCAAGCAGGATCGCTTGCAGAAGGCGATCCGGGACTCCAAGTCCGTCGCCATGCTAGCCGGGAACCCGCTGTTACTGACGATGATGGCCGTTCTGAATCGCAATCAGGAACTGCCGCGTGACCGAGCCGACCTGTACGCCCAGGCGTCGCGCGTGCTGTTGCACCAGTGGGACACCGAGCGGGCGCTGGCTGACTTTCCGGGAATGAGCAACGAGATCGGTCTGCGGGAAAAGACCGACATCCTCCGCCGCATCGCCGCCCATATGCAGGCCGGTCCCAACGGGCTGAAGGGAAACCTGATTGACGGCCCCACGCTCACCGGCTTGATCGAGGATTACCTCCGGAACGAATTGCATATCCCCCAAGCCCGCGCCGCGGCCCGGACTGTCGTCGAGCATTTGCGACAGCGCAACTTTATCATCTGCTTCGTGGGCGCGGACAGTTACGCGTTCGTGCACCGCACATTTCTGGAATACTTCTGCGCTGCCGATTTCGTGCATCAGTTCAATGTCGCGAAGACGCTGGACGTCGACGGCCTGATCGCGCTGTTCGATCGACACTGCCGCGACGACGAATGGCGGGAGGTTCTGCGACTGATTTGTGGACAGATTGACGAACAATTCGTCGGGAAGCTTATCGAACACTTGGTCGCACGGACCGACTCAGTGAGGTTGGACGGCCCGACACCCCTACTGGAATTGTTGTTGGCCATTGGCTGTCTGAGCGAAGTGCGCACCACCGTTCGGCTTGACGATGCCGGCCGGTCTCTTACTCAGCGGTTGCTGCGCATTTACATACCGGGGACGGGCGGTCAATCGTTCCACGAACAACTCCTCGCGTCTGCGCGGGAGATTGGCGTGCGATGGCCAGGGGCCGGTTCCTTCGGTGCGACTGTCCTTGATCGTGAAGGGCAGGTCGATGAGACGAAATGGGCGGCGCAATACCTAGTCAAGTTTCTGGCATGTATCTGCCCCGACCGGACTGTGATGGAAAGGCTGGCAACGTCGGACAATCTCGGCCTACGTGTTGGCGCTTTCGAGGCTTTGGCGGAATCATGGCCGGATCAGACTACCCGCGATGCGCTCTCCATGCACGCCGTACAGGATCACTACGCGTTCACCCGCAGCGCCGCTCTACAGGCTTTGGCAGAGAAGTGGCCGGACCAAACCACACGCGAGCTTCTCGTCAAGCGCGCGGTTCAAGATAAAGACAATAGTACGCGCCGCACCGCGCTTGAGGCGTTGGCGGAGAAATGGCCGGACCAGATCACACGCGACTTTCTTTCCCAGCGCACCTTTGAAGCGCCGGACAAATCGGATCGCGGCGCGGCCTGTTCCACACTGGGTAAGATTCATTCCGAATTCGGTCACATCCTGCCGACGCGAGACCTCGATGGCAGGGCGCCGTATCTAAATCCCCTCGAGCCGATTCCACGCAAGCACGTCGAGAGCGCAGCAGCGAAGGCAGGCATCCGTCCCGAGGACATCGACACCCAACTTGCTTCGCTGTCGGCTCACTTGGGATGGGATATCACGGTCGGAGCCATGAAGAAGGAGGCTCCCAAGAAGACCAGCCAATTGAAGCCGGGCCGCAAACGGCGCACTTGAGCCGACACCGCCTCAGAACTGCACCGACAGCCCCACGTTGAATCCGTGCATCCAGAAAATCTCGCCGTCGGGGCGATACCACGGGCGGATTGGGCCGCTCAGGGATGCGTTGTTGAACGGCAAGAGAGTTGGGTTCACGCCGAGGTCGATTTGGTTGCCGGGCCGCAGGACGTTCGACACCCAGAAGAATTCGTAACCGAACCGGAGCTGCACGTTGTCCGCCAGGCGATAGCGGATGTTGAGCGACGTCTCGCGCATCCACGCGAGCTTGGTCCGGTCGTAGTCGCCGATGTTCGATGCGAGGGCGAGCAACCCGCCGGTGCGTTCGATGCCGGCCCCGTTGGCGAGCATGGCCGTCGAGCCGCCGTCGATGGTTGTCTCCTGACGCATACCGCCGATCGCGATCTTCAGGCCGAGGTCGATCGACATGCGTCCGCGTTCCCACAGCCATTGGCCGCCGAATTGCGGGCCGAGGAAACGGTTCTGCGTACTGAACGAATCGAACGACGCGACCCGCAGGTTGCCGCCTTGCGAGGCGCCTTCGATGGTCATCGACTCGTCGAGGCCCCAGTAGCGCAGGCCGAGCACCCAGTGCATCTGCTCGCCGATCATGGCCGGGCCGCGGCGAAGCATGTTCAACTCGAAGCCGTCCGAATCGAATTGTGTGTGGACACCGGCGACGCCCTGAAGCGTGCCGAGCGTGTTCGACATTTGCAGAAGGGCCTCGGAACGCTGATTCACGTCCACGAATGGCCGGCCCAGGATCGAGTTCCAGCCGCCGAAGAACGTGTTCAGCACTTCGTGATGGAGGAACGACGTATAGATCGCCTCGAATCCGGTGCCCTGCGGCTTGTCGGTCCACATGCCGGCCCGCAGTCGATAGCCGGACTGCAGGTCGCCGTTGATGTGATCGTCCGACACGGGGAACGACATGCGTGGATCGATGGGCAGCGGCGGATTCGCCGAGCTATAAATGCCCACGACCACGGGCGGCACGAGACCGCCATTGGAACGCCAGAGGAGATAGTCGCCGTCGATCCAAAACATGGGGCCGGGCGGCACTTCAATCGGAGCGCCAGCGACCGGCATCGGCGGACGAACGTAGGGCATCCCTTCCACGTTTGCGGGATGGGCGACGCCGAATTCCATCGGCGGCGCGCTTTCGGGCACGGGCAGGATCGGCTGGCCGAGGGCCACGCCGGTCGGCAGTGCGAGGGCGACGATGCTCCAGACGACGGTTCGCATGGTCCCCTTCCCGGCAAGAATCGCTCAAGTCGGACGTTGTGGAATCCGACAGGTCATGCCAATTGATGGGGCAGTTGTCCAGACCACATCCGAAAAGATTCAACCACGGATCACACTGAAGACACGGATAAGACAAAAACTGATCTTCATTGTTGTGTTATCCGTGTCTTCAGTGTGATCCATGGTTAGCCTTTCTTGCCCTGCCCTCCCCTACCGGTAAGATGCCCCGACGTTTCGCATCTTTCCACAGGAGGGTTCACGTGGCCAAGACGACCTGCCAAATCAGCCGGCAACAGTTCACCGAAGGCGCCAAGCCCATCGAGGTCATCATCAACGGCAACAAGATGACCGCGCATCCGAAGGAGTTTTCCACCGGTTCGCTCGGCTGGTACTTGAACGGCAAGACCGACATCGACGTGAACGGCACTATGGTGACGGTCCAGATCGGCATGAACCTGACGATCGTCGGCAGCAAGGAATTGCCGAAGGAAGCGCCCGACGTGCGGAAGTTGCCGGAAGGGACCGCCAACGTGTGACGTGCGGAACTCGCCAGAGTTCCGGACGACTTCGGCT
>DATANR010000372.1:0-50435 GCA_036266155.1 Gemmataceae bacterium | reverse complement strand
TAATGAGCTGTGGATGACGCAGAAATTCGTATTTGGCGTGTGGGTACTTGCGGACCTTCAATGCGGCCACAGCTAATGAGCTGTGGATGACGTCGCCACGGTCGGGTATTTAGCCCACCGCACCACCTCCTTCAATGCGGCCACAGCTAATGAGCTGTGGATGACTTGCCCACCCCGCAAGCAAGCACGAATTGAGGTCATCCTTCAATGCGGCCACAGCTAATGAGCTGTGGATGACGACAACAACGACCACACCCGCACCGGGGCCATAATGCCTTCAATGCGGCCACAGCTAATGAGCTGTGGATGACCTTACCGGTACTTGTCCTTCATCGTTCGCGGTAACCTTCAATGCGGCCACAGCTAATGAGCTGTGGATGACATAACAATCCCCGTAGGTGTCATTCCACCACATAGGCCTTCAATGCGGCCACAGCTAATGAGCTGTGGATGACCCCAATGGGGTTTGTAATATGCAACGGGCATATCATCCTTCAATGCGGCCACAGCTAATGAGCTGTGGATGACCCCAATACACCACCATGCTACAGTGGTTCCGTCGTGCCTTCAATGCGGCCACAGCTAATGAGCTGTGGATGACTTGCCGGTAAAATCCGCCCGTACCATGTTGCACCTCCTTCAATGCGGCCACAGCTAATGAGCTGTGGATGACGAGGATTGCGGGGGTATGGAATTACCCGACGCCGTTCCTTCAATGCGGCCACAGCTAATGAGCTGTGGATGACTATAAACTTGACGCTGGCCTACCCGCGGGTGGCACGTCCTTCAATGCGGCCACAGCTAATGAGCTGTGGATGACAACGTCGGCCCTTAAATGATTCGCCCGATTTGTGAATCCTTCAATGCGGCCACAGCTAATGAGCTGTGGATGACGGGGCAAGGCGGAAGATGTTAATTTCGCGTTGCTACCTTCAATGCGGCCACAGCTAATGAGCTGTGGATGACTGCCTACGGAAGGCGACTTGCGGGGCCGAGAGGCTCCTTCAATGCGGCCACAGCTAATGAGCTGTGGATGACGAGGGTTCCTGTTCCCGTTAGGAACCCGTATTCGTTCCTTCAATGCGGCCACAGCTAATGAGCTGTGGATGACTTCCTTGTCCGGTGACGCTCGACAAGGTGCGCACCACCTTCAATGCGGCCACAGCTAATGAGCTGTGGATGACCACTCGCGTCCCAAATGCTTGCTGCATAGCGTTTCCAACAGCCTTCCGCGAGCGGTACTAGCTTTCTACCCCAACGACCACAACCCCCGGCACAGAGAGTCGCCGTAGACGCCTCTCCGGCCGCGGGTTGCGGCTTGCGAGCGGGGTTCCAACTCAAACTTTGCACTTAACCTCAGTTGTCAAAGACCTTCCGGCCATTTCGACCGGACTTGTCAATTTCATCACCGGCCCGCTCGCCCCACCGAACAGGGCGATTGCGACCGCTCAAATCGGCGCCGGCACGAACTGGCCGAGCCCGAAGTGAGCAGCATACCCCAAGTTGATCGGCCCCGCCACCGGCTTCTCGAAACGCAAACAAATGGCCGCGTGCGGTCGAGTCAGGCCATCGTCGCCGGGCCGCGCTCGGCCACGCCCAAACGCCCACGGAGCGAACGGCCAACCGAGCCGCTCACGCACCGCGGTCGGCTGGATCACCTCGACCGTCGGCCGCACGTCGCTCGATCGCCGAGCCCATTCCTCGGACACGACGGCGCGCACGAACTCCGTCCGACCGCCCGGCCCAAACCATTCGGACGGATCGCGTCGGCGTCCACGGCGTTTCAGATGCCGCGTCACCACGAACGGAGTCGCCGACACCCACGTTCGCGCTTCGCCGAACAACGGACAGCGAAAATCGCTCGGCCGCCCGAGCCCCACAAGCTGGACCCGCAAGTCCAGGTCCCCGACGCGCAGCGAGCGCAAACTGCCGAGCGCCGCTAATTCGCCCACCGCGCCGACGTCGCCCCCGTCCGCCCACCCAAACCCGTCGGACGCGACGACCGTGACATGCGTCAGCCGCCCGTCGCCGCCCCGGTCGGTCCCTTCCGCGGTCGGCAAGAAATAAGCATGCCCATGATCGGCCCGCATAACGCCGTCGAGATCTTTGCCCGAAAAAATCCGCGACGCAAACAACTCGGGGTGATCGAGACGGCGAAAGGCGGCCGCGCGGTTGGGATCATTTTCTCGTTGGAGTACCATCATCAGCGGCAAAGAGTCCGAAGCCCCGGTAACGTCCGGCGCCAAGGGCCATGGGGCCTTGGAACGGATTCGCGAAGCGAATGCGCACGTGGTATGCCGGGAACTTTTGTAAGTTCTCCGGACGAACGTAGCGATGGGCCAAGTCCACGCCCGGCCTGAAGCCGGCTTTCCGCCATTCGAGCTGAGCCGAATCCGCAATCTCGGTCCCGTACCCGGCCTGCTTGATCGCCTTGCGAAGTAAGCCTTCGATCCGGCTATCAATTTGAGCAAGCAGCCGCTTCTGAACGGAAGCATCGCGATTAGTGCGCAGTCGCGTTCGAATATGATCGGGGTCGTCATAACCAGGCAGGATGACTGGTGTCACTGTGGACCATATTGGCGATTCACGCGTGTAGTTCCGAAGCACTCCATCGGGTTTGAGATCGGTTAGCATCCCTTTCGTTTCACCATCAAAGACCAATTCCTGCCCCGGCAATCGCCGACGGACCCAGTCAATTCGATCTTGAAAACCCGGCGGCGCGACGATTAGGACCCGCCGGATTGATTCAACGCCCAACGGATTGATTGTTGGCAACGGCAGATACATGAACCGCTCATCAGCTTTGAGCGGCTTTTTGTCATCAGCCGCGTCGTGACCGTGGACAAAGCGTGCGAGATCGGGCCAGCTCTGACAAATTGCACTCGTCGCATTCCGTACCCAGGCGGCGACATCGCGACACCGCAGGGCTGTGTCGAACGACGGGTTCGGCGCGTCGGGATCGGTCGACACGATGCGGAAGGCCGCCCACGGACGAGGAGCCGCGTCAGTCTCCCGGCGGTAGCCGACCACACGGAATACCGACAGCGGTGGCACGGGCAAAAAGGTGTCTCCCGATAAACGGTTCAAGGACGCCGTGTGTTTCGAAACAAGGTCGTTTAAAGTACCTTCCATGGGCACGCGGAAGCCGTTGGCCGCAGTATCATCCGTTGGTTGCCACCGTTCCCCTGGATATTTGGCAACTTCTTCATCCGATGCTACAAGACAACGACGCCGGCCGAGGACGGTCAGGAAGTCCCCTGGATATTTGGCAACTTCTTCATCCGATGCTACCGTGGCGTTGCCAGTGACCATATCGACGCCCCAACCGAGGTGCGTGATCGACCGTGCCGCGGCACTCAAGGTATTGCGATGTTCCTCGAACTCGCGATCCGACGCGGTCAACGGGAACACGTAGCAAACCGCTTCTCCCATCAGGTTCCTGGGGCGCACATCTTTCTCAGTGCGGTAATCAGCGATGCTCGCCTCGCGACCGCCGGACCACGCGGCGGCGACTTTGTCGGCCACGTTGTCGGGCACATACATTCGGTACTTCGCGGTCGCCGGAACGCTTGCCGCGGCAATGATCGACGGAGGGGGCTGGCGTTCAAGCCAGCGGAGCGCGGGCACCGCGTAGGCGAGTTGCATCCGCTCGTTCCATCGAGCGGCCGCCGCGGCAGTAAGAGCCTGGAACACCCGCAGCGGTGAGGGCGGCCATTCCGGCTCGCCGTCGCCGCCGCGCCCGTGGCTAAAGGGCTGGAGGAATCTAATCGTGAGGCAAAAGTGAGTCGGCATTATTGTCTCCTAGGTGACGACTCACTTGGCGGTCACTTTGACGGCCTTGCCGTCTACAACCTCGACCTCAACCGCGACGTCTTTCTTTACTACCTCATCGATGGTTGACGCCGCATCGCCCTTGAAGTAAGCCGTGCTGTCAGTCAAGCCGACCTTGATCTTTTGAATACCCTGCTTGATGGTGCAATTTTTCCCGCCTGCGCCAATGGCGGTTATCATTCCGGCGATTGTGCCCTCACTTGTTGCTCCACCCGTCACATCCCTTTTTGCCCGTGCCGTGTCGAAGGGCACCGTCTGACCCTTCGCGACACCGAATGCCTCCGCTGTGGCCGTCGCGTATTTCAGGGCGGCTTCGTGCGAGATGGTCACCCCCTCACGCTTACCGCTCGGGTGAACTTCAACGAATTCGTTTTCACTCGCCTTGGCCGGGTCTTGGACGAGCAGGCAGCCTTGCCTCAAATAACCGGATGGGTTCTTGGTAAAGGCGACCAGCGCCAGCCCGAGTATGTACCGCTGGAGCTTTGTAGTCTTCTCGGGATCCTTACCAGCAAACAGCAAACGAAGCGCCGCGAGACCGAGCGTCGCGTCTCGACGAATGCCCCCGGTAGCAATAACTCCGCCGTGCGATCCAGATGCTGGCACGTGAATGAACCCGCGCTCCGCGTAGGCGTCTTTCGTGGCTTTGTCGGTCGGTTCGTCAAGAAGTTTGTCGTTGACGAACTCGGTAGCTGGATTGAATTGAGCCGAGCGCGTCAGTTTTCGGACATTGAATGCGCGGATCGTCGATGCGACCAAACGGGGCCGCTTATCCTGGGCGCCTTGTGCGCCGCGAGAATTCCACACGCCGAATACCAACGAAGTGGGTGCAATTCGAGCGAGCGGCTCAGCGTCACCCTTGATCGACGCAAGAAACGCGGCATCAATAGTTTCTTTCAGTGACGAGCAACGAACGATAGCATCGCCGGCACGATGCCCGGCATCGAGTATGTTCACTTCCTTTTCGCCAGCCTTCACCACGATTTGCGGAATGAGGTGCCGGTATTTCTCCCCGGCGAACAGCGGCTCGATACGGTTGGCTTGCGAACCTACGCTGTCAATCAGGCAAACATTCGTACCGGTAGGTTCGCCGTCAATGTTGTACCCACCGGGAAATGTGTCGCCGCCCGCATAAGTGGCGGGGAATAGCACGCCGTCGGTTCCCTCCACGGGCATCAAATGTTCTCGGATCACAAGGGCCGCCGGCCCATCGTCGCTAAGGAACCTTTCAAACTGGTTGATGTCGGGCATGGTCAATCTCCTGTAGAAATTGGGGTTGCAGAACGGAACGCTTTGTGTTTTCTCTGGCCGGTTCGGAACCAATTCTCGAAACGGTAGCCGCGGTTCTTACCGCGCGACAAGTTGCCCGACACCGCGGCGGGCAAGAGCGCCGGTACCATCGGTTCGGTCCAAGTGCAGTAGTCGTAAATGCGAGTATGGCCGTTCCGTACCGGCAGGCACCGTTGAAGACCGACGAGACATAGGAACTCGACAGCGGGGAACGCGGTGGTCGTGAGACTGAGGTCGTTCGCAGAGAACCCGACGTCTCGTGAGTGGGCGTTCGGAGCGCGACGCGCATCGAAGTAGTACGGCTCAACCTTCTTATTCGGGTCGCCCGGTTCATACACGATCAAGCCAACATTGAGGAATCCAGGAGCGCCAAACCGCTCATCGCGCATGGCGTGCTGCATGGCCTGAGCGATTCGGGCGCTCTGCATCTGACCGGCCCATACTTTCAAATCCTTAGCATCCGCCCGGCCGCCAGCTTCGTGCCACCAGTCCAAGACGAATGACGGCGAACCAATCCCGATCGTGACTCGGCCCGAGTAAACATCGTCCTCGTCCAGAAGGCTAACCGTGGTGTTCGCGATCTTCTGAATCAGTTCCGCGAGAGGTTCCGTCCCAGAGAGGCAAAATCTCTGGTCGTTGTTCTCGAACCAGCCTTCGACGAAGGAACTCGGCCACAGCCGGTCCGCAAGCTCCAGCAGCCCGCAGCATGCGAAGAATTGGCCCGGATTGGTCGGGTCCACGTTGATCGAGATTGTCGGCTTGGGCAAACTCATTGGCTTAGCCCTCCGCGATGGATTCCGGCTTGCTCATGATCGATCCTTGGCCGATAATCGGGGTATGGAACTGCTCGGCCACATTCAGAACGGGGTCGTTGTCCTCGACTTCGGCGGAAGCCTTCCGGAAGGGACACGCGTGTCCGTGTCGCCGGTGGCGGCGAAGCCGACGATCGTGCAAAAGCCGGGCGAGTTGCCAACGGTTGTCGGCGGAGCGCCGGGCAGCGTAAACCTGACCAATGAACGGATAAACGAGATCTTCGAAGCGGAAGACATCGCGGCCTTGAAGGAACTGTGGAATGTTCCTTCCTGACGTCAACGTCTGGGTCGCGATGAACTTTCAGTCGCACGTGCATTACTTGCCCGCGCGCACGTGGTTGAATGGCTTGCCAGCAACAAGTCTCTGTTTTTTCTGCCGCGTCACTCAACTCGGGTTCCTGCGATTGGCGAACAACGCACAGGCTTTTCCGGCGGACGCTCTCGACCAAGTTGGCGCCTGGAATCTTTACGATCGGGTTCGGGGCCTTCCCCAAATTGCGCTCGCCGACGAGCCGCCGGGTCTGGAGGCGACATGGCGGTGATTCACTCAACTGGCACAGTTCGCACCGAAGACCTGGACCGACGCTTACCTTGCGGCGTTCGCCGTTGCCGGCAACTACGAGTTGGTTACTTTCGACAAGGGCTTCGCCCGTTACGCCGGCCTGAAGGCGACCATCCTTTAGAGTTTGGCGGTTCATTTCGCGTCCTCCACGAATGCCGACGGCTTCGCACTCGCGGCATAATCTGCTGCCCGCAACAACGATTCCAAATAGGCCAAGCCCCACCGGCCGTACTTGCGCTGGAGCCGCGCAAATCGCCGCGGAACCTCGGCGGCGATCGCCGAATCTTCGGTACCTTTCGAGTCCGGATCAAAGACTTCGTCTTTGGGAAAATGTGGCCGCCCGCGGCCGTGATGCGCGGCAATCAAATGAAGGACCAGATCCTGCATTTCTGGCGACAGGCCTGTGAACTTGTCTGCCAATTGAATATCCCTCAGCGAACCAAACTCGTGGCGATAGAGTTCGGCGACGCGGCCGCCGCGTTTTCCCGACTTGGCAAGCACAAGGTTGGAGTCGTTGTTGCCGAGGACGGCCTGAAATAGCTTGCGCTGCTTTCCGTGGTCGTGGAATTCGGCCGCGATGACAATTGCGTCCTTGAGTTCATCCGACAAGGGTAGCCCCGACACGATGTCTTTGACTCGGTCGACCACGTCTTTAACGTGAACACACCACAGGACCGGCTTTTGGTTCCCTTTCGAACCATCGCTGTCGCCGTCTCTCGGGATTTCGAACCAGCACCATGAACGGCTCCCCATATCGTCGTCGTCGCTTTGGATTTCGATCTGTCGAATCAGCCGCATGCCTTTTGTCTTGTTGTCGAGTTCCGAATCGTCGTTCCAAACTCGCCGGCGTCGGTGCTGGGTCTGTTCTTTGTCTTCGTACCACTCGTCGGCAATGTCATTCGCTGATGGTGAATTGCCGGCCAGCATGCCGCCTTCGAGGCCGCCAACGCCCGGAGGAAGCAACACGGTCTTTCCCTCGATGCGTTCCTTCTCGTCCTTATCGGCCAGTTCAGTGAGCTTCAGAAGCTTGACAGTTCCATCGTCATCGACAAGCCAAGCGGATGCCTCTGGATGACGTTTGGCGGTCAATTCAAAATGCTTGAATGCGCGATAGCTCGGTTCCCGCAACAACTCGTGCGGCTTGAGCGGATAGTCTTCAAGCAAATCGGCCGGACCGTAGGACCGACGCAATTCCTCGTCCAGCACGGCGACTTCTTCGCGCCATGCAACATGCGTTTCGGGCGGTTCCCAGTCGCGGATTCCATGCAGGTACGGCTCAACTATCGGTCGACCGGGCAGTTTGCCGCGAATGGTCGTGAGTGCCCACGCGTCGAACAGTATGTCGGAGGTATCCAGATAGGTCGGCTCGGGAGCGAAAGTTGCCTTCCGCTGCTCGTCGGACATTCCGCGAATCAGCCGGCCGATTTCTTGGGGACTGGCCTCAAGTCGGTCGGCAATCCAACTGCACGATGGTAGGCCACGGAGTCGGGCCAATGTTGCCCACCGAGCTTTTTCCAGCGGCTCGTCTTTTTTCTTCGAATCGGGATCGCTCTCGTAAACGATGTCGATCTCGGCGGCTCCGCCGCCGCGACGGTTCACACGACCGAATCTCTGGGCCATACTGTCAAGCGTGGTGAGGTCAGAAACCATGTGGTCGGCGGAGATGTCAACACCCACCTCGCCTGCCGAAGTACAGACCAGGTAGACCGTGCCTTTCGTCGGCTCGACCTTTGGTCGGGGCATGAAACGGGCAAAAATGCGGTCAGACGCGGCGAGTTGATCTCGTTCCCATCCACGAAGCGTACCCGTCAACATTTGGACTCTGTCCGCGCTCACTCCCTTGTTCTTTTCCGTTAGTACGGCTCGAACCGAGTTCACATCCTCAATGGTCCGAACGAAGATCAACACGGCCTTGTCGTTGTCCTTATGCCGTAGCGCCAATTCGCCGATCTTCGCGGCCACCTTCGCGCGCTCGGCTGGAATTAGCTTAACCGCCTTCTTGGCAAATAACCGGTCGCTTACGACGGGCACATTACCTTGCTTCTCCTCCGGAGTCAGTTCAAAGACCTCGCCGCCGCCTCGCGAAGTGGCCGTCAATTCCATCACGCGCATTGGGCGATAGTCCGGCGTTCGTCCTTTCCGTTGTTCCTTCTCGATTGCATCCAGCAATGTCTGGAACGCCGGCTCCAGATGCGCCTCGTCGTGGACCAGCAGCACGTCTTGTCCCAGGAAACCCGCATGAAGTGGCTTGGACTTGAAGCCAACGCCATAACCGCTGAAGAGCAGTCGGCTCCCAATCATGTCCACGGTGCCACAGATCACTGCTGGCCTAGACGGGTCGGCAGACCATTCGCGATTGTCGGCGAATTGGCCACGAAGGGTGCTGATTGCAAAGTCCCGAATGCCGGGGACTTTCTGTTCGATGTAGTGTTCAACCTCATCCGTCGTTTGGTCGACGACCGTGCGACGGTTGACGACATACACCAACCGTCGCGGCATTACGTCAGGACGATTTGTCTGAGCAATGAGCCAAATGGCGATGACGGACGTCTTGCCGAGACCTGTCGGCAGGTTGCAAGATGCGGGAATGTCCCCGGCGATAAATCGCTGATAAAGCGCTTGCTGCCATGGAAACGGCGGATTGCCCGTTAATGCTTGGAATGTCGTGTCAAAGTCGAGGGCGTTCATTGTCACTCCAGTGGTCGATGCACAGTCAGCCGATCCAGCGCGCAGCCTCTCCGTTCAGGCGATTGACTTCGTGTCTCTTGATGGAATGGGAAGAATGCTAACCCGGCTCCAAGTGTTGTGCAATCTCCGTAGTTCGGATTTTTCGATCAACGCGGTTTGGGCGTTTCATCGCTGTTCCGCGCTTTTCCACCGTCGTGATCGGCGATAGAATCCATTCGGCGAATCATCGCCGTGTTGCCGCATCGGCGTTCACGGCCTTCGTGAGTTTCACCATGTCTGAACCACGCATCATTTCCGATCCCGCGATTCTCGGCGGCCGGCCGGTGGTTGCGGGGACGCGGATCAGCGTCGAACTGATCCTCGAAAAGATGGGGGCCGGCGAGTCGATTGATGATCTGCTCGCCGATTATCCCCATCTATCCCGCGAGGCCATCTTGGCGGCCGTCCGCTTTGGCGGGCAGGCCGTCCGGTCCGATGTCGTTTATCCTTTCCGCGAACTCGTCTCATGACGCTGTTTATGGACGAGAGCGTTGCCGGCATCATCATCGATCAGCTGCGCATCGACGGGCATGTTGTTCTCTCCATGCGGGACATTGCCGCCGGCGCTCCGGACCAGGACGTGTTGGCCCGTGCGGTGGCGGCGGGTGCCGTCCTTCTGACTGAAGACAAAGACTTCGGCGAACTCGTCTACCACAATAAGGTCGCTCACACGGGCGTCGTCTTGATTCGTCTCGCCGGTCTCCGACGCGGCCAACGGGCCAAGCTGGTGTCTCAAGCAATTCAAGATCACGAGGCTGAGCTATCCGGCGCCTTCACGGTGATTAGCCACGGCGGCATTCGTATTCGCAAACCGACGCCGCCGACTCCGTGAGCTTCTCGACCGTTTCACGTCACAATCACCACATCCCTTGCCGCGGGCGGGTCGGTCGGCAGGCCGAGCGTGTCCATTTGCTCGACGCATTTGCCGCACACGGGGATGAAGAGCACCTGGTCTTTCGTCAAATCGATCACGTCATAAAGTCGGGCACGCAGGCGGACCAAGTCGGTGGCGCCGAGGCGGCAGAGGAAGACCGAGTATTGTTTGCGGAGGCCGAAGTCTTCGGCGATCTTCGCGACTTTGCGCAGGCGCTTCGGGTCGGCGATGTCGTAGGCGACGATGTAGCTGTCCATATACGTTTCGTTTCATTGCCGTTTTCGTTGTCAGCCATCGCGAATGCGTCACGCGCGGCGCCATTTCGGGGGGTCTATTGCGCTAGTATTTTGCGCTTCGCGTTTTGAACCCATCTCCTCCATTGCTAATGACATGTATCAAAAAACGCGAGCAGAGGTTGCCAACCCCCCCTATGTGTTTGGCAACCTTAGTTGGCAATCTCTCCTTTGAGGGGCATCGAAACTTGGCAATTTCATTGCCAAGCCACTCGGTTTTGTTCGCTATTTCACCTCACGGTAAACCCCGTATACCGCGGCACATCGCCTTTCACGTAGGCCGCCAGCATGCGGGCCTGGACTTCGAGCATGCGGGCGTAGGACATCTTGTAGCCGTAGACCGGGTGCGTGACTTCGGTGGCCTTGCGTTGCTCGTAGGTCTGGAAGAACAACTTGCGGCCGGACTCGGTGAGCTGGCAGGCGCCGCGCCAGGTCAGGAAGTCGTCGGTGGTCACGAGGCGGTTGTTGATGAGCGTGAGCACGACGCTGTCGGCGATGACGGCGCGAAATTCCTCCATGATGTCGAGGGCGAGCGACGGTTTGCCGTGCCGAATCTGATGGAAGAAGCCGAAGTACGGGTCGAAGCCGACGGCACACAGGGCCGAGAAACAGTCCTTGGTGAGCAGGGCGTAGGCGAACGAGAGCAGAGCGTTCACCGGATCGGTGGGCGGCCGGCGATTGCGGTTCTTGAAGTCAAAGCCGGTGGGCGTTGGGCCGGATTTCAGGAAGCGTGCAAATTCGGCGAAGTACAGGGCGGCACCCTGGCCTTCGAGCCCGAGCACGGATTCGATTTCGGTGACGCGGTCGAGTCGGCGAATCAACTCGGCCATGTCGCGAGCGGCGGGTTCGTCGCTGCCGCGGGCGTCGTCGTCGCGGAGCGAGCGCATGAGCAGTGTCCGTTGATTGACGAGCTTGGCCCGCACGACGGCCTTGGCGAGTGCGAGAGCTTCGACGGGGTCGGCGAACTTCTGGAACTGGGCGACGCGGAGGCCGACGTTCTTGGTCGGCGCCGGCTGCACGGCCGCGATGAACCGGCCGTAGCCGCTCATATAGATGATGGGGATTTCATTGACGGTCAGGGTCTCGATGGCTTGCGTGGAGACCTGGACGTTGCCGAACGCGACGACCTGGCGGATGGCGGCCATCGGGATGCGATTGAGTTCGACGCCGTCCTTCTTGACGACGAGGTGCTCGCTACGTTTGCCGACGAAGGAGCCGGGCTCCTGGAGATAGACGACGGCGCCGTCATCGGAGCCGGGAATGACACGCGTAATGCCGGCCGGCGGCTCGGCCTCGGGCGGGGCATCGACGCGATTGATTTGGAAGAGCGTCTCTTCCGGTTGGCAGATCGTGACGAGCGAACAGCCGAAGCACTTTTGCCGCTGATCGCTCGGCAGCGGCTCCGGCGGCGCTTCACGAGCAGACAACTCGCGGCACAACGCGATCGCTTGCCGGGTCTTGGTCCGCAGCGGTTCGTTGAACTCGACTTCGACGCGTTCACGGGAGCCGGCACAGAACTGCTCGCCGCGTGGGATGTCGACGCCGAACTCTTCTTCGAGCAGCAGCGCCTGAGCGCAGAGCTGGACGGCGTCGTTGTCCCAGACGGTCGGATGGCCGTCGGCATCATGCGGAGCGCTGCCGCGTTTGACTTCGACCGGATAGATGCGACCGTTGACCTCTTCGACGAGATCAAGTTTGGCGGTGATGCCGAGCCGGTCGCTGGAGAGCGACACGCTACGTGTGCGCTTCGTATCGCCGTCCTTGCGCGTCTTGTTCTCTAGTTCCGGATCGTTGACGCGGCGATGCTGGAAGAGGCCGTCCTCGACATGCTCGTTCGTCGGCATCACGCCTTCGACGTATTCGAGGAAGTAAAGCCGTGGGCAGTAGGTGACCTGATTCAGGGCACGGACCGGAATGAGGTCGAGAGCGATGGTCGGCATGGGCTCTCCTCAACAAGGAATCTGTCGTGTCGGAACTTATTCCGACAAAGATGGCGAAGTACGACAGGCAATTTTCAGTTCGTGTGCTGCAATTTGATCGCATCGATTGGTGGAGTTAATCGACGACCTGAGTTACAATCACCATTAACTCCGTTGAAGCAGGGGACGAAAGGACTTTGATCCAATGTCGGTGACCATTGCCCCTGAATCGCCGCCGCTCGCGATGGACGATCACGGCCGCATCCGCGTCGGCGGCATGCGCGTAACGTTGGACCTGATCGTTCACGACTACAAGGCTGGGCTTCAAGCCAATCAGATCGTCGCCAAGTACGATGTACTCGACCTTGGCGAAGTGTATGCGGCAATCGCGTACTATCTGCGACATACGACAGAGGTCGAAGAGTATCTCGCTCGGCGCGAAGCTGATGCTCAAGCAATTCGCGAGCAGATCGAGACCAGTCAGCCGCCATTCCCATCCCGGGCGGAGTTAATCGCTCGCCGCACGCCGCCAGGGCTTGGCTGATGGTAAAACTTCTGACCGATGAGCATATTCCGCGGAAATCAATCGTGGCATTCTCGCCCGGCTCCCTGACCTGGATATGATTCGCGTCCATGATGTTGGCCTGCGCACCGAAGACGATGAGACGATCTTGGAATGGGCAGCCGCGCACGGATATGCGTTCGTCACATACGACCGAAACACGATTCCGCGATTTGCCAATCAGCGAATGGCTGCCGGCCTTGCAATGCCCGGCATATTGATTGTGGACGACCATCTGCCAATTGGATTGGCAATTGAAGAACTCGTCATCGCCGCCTATTGCGCAAACGACGACGAGTTCGAAAACCGCATCGTGTTCATACCTCTTCCGGCGTCCGGCTGAGCCAATCGGGATCACTTCGCATCCGCAACTGCCCCAGTTGGAAAGCGACAGGGATGGACTCAAACAACGGCCGGTTCGTCTTCGACATGGTCGGGCTCTTCGTAGCCGTCGAGTTCGAGCATCGGGATGCGTGGGAGTTTGGTGCCGATCAGCTCGCCGAGTTCGCCGTACAGCATCGCGGTGTTGGCGACGGCCCGATCGATGTGTTTTTCGCGCTTGGTCCACATCCGCTTAAACGAACGCTTTTCGGAGTCGAGATCCTGCTTGAGGATGACAAACGCCTCGACGATGCCCTCGACCTTTTGGCGGAACTCGGCACCCGCCAGATACTGGAACACGAGGTCGACCTTGGTGAGCTTACCGTGCAGGCTGTTGCGAGCCCGGGCGGTTTCGATCAGGCCGGCACGAAGTGCAGCGGCAAGGCCGACCAGACAAGTGCGATTGGTGACCCAGGTGCCGTCGATGCAGCCAAAATTCGCGGTGCCCTTGGGTAATTCCGCCGTGAGCAGCGCTGCGAGCTGTGCCTTGGCGGCCCGCTGATCGTCGCGCAACTTGGGCAGCCAGTTGCCATTCCAGGACTTGGTGCGTTTCGATTCCCAGAGGATCGTTCCACATGCTTGACCCGTGCTGTCGAAGACGTGCTGCATGACGTCGCCGCCGTTGAAGGAAACGGGCACTGGTTCGATGGTGTCGAAGGGGAACTGTTGCCGCAACACGGACTCGAGTTCGACCTCGAGCACTTCGCCCTGGGCGACGGCGGTGCCGACCTCGGAGCGCCGTTTCAACTCGGCGATTTGCGTGCGCAGGTCGCCGACAAGCTTGTCCTTGTCGGCCTCACGCAAACGCGTTTCTTCGAATGCTTGAGCCTTGGCGTCGTCGCGAATTTTGGCGCGCTCGGCGTCGAGCGTGCGATTGACCGTCAGCTCCAACTCGCGCTTCTGGTCTTCGAGTTGCCGGCGTTCCTTGCGCAATTCGAGTTCCGCCGACTGCATTTCGGTGACCTTCGTGCGCATTCCGGTCAGTTCTTCCTGCAGATCGTGGACCTCGTGCGCCACCGTATTGCGAACCGTCAACTCGGCTTCTTCCTGCACGAGCGTGCGCTGCTCGGCGAGTCGACGGCGGACCTCGCACTCGATCGATTCGCGGGTATTGGCCAACTCCGCTTCCTGCATGTTGAGGTTGCGTTCGCGAGCCGCGATCGCGTGCTCCTTCTGCCGGACGTCGGCTTCGAGTTCTTTTTGGAGGCGTTCGCGCAATTGCGCTGTGACGGCTGCTTGGACCTCGATCGCGCAATGGCAGTTGGGGCAGATGATGGTGTCGGTCATGGTGCGTCTCGCTTGGAGGATTGAATCGTTCTGAGAATTGATTCCGCACTGCTCGGGAAAGTGCGACAGAAATGAGTGAACGAAATTGCAGATTCGTCGAAATGGGTTGGCGAATTTCGTCCGACTCACTGGTGACACGGAAACGACGAACGGCTATGCTGGAGTCGCCGCGACAGGATGATGGGCAATCGCTCGGCACCGGTCACGAACCTCTCGACCCGCCAAGTCGCTTTCCGACTCGGTCCGCCATGCCGCGGGCGCCACACGAATTGCCGACTCCGGAAGAGGAGCGCGATCTCCATCGCCGCTTGGTGGAGCGCGACCCCGTCGCGCCCAGCGACCTGGCGGATGCCTACCTGCAGCATCTCGTCGACTGGCTCCGGCGCAAAAACTTACGCTCGATCCCGGATGATTTCATTACCGAAGCCGCCGGTGACGCGTTGGTCAGCTTGATGAAAAGACCCGAGTCATATCGCGGCGACACAGAGCTAAGCCTGGTCGCGTATCTGCAAATGTCGGCCAGCGCAGACCTCAAGAACGTGTTGGCCAAACAACAGCGCTGGACCGCACGAAATATTTCACTCGCCGCTGTCGAAGTTGCGCCCGATGGTGGGAAAGTACTGAGCGTGACCGACGATCCAGCGGACCAATTGGTTCTCGAAGAGGACGTGGAGTTGATTCGCAACGAAATCATGCCCGCGTTGCGTGACGGACTGACGGCCGAAGAGTTACGGTGTCTTGATTTGCTGTTGGAATGCGAACGGAGCACTGAGCCGTACGCGGATGTCCTGGGAATCGGACACCTAGAGATCGATGAGCAACGCCGGCTCGTCAAGCAAGTCAAGGACAAGCTGCAACGCCGCATTACCCGAGGAAGGAGCCGCCATGGCGAATCATCTTGAGGCGCTCGCGCGCCGCCTAGAGAGCGATCCGTTTTTCGTGGCCTGCGCTTTGAGGCGCTATGCAGATAGTGAGGGGTTGGATGAACCGCGCCTGGCTCAGGCGCTCGGCTGCACGGGCGAAACACTAACGCGCTTACGGCTCTGTCGCATACCCGATCCGACGCGCTTCAAGGATGACGTCCACCAAATCGCGGCCCGCTTCGAAGTGAATCGCGATGCTTTCGCGCAAGCGATTCGACGTGGTGAGGTCATTCTCAAAATGCGGCCCGACACACCGACCGATCACGGTCTGTTGCTGGCCGCCCGCGACGAAGACGAGACGAAGCCGGAGAGCGACTCATGACCATACCCGTCTGGGTTGCCGAACTCGCGGCTTCGTTCTGGTCCGACGCCGGCGCGCCTGAACCATTCCCACGAACGCTGCTCGGCCCGATCGCACTTGCGGTGCCGTTAACCGTGGTGTTCCCACCGCGGCCGACGATCGCGTCGATTCTCATCTGGCTTCAGCGCAACGGCATCGACTGCAAATGCACCGTGCCAGACCAGCCATTGCGAGCGTGTCTGGTGGCTCGCGGCGGCCACGGCTTCGCCTTCATCGACGGCACCGATTTGCCGGACGAGCAGCGTTTCTCGCTGGCCCACGAACTCGCGCACTTTCTGCGCGACTATCTTCATCCGCGACATCGCGTCGAGAAATCGCTGGGGCCCAAGGCGCTCGAGGTCCTGGATGGCCGGCGGCCGGCGACCGCTCACGAACGCTTGCATGCGATCTTGAGTACAACGCCGATCGGCTTTCACGTTCATCTCATGGATCGCGAGGCCGGAAGTGGCGTGCCTTCACGCTCAGTTGCCGATGCCGAAAAATGTGCAGATCGCTTGGCGTATGAACTGCTTGCGCCCGCCGATAGCGTGTTGTCGGCTATCGAGGGCGAACCACAACCAGCAACACGATCCAGACTCGTGAACTTGCTCACACGGCAATTTGGTTTGCCAAGTAAACAGGCAGATCAGTATGCGGATGCGCTTGTGCCGCCAGCGAAGCGTGATCCGTTGCTCATGCGTCTTCGTGGAGTTGGTTGACGAGCCTGTCGAACTTGGGGTCGATGAGCGGAATAGTTGAAGAGGCGAATTGTGGCCAATGTTCGCGATATGTCGACCGCGGATGACCCGTTGATCCAGGACGGTACGATCCCCTTGCGCGATCCCGCAGCGGACGACCCCTCCATCTCTGCGGACGATTTCTTCAACAGTTTTGGCGAAGACATTCAGCATGTGCTCGACTTGTCGCAATGGCGGCTCGGCAGCGACCTCGATCAAGAATACGATCGCGTTGAGCGCGAAGTCCGCGAAGCCGTCGAACGTGAGACCGATCTTCAAAGGAAGATTCGCGACCAAGTGTTCCCCAAGCTTCGCGATCGTTCGGGAGCGCCATCGTGCGCCGGCGAGCATCGTGCCAACGACGAGTTGATTCGCAAGATTCACGCGGAACTGCTGTTTCGCGGCGGCATGGAAGCATGCGACGGCGCGATTCTGGTTCACGACACGTTGCCGCTGACCATCTACCAGATTGGTGTCGCCTTGGTCTCGTATCAGGGCGACCAGGGCACCTGGGCACAGCGACTATTTCGCCGCGATCTGGAGCAATCGGGCGCCGACCGCATTGAGGAAGTCATCGCGAGCCTAGAACGCAGATCGCGGCGCACCGAAGAGGGCCTTGGCGAACTGGTGCAGAAGGCACTGCTTGACTACGCCGAGCGCGCCATTCTCTTGCGCTATTCCAAGGCGCCCTGGGTGATGGGCCATGGCAACCCAATTTCCTATGAGTTGTTGACCGGCGGCTCGAATCTGGATTTGATGGTTGCGGGAACCAACGTCGTCCGCGAGTTGGTCGAGCGCAAGCAGCAGTTCGTGTATGTGGCTCAAGAGCCGCGCGAGCGCGTGTTATTGACAATCGGCCATGCACTCAGGCCGATGGAGTATGCGATCGTCGGAACCTTGGACGAGCAACTCGAACACTGGCTGCATCAAAAGCGGTTTGCCATTCAATCGGCTGGGGGATTGCACTGGGACGACGAAGCCATCCCGTCAACGGAATGGATTCCTCGCGTCATCCAACGCGTCGCATCCCGAATTGTCGTCGGCCTGTTTCGCGCGACGCGCGTGTCGCCCGCCCAGTTGTTTTACGCTCATGTCGATCACGCCCATCATGCGGCCCACATGGTGTTGGCCGACAGCATGTTGCAAGAACAACGCGGTTCGCCCATGCTTGTTGAGATGGCGCATCACGTTTGTCGCTCGGTATTCGGCGACAGTTTGGAAGGATTGGCAAGCAACGCTTACGCGGCCGCCGGCGTGCCGTGGCGCTATGCCGCCAGTCGATCGAATCGCTAACGTCGGAGAGTTGCAATGCCCGAACTAACGCGAACCAACGGCCACCTCGCCGCGAAGCCAGTTGCCGACGTGAAGAGCTTGGCAGAGCGTGTCGACGCCGACATTGCCAGCGTCGGCGGTCCAATCGTGCCGGATCCGGAACTCCAAGGCGCGATTGGCACCACGATGTTCGATTTGCCGGGCAGCGAGGACAACACGGTCACCGTTCTCTTGCCGCGAGCTAATGCGCAAACGGCGCCGTCGCAATCGCTCGTGCGCATTCGGAGTCGGAAGGGTGGCGACGGCAAAACGTACCTCGGCATCGTCACGGCGGGCCCATTCGCGGAGCCCGATAGTCTGCGCGCCGATTCGCATCTCCTCGTAACCGTGGCGACCCGGGGCGGCGACTACCAGCCTCCTTTTCACGGGCGCATCCAGGTCGCGATCCTGGGAGAAGAACTCGCGGACGGCACTCTGTGTCCGCCACGCTTGCGGCCGCTGCCAAACAGTTTGGTATTTGCCCTGTCGGATGAGGAATCGGCCAAGGTCTTGAAGACGGCCGGCGACATTCAGCTGGGCACCGTCGTCGGCTATCGCAATGTTTCGGTCAGCGTGCCGTCCAATGTGAAGTCTGTGCTGCCCCGGCATACGGCCGTCCTGGGCACGACCGGCGGCGGCAAATCGACGACGATCGCTCGCCTTGTGCAGCAGGCACAGGCAGCCAACATGGCCATTGTGCTTCTTGATGTGGAAGGCGAATACACGCACCTTCACGAGCCGACGAGCAATCAACGCATGCGTGCGGCGCTGGCTCAACAAGGACTGGAGCCCAAAGGAATCAGCGCCGACAAGATGACGGTGTACCACCTTGTCGGACGGGAAACGGCCAACCCTGGGCATCCGAACGTTCGGCCGTTTAAGCTGCAGTTCGCGCGGCTCTCGCCCTACGCCGCCGCCGAGATCCTTGGCCTCAGTGAGGCTCAGCAGCAGCGTTTCATGAAGGCGTACGACATCGCCAAGGAGATTATGCGTGACTTGAGCATCTTTCCGGTTAAGGGCAATGTCGAGCAAGAACGCCTGGCCATTGAGAACGACGAGTTCGAACGCGGCTATCCACGGATGACGCTGTCGCTCCTCATGGACGTCGTCGGTGCGTGCCTCGCGGTTGCCGACGCACCGAAGAAAGAAAGTCGCGCGAAGGGTGAAGAGCCGACCGTGGAATTCAAACCCTACAACGGCAAGCTTTCAACTGCGGAAGGCCTTCGAGCATTGAGTACACGGGTCCATGCGGCCGGCCGTATGGACAGCGCGGTTTCCTGGCGTGCGCTGATCGGCCGCCTGGCACGACTCAACCGTCTTAAGGTTTTCGATACGGATGGCGTGGACCCAGTGATTTTCAAGAACCTGTTGGCGCCGGGTGTCGTGTCCATCATCGATCTTTCAGACTCGGGCATGTCGGAGTTGAACAATATTGTGATCGCGGACACGCTCAGCGGTTTGCAGGATGCGCAAGAAGACGCGTATCAGACGTTTGAAAAGGCCAAGAAATCAAATCCCAAGGCCGCGCCACCAACGCGCACGCTGATCGTCATTGAGGAGGCACACGAGTTTTTGAGTGCCGAGCGCATCGACAAGATGGACATCCTCTTCCAACAGATCGCCCGCATTGCCAAGCGCGGCCGCAAACGATGGCTTGGGCTCGTCTTTGTCACGCAGTTGCCGCAGCACCTGCCGCGACAGATATTCGGTCTCGTGAACTCATACATCCTGCATAAGATCACGGACCCGCAAGTGGCGGGCGCGTTACGGAAGACCGTGAGCGGCATCGATGACAGCCTGTGGAACCGCCTGCCCGGCCTGGCACCCGGCCAGGCAATCGTCTCCTTCCCGCACATGACGAGGCCACTACTCGTCGCTATCGATCCGGCGCCGGCGGAACTTCGCCTCGTCGATTAAGATGGGTAACCGACTGTGTTGGGCGCGGAGCCATCGGAGAGGTTGTTCTCCGAGTGGTCCGACGTATGTGGATGCGGTCAGTGTCTCTCAGCTTGCCGTATTCACCACCTCTCTGACAACCGAATCAACGAATGCCCCAATGGTAGGTGAGCGCGTATGGCAGAGCGAGATCGTCGGAAACGACGTCGGTAGCTCAATGTGATCGGGCATGGATTGCTCAGCTATCGCCCGAATTTCAAAAAAGTAGGTCACCTTCTTGCCAAAAATGTGTATCTTCCAATAGCATTGATTGGCTCACATCATCAAACATTCGCTTGCATGATGTGTCGTTGCATTTTGGCCCACACTAATGTAGACCAGCGCCGATGCCCACTCATCGATCCATTGCTTTGGTCGGCGGCCGCGCGCATCGGGCTCCGCCTACGAATCAGCAGCTGGTATGCGGGCCCGTTGTCTGCCCAGGGTCTTGGCTGGGTTGTTACATTCCATCTCCCCGAAATGTTTTTGTACACCATGCGTCGACTCTATTTGGCAATCCAACCTACCTTGAGCTCGGTGTTGGATCCTACGATCAGCTGACATTGAACTCCTCGAATAACTTCCTGGGCGGGTCAGCAAGATGCGGCGCGCCTGGAAACAGTACGATAAGTAACTCGTTAATCAGGACACGGCTTTATGATTGCGGCATTTATCGAAGCGGGGCGATCGTCTGACCGGCACGATGGTCCGTTGCTGACGCGAGGGCAGTGTTTAAGTAGGACTGCCTCTTCTGGTTTCCGACATGGCTGATTGCACCATTGGCTAAAGCTCACGGGGCGAATTCGAACCACAAGCCAGAATTGCACGATGAAGCGCTTCAAACCAAAGTTGAACGGCGTGCCACCGCCAGATGGATCTAGCGGCGAAATCCCACATGAAGTGAAAGAAATGCTCAAGGGCGGACTAGCGCTCTTATGGCGAGCTTTCGAATATGCACGAGATCTGGACATCGACAATTGTGAATTCGCAGTTGAGTGTGATGCGCTGTACCACGCAGGTTTGTCGGCAATCGACCTTCGCTGGCTACTTGCCCGCCAGTATGTCGAGTGTACCTGCAAGACACCGCCTTCAGGAAGTGGCAAACTATCGTCTGTTTCGAGCCAGAACGTTGACGGTACAAATGATTGCTTCGTATTGACTTCGTCTGGAGCCGCACTGGCGTTGCAGCTTTTAACGAAAACGCGGGCTGCTGCTTCGCAGTTGCAATTGGAATCTGCTCAGCTGGCCTCTGTTGCAGAACCTGCCATTCGTGGGATGGACGCCGCCGACGTCGGCAAGAAAAGGCCAAGCTGGGACCGAGACCAGAAAGTGCTTCGCTATGGACAATGGATCGTAAAGCAATTCAAATGCCTCGCAGCGAACCAGGAAACAATCCTAATGGCATTTGAAGAAGACGGATGGCCAACGCGGATTGATGATCCGTTGCCGCAGAAGTTGAATCAAGACCCCAAATGCCGGCTGCACGATACGATCAAGTGCCTGAATCGGAACCACCGGGCGCGCCTGATCCGCTTCAGCGGCGACGGCACCGGGGAAGGTGTCGTCTGGACCCTTGTCGACGTCGACGAGACTCTTTCCTAGCTGACGCGCTGTCTTTCGCCTCGATGCTTCCCCGCACTTTCCCTTTCCAGCGGAGGGCCTCCGTGTTTTCTTGACGGAATCGGATTGCCCGCGCTGGACAAGAGGTTGTTGATGGAGGGGTTCGAATCCCGAGGCATGGGCTGGCAGCGTGATCTCAAGGACTTCCGTGATTTTGAGCCGGGACATGCCGCCGTTCGCAAGTTGCTGTGGAAATTAGAGCGCCCTTACTCCAGACGACGCCGGTTGCCGACGGCCGTCGATCTGCGTGAATACTTTCCCCCCGCACGCGATCAAGCAAGCCTCAACACTTCGACCGCTTTTGCTGTACTTGCTCTCGTCGAATATTTCGAAGCACGCACCTGTGGACGCCTGCTCGGCGCGTCTCGACTGTTTCTTTATCAGTTGACGTTAAAGCTGCTTCGTTTGACGGGCAATGCGAGCGCCGATCTGCGTACAACGTTCAAAGCTCTGGCCCGTTGCGGCTCGCCTCCGGAACCATATTGGCCGTATGGTGCCGACCGCTTTCATCTGGATCCGGCCGACGCATTCTTGTTTGCATTTGCGCGAGAATACGAGGCGATTCGCTATTTCCGCCTGGACGCTGCCGATGGAGCCACAACGCTCCGAATTGTGAAAGCGTACCTCGCCGCCGGCTTTGTCGCAGTCTTCGGGTTTTCCGTCCCCAGCACGCTGACGATTGAAGGGGACATCGAGTATCGTCCAAAGTTCGGTTCCATCCGCGGCGGGCACGCCGTGTTAGCAGTCGGCTTCGACGATAGCCGGCGCATCGCATCGGACACGGGAGCCCTGCTGTTCCGCAATTCCTGGGGTGCCGCTTGGGGCGATGATGGCTACGGCTGGCTGCCTTACAAATTCGTGACGAATCAACTTGCCACTGACTTCTGGACGGCGATCAAGCGGGATTGGGTGGGGGCGGCGGCGCTTGCGCGGCCGGAGAGTTAGTCCAATCAAGCCATCTGTTCGGTTCCCCAAGGATTCCCTCCGGCGTCCCTAGCGTCATCGCATTTATCCTTTAATCTCATCCCAATTGCCTTTCTTCAGTCAGAAATTCTTTGCAAAAGGGATCCCATGAGCACGCAGAAACTGGTCATCGAAACGACCGTGAAGCTCGATGACCGGGTACTCACTACTCCAGCCCTTTCACGTACCATCACGGTTGATTCGGCGTGCGACACGACGGTCACAGTCCCGAAAAACGCCCCCGGGTGCAAGAAGTGCTTTCGCGTGGAAGGTGGTCTGCAGAAGCTTCTGAAGTTCCTGCTTCTCAAACCGGTGCCGCAGCCAATTGAGGGTAAGGACGAGAAGCCCGAAGTCATCCTGAATAAAGGATTCAAGTTTTATACCTCCGACCCGAACGGAGACAACAAAGAGAAGAATAACGGTGAACCAGTGGATCTGACCGACACGTTGATCTATACGGACGGCCAAATCGATCTGCTTTTCGGCGCTAATCAGAAGGAACTGGAAAAGATCACATTTCTCAACCATACGGATCATGATGTCGATGTGAGGATCATTCTCGGACGAGATTTGACACCTTGCGATGAGGATGACGCAGAAGAACCAGCCTATGGTGCCAAGGTGAAATAGAACATACCGCCGCGTAGGCGGAAAAGCGCCTTAAAAGTTAGCGTTTCTGAGGCACGCTGAAAATATTGTATTTGTTATTCCGCTGAATTTGCAAAACCTAAGTCGTGGAATCAAGACATGCCAGAGCTTTTGCACCCAGGCGTCTACACGTTTGAGGTTTCTTCTGGGGTGCGGCCGATCGAAGGCGTGAGCACCTCGACGGCGGCGTTCATTGGCAATGCCGAAAAGGGGCCGATTCCCGGTACGATCTTGCCAAACGGCCGGATGGCTCAGCCGGAAATGGTGACGAGCCTGACAGAGTATTTTCGGCGTTACGGTGGCTTTCGCAAGGACAGTTATCTGACCTATGCGGTTCGGGCGTTCTATGACAATGGCGGGCGGCGGGCGTATATAGTTCGGGTTGCCCCAAAACCCCCGGCCGGTCCAAATCCCGGGAACGCCATTGTTGTTCCAACGGCGGCGACGACGAAGATCGACACGCTGGCTATTTCGGCGGCCAACCAAGGGGAATGGGGCAAGCGAATCTGGATCAGGATCGCCGAAAGCTCCGACAAGGCGGAAAACGACGACAAGAAGGCCAATCACTTCAAGCTCCAGGTGTTATACGGTACGGCGGTGGACGACCCAAAGCCATCCGTGGTCGAAACATTCGATAACGTCGATTGGCGCAGCGCCGAATTGACCTACGTACAGACCGTCGTCAACAGCCGATCAGAATTCATCGCCATCACCAACGACAACGGTTTGAACAAACTAACCGCCAGGCCGAAATTCAATCAGACTTTGAAGGCGAATGGGGATATCGACAAAGACGAACCGGCACAACTCAAGACCGGCGGCCTGGATGCCAAGGGAATCACCGAAGTGGATTGCATCGGCATCGCCGCGGCTGACAATACCGTAACTGGGACGGGCCTTCATGCGCTAGACAAAATCAATGACGTCAACATCATTGCAATTCCTGGATTTGGCTCAAAAGAAACCGTCAGAGCCGGGATGGAATACTGCAAGAATTCTCGACCGTTGCAAGATTGTTTTTTCATTGGTGATGCAGGCGTGCTTCCCATAGAGACTGCTAGGACTATTGGCTCGAGTCCCAGTGTGTCCACAATCAGGCAAGCCAGGGACTTTGCCGACGATGCCCGCTCGTCTTTTGGTGACTTTGGCGCCGTCTATTTCCCGTGGGTTCTGGCTGCTGATCCCATCGGCGTTCCTCCGAATCCGCGCATACTTCTTCCTCCCTCGGGTTTCCTCGCTGGAATTTACGCTCGCGTGGACAATTCACGTGGCGTGTTCAAAGCCCCTGCCGGAACGTTGGATTCCGGTGTCGCCGGCGCTTTGGCCGTTGCCACCTCGGTGAGCGACATTGAGCAGGATCAATTGAATCCGAAAGGCATGAACGTCGTTCGGCTTGCCCCCGCGGGCGGTGGCATCGTCGTCTGGGGCACCCGCACCATCGGTAATGACCCTGAATGGCGTTACATCCCCGTCCGCCGTATGGCCATCTTCCTGCGCGTCAGCATCTACTACGGCATCCAGTGGGCCGTTTTTGAACCCAACGATGAGCCGCTCTGGTCTGCTTTGCGCCTCAACATTCGCGCGTTCATGTTGACGCAATTTCGGGCCGGCGCCTTCCAGGGAAGCAAGCCCGATGACGCCTTCTTCGTACGTTGCGACGCCACCACTACGACGCAGCAGGACATTGACAATGGCGTTGTTAACATCCTGGTCGGCTTCGCGCCGCTCAAGCCAGCGGAGTTCGTCGTGCTCAAGCTGAGTCAGAAGGTCAACCAACCGGCTGGGTAATTCCTTGAAATCGAGTGAGATCAACGATGGCACGTTTGAATCCCAGCACTAATCGGTTCGACCCATACCGGAACTTCCGTTTCAAAGTGAAATGGGACGGACAGTACGTGGCTGGCCTCACAAAGATGGGCGCGCTCAAGCGCACAACCGAGATGGTCGAGTTTCGCGAGGCGGGCGAGAACATCACGAGCCGCAAGCTGCCGGGTAAATCGAGTTTCGCCGCTGTCACGCTTGAGGCGGGTGTGACCTACGACACGGCGTTCGAGGACTGGGCCAATCTGGTCAATGACTTCGCCAGCCACAGCCTGACGAGTCTCGGCGATTTTCGCAAGAACCTCATTGTGGAAATGTTTAATGAAGCAGGCGTCAAGGTGATTGCGTACAACCTGTACCGCTGCTGGGTTGCCGAGTATCAGGCACTCCCGGATCTGGACGCGGGCGCCAACGCCGTCGCGATCACGACGATCAAGCTGGAATACGAATGGTTCGAGCGCGATAAGGACGTGAACGAAGCAACGGGTCCGGCCAGGATCGGATAAGCGATGGTGCCGCAACAAGGGTCGGCCTGGGAAGTCGAGCTGCCGGGCGGTCTGATTGACGCCAGCGGTCGACGCCTCGCGCGCGCCGAACTGCGGCCCCTTACCGGTGCCGAAGAGGATTGGGTCGCCACTCATCCGGGCATCCCCAATGCCGCCGCAGTGACTGGGGTGCTCAACGCGTGTTTGGTACGGTTCGATGACTCTTCGGTTGATCGCGAGCTGGTGAAACGTTTGCTCGTGGGCGACCGCGACTACCTGATGCTGCAATTGCGGTGCATCACTCTGGGCGACCAGTTCCGCGCCGTCATCCATTGCCCAGCTTGCAGCGCGAAGATGGACGTTGATTTCGCGGTGCACGACATTCCAATCGAGCCGCGCCCACGGGCATCGGCGATGCACACACTTGAGCGCGACGGGCGGACCTTGCAATTTCGTTTGCCGACCGGGAGCGACCAGGAAGCCGTTATCAATTTGGACTTGCCCGACGCGATTGACGCATTGATGGGACGCTGCCTGATCGACGATGGCGGTATCCCGCTGACGGCCGAGGATCGCACGGCCATGATCGACGCGATGGACTGTCTCGCGCCGCAGGTCGATGTCGAATTGAATCTGACATGCCCCGAGTGCGGCCATGGGTTTGTGACACCGTTCGATACGACGGCGTTTTTTCTCGACGAGATGCGATTAAACGGCAAGCGACTGTTGCATGAGACACACCTCTTAGCGTTTTATTATCACTGGGGTGAAGCGGAGATTTTGCGCCTGGGTCGCAATCGAAGGCGTGCGTACCTGGCACTGTTGAGCGACGAGATAAAACGCGATTGACCTGGAGAGAGCATGGCCGACTATCTGGCGCGCGTGGCGGCGGCCGGAGCGCGGACCGCGTCGCCGATTCGGCCGCCCGTTACGGGATCACCATTCGCATCGCCGGCACGCGAGGACGCGGTCGCGCCGATTTCTGCCGTTGAGGCGGAGTCGATGGCTTCGTCCGGCCATCAGCACAAAAAGGCGGATCGCGAAATTAGTGTCAAATTAGTGCCGCGGGACAAGCGGCCGATAGAAGCGGTCCGTGCTCCAGTCGCTGGAGTGCCGCGCTTGCCTACTGCAGAGGCGACTATTCCGGGCTTGCCTACAGCGGAGTCGACAATTCCGGCAGCCTCGACGTCCGCGTCGCCGAAACAGGTTGTGTCGACGAAAACTCTCGCGCCTGTGGCAATGCCGGTCGATAACGCGGTTCCGCTTGAACGAGTATCCGAAACGCTGACCGTAAAGCAGTCGCCGCGTCCAATCGTCATGCCCGAGGCACTCGCAAAAAGCCAGGTGGCGCCGACGCCATCGCTGCCACCGAGTTCGATAACCACGCGAGTACGGATGCCCAGGGGATTGCGTCCGCCGCCGTCAACGACAGTCGAACGCGCGGAGCCGAAGCCCATTGATTCCACATCAATCTCGGCTCCGCTCGCCGGCACATCGCCAATTTCGCGGAGAAATAGCGATCCTGGGCGTGTCGTCGCGTCGGCCCAACGCGAGAACGACGCCGCAGAGTTCTTCGAGGTCATTCACGAGTCCGTCGTGCTGGCGCCTCGAAATGATGAGCGGCAAAGGCCGATTGCGTTGGCGACGTCAGAACCTCGACCGATGCCGACATTGCACCTCGCATCGCACACAGAAGACGTCGTGAATCTGATGGCAGAGCCGCGGCCGCGCAAGATCGTCCCGGAAACCCCGATGCCCTTCATCGAGCCCGCGGCCACTTTACTTCCCGGTATTCCGGCGACACGCACGGACCCGCGTCCGGCGCGACTCACCATTGGTCGCATCGACGTCGACGTGCATGTGCAGCCGGGGGTTCCCGCCGCCGCGCCGGTTCCGAAGCCAGTGGCGCCCGAGCCGGGTAATGTTCTGGACCACCGGTTTTTAGATCGGTTTGGCTTGAGACAATAGCGGTCCGGCGGATACAGTCGATCAGCGTGATGAGTTCAAATGAGTAGCACGGCAATCAAAGATGTCACACGCATGCTGCGTCGTCTCCTGCAGGTGACGATCAAGGGTGTTGCCTTCCCGGACCCTAAAGTGACAACTATGCCGCCCAGCACGGACTTGCCAAATGAACATGGAGCAAACCTGTATCTCTACCGCGTTGTCGAAAGTCCATACTCGAAGAATCAGGATTGGCGGGGCGACCGCAAGCCGACTCTGCCTTCGTCTCGTCCCGTTTTAGCGTTGCAACTCTTTTATTTGATCACACCACTATCAAAGAAAGAGACACTCGACGAACCCGACAAAAATAGGGGTGAGGAGGCCCATGAAATACTCGGCGCCATCATGTTGGCTATTCAGGAAAATCCAATCCTGAACAACGTACATCTGCCCGACCTCGATGCGGACAAGGAACTTTCGGAATCGCTCCGCAACAGTTTCGAGCAAGTCAAGATCACGCTGCTCCCAACGGACGTCAACGAACTTTCCAAGATTTGGGCCACGATCAATCAGCCATATCGGCTTTCAATCGCATATGAGGTCTCGCTTGTTGAACTGACGCCCACACCACCCACGGCAAAGCACGGCGGGATCGTTCTAAGGACCGACGTTGATGTGATCACGTTCGATCCGCCGCGGCTCAACCTCTTGACACCGCCGAGCGGAGCTCTGGCTCGAATAGTCAATGACAAGTTGGTGGCCAATGAGTTGCAGATTTCCGGTTTCGGCCTGAAGTATCGCGAGCAACTTCCCATCGTGCGTGTCGGCGGCAATCTAGTTGAGATCAAGAAAACGCCCGCGCCGACAGCCGAAGCCCTTACAGTCACCCTCCCCGCCGAACTCGATGCCGGGCCGCAAGTGGACGTGCGCGTCACGCTCAACAGTCGCACGAGCACGCCGCTCACTTTTGCGGTTTCGCCCTGGCTGGCAAGTACGCAACCAGTTCGAACGACATTAGAAGAATTGTCAGGCGGTACGAAGCCGAAGCTAGTCCTTACCGGCAACGGGTTCAGCGCAACGCCGAAAGGCGTTCGCTTCGACGGGCCGACGGCCAAGACCATTTCGGAATTCGATCCGAACGGTACCGATAAGAATGCGACCGTCAGCCTCCCGGACACCCTTGAAAATGGCGTCTACGAGATTCGCATCTTGACAACCAACGCCAACGACGTCGTTGCTTCCAACGCGCGGACCCTAGAAGTTCTGCCCTTCGTTGCAAAAGTCGAACCCGAAGTGCGCAATAACGTTCACAAACTTACGGTCTCTGGAAAGCGCCTTAAAGGAACCGATATTCGGCTCGTGATTGACGGCGTAACCTACGTGGCCCCGGCTAACCCCAACGACAATCCAATTGTGTACACGCTGAACCGATTATTGAACGCCGGGACACATTCCCTGGCGCTGAATCTTGACGGTCATTTATCACACACAAAGGAATTCACGGTGTAGCTTGCCGCAAAGCAATGCCACAACCTGGACCGACTCCAACCAGCAGCACCTGGTTGCCGCCCTTGCCGAAGTGCGCGCCCATCTGGAGCAACACATCGCGCGGCAAGAAGGAAAGTCGCCGCCGGTAGTCGAGCCGCAATCGCATCCTTCACTCGCGGAGTCGGGTCCGCCGGCGCTCGATGTGCTGTGCCGGTTGTTCGGCCTGTCGCCGTTCGAGCGCGCGCTCGTGGTGCTCTGCGCCGGGGTCGAACTGGACGCGTCCTTCGCGGGGTTGTGCGGTGCCGCCCAGCGCGATAGCGCTCGGCCCTATCCAACCTTTAGCCTGGCGCTAGCAGCCCTTCCTGATCCGCACTGGAGCGCGGTGACACCCGCCGGGGCTTTACGGCGCTGGCGCTTGATCGAGCTTCTCCAGCAAGGCACTCTGCCAGTCACTGCCAGTCCGTTGCGCATCGATGAGCGTATCTTGCATTTCCTCACCGGCGTTCAGCACCTGGATGATCGCCTTGCCGGTCTGATTGCGTCCGCACAGGCTTCAGGTGATCTTGTTCCGTCGCATCAGATCCTGGCGCAACAGTTGGCCGATGTGTGGCGCCAGGCGCAGGACCGGCCGCCGCTGATCGAACTGTGCGGCGCCGACGAACCGACTCGGCGCTCCGTTGCGGCCGCCGGGTGTGCGTTGCTGAACCTGCACCTGAGCGCCCTGTCGGCTGAACAAATTCCCGGGAGTGCCGTTGAACTGGAGGCGTTCGTGCGTTTGTGGGAACGCGAGGCAGCCCTGACGTCGAGTGCACTTTACGTGGATTCGGAAACCATCGATGCTTCCGATGGTAGAGCGCTGGCGGCCGTTTCGCGTCTATTGGAACGCACCAACGGCGCTGTCGTCCTGAGCGGGCGCGACCGGTGGCGGGCGTTGCGCAGACCGGCGCTCACGTTTGACATTCACAAGCCGACCCGCGCCGAACAGCAAACACTGTGGCAAGGCTTGTTGGGCGACACGGCGAATCTCAATGGCCAGGCGCACCGGCTGGCGTCGCAGTTCAATCTTCACGTGCCAGCGATCCGTGCCTCGGTGCGCGACGCTCTGACCGACTCCGTCAACGGCACGACGATCGGCCAACGACTGTGGGACGCCGGTCGTGCACAAGCGCGGCCGCGCCTGGAGAGCCTGGCGCAACGGATCGAGCCCAGCGCCGCGTGGGACGATCTGGTGCTGCCGGACGCCGAGAAACGAGCCCTGCATGCCATCGCCGATCAGGTCGCCCATCGTGCCACCGTTTACGACGCCTGGGGCTTCGGCAAGCTGGGCGCGCGCGGCCTGGGGATCAGCGCGCTTTTCTGTGGCTCCAGCGGTACGGGCAAAACGATGGCGGCCGAGGTGATGGCCGGTGCCCTGCGACTCGATCTCTATCGCATCGACCTCGCCGGCGTCGTCAGCAAGTACATCGGCGAAACCGAAAAGAACCTGCGCCGCGTATTCGAAGCCGCCGAGGACGGCGGCGCCATCCTCTTCTTCGACGAAGCCGACGCCCTCTTCGGCAAACGCACGGAGGTGAAGGACAGCCACGACCGCTACGCCAATATTGAGATCAACTATTTGCTGCAGCGTATGGAAACGTACCGCGGCCTGGCGATCCTGGCGACAAACCGCAAGGGCGACCTCGACTCAGCATTCTTGCGCCGCATACGCTTCGTGGTGAATTTCCCGTTCCCGGACGCCGCCCAGCGCGCCGAAATCTGGCGTCGCGTGTTCCCCGCATCCGCCCCGACCGAAGGCCTCGACTGGGAAAAGCTATCGAGCCTGAACCTGGCGGGCGGCAACATACGCAACATTGCAGTCCAAGCGGCATTTCTGGCAGCCGCCGCCGGCGACACGGTCCACATGCGTCACCTCGCCCAGGCGGCAAGCACCGAGTTCGCCAAGCTGGAGAAGCCACTCGCCAACGCCGCGTTGGGAGGTTGGAAATGAGAACGCATGAGCCACTCCTGCAACGCAAATGCGCCGAGTGTGACGAAAAGTTGCAGCGAAAGGCATCAAACTCGAGGCTAACAAATGGGGTGCCCCCGATCGTGCATGACGTGCTAGCGTCGCCGGGTCAGCCGCTGGATGCGCAGACGCGCGCAATTATGGAGCCAGGGTTGGCGCATCGATTTGGCAGAATCCGGGTCTACCCAATTGCGCTACAGTCGGCGCTGATGGAATTGCCAAGCGGGCCTACCCAGGACTCCTGTGAGAGGGAAGCCGAAGAGGTGGCCGCGCTAAGCATGCAACCAGCCCAAGAGAAACCGGAGAACGAGACAAGTCAAGGTTTGGGACCGGACTTCAGTAGAGTGCGCATTCACACCGACGACCAAGCGAATAAGTCCGCGAGAGCGGTCAATGCCCGGGCCTACACTGTGGGGCACCACATCGTTTTCGCACAGGGCCAATTTGAGCCAGCCAGTTCAAATGGGAAACAGCTAATTGCCCATGAATTGACACATGTGGTGCAGCAGCAAGGCCAACAGGTTTCGGCGGAGGCTGGCGCTGGGGTCAGTACACCAGGGCAAAAAAACCCACTACAACGTGCAATCAGTGCTGAGCTTGAAGAGATAGAGGACAAACTCAGCTATGGCATATTCGACTGGGCGATCACTGAGGCGGAAGCGGTCAAGTCGTTGGCAATGTTGCGGGAGTTGCCCAAGTATCAACAAGCAACTTTCTTCGCGGGCGATAAGTTTCCGGCCCGGTTGCGCGAACATTTGCCAACGGCACGTCAAACGGAACTTGATGCTTTAGAGGCGTCGGTGTCAGGCATGGTGCCACCCAAATCAGAACTTGAAGAAATTCAATCAAACCTCTCATACGGGATATTCGACTGGGCGATCACCGATCAAGAAGCGATCAATTCATTGGAGCGGCTCAAAAAGCTCCCCGACGAACAATTGGCCGTCGCACTCGGAGCGATCGACTATGATCGCCTAATGGATAATTTGCCTGCCGATCGCAAACAAGAGTTGACCAACTTGGTGGCACGGAGTGCAAGTAAGACGGGAGGCGTCAGCGGATCTGTGCCGAGTTCTTCGGGAGGCGCCGTGCTGAATGCTATTACATTCAGAAGCGACCACGGCCTCATGCAAGACAACGCCGCGGATTGGGGAGCAAGTGGGAAGCTGTTGGGCGAGCCGGAATGGTTTGTAAAGGACGGCGTGGAAGTAAGCCGACCGATCAGTCAAACCAAAGGAACCGCGATCGAAGTTCAATTGAACCTCAATATTCTGCCGGCGACTTCCGCTGAAGAACCCATTTCGATTCAAGGAAGGAGCGATATCGGCCTGCTGGATTTCGACTATTCCGGGAATATTCAGGGAGGACTCAACCGCCGCATCACGCTGAGATCAACCAAGACCCTACCCGACAATATTGCAGCATTCCCTAACGAGCGAATAGTTTGGACAATCACATTTCACAACGCAACTCAAACAATTGCTCCGACCGCCGGGCATACGGTGTTTGTCACGATGGCCAAGCCGCGCCAATTCGAAGGCACGGTCGCGAATCGCGGGGACGAAGAAATTACAGTTCGGCGCATGGCCACGGCTGTCAAGATCATTAGCGAATTGGAAACACTCGAACCCCATGCAATACTTCGCGGCATTATGCAGAATTGGAACAAATACTCCCTGGAAGTTCCAATGCGTCCTAATATCTGGACGTTTGCAGACGAGATCGGAGTCGGTGGGCAATGCATCGATATCGTCAGATTCGTAACAGCCCTCATTAATACGGTCGGCTGTCCCGGTAAGGCGCAGCCGGTTGTCGTTTGGGCACATCCTGACAATCCATCCAAGGCCATTGAGCAGGAATACAAGGGCGCCGTCGGTTTGCATACAGTCCCTGCACATCCTCGTCACCCTGATTGGGGAGCCGCCTTGTTGGACGGAGGTTGGAAGTCAAACGCTTATGAAGCCGCTTTGAAGTTCGATTATGGAGGAACATTGGCCTATTACCCAGGGGGCGTAGACGGCGTGCTTACTGACAAGCAAGAAGTTTTGGAAGTATTCAAATGCCTCGCGTGGGTGAGAGGAACTGGTGGCTTGAATTGTCGGATTGCCGAAGTGCTTGCAGATTACCCGAATGGACCATGTCCGATAGGTAGTGAACACGAGTGCTTCATACCAAGGCGTTGATTGGGATGTCTGAATTACGGGTAGACAATCTGCGCATGAATTTTCAAGTCGCCGCCGGCCACGAGCACCGCGTCGAGGCCATCACGCGCCGCGCCCTCGACCTGACGGCCGAGCGCTTGCCGATGCATCTGACCGACACGGGCGACCTTGAAAGTTTGGCGGTCGCGCCGATTCAGCTTCGGCTCGGGGCGATGAGCAATGAAGAAGCAGCGGATCAGATGGCCGCGGCGATTCTCGAAGCGTTGGCATTGCAACTGAAAGCGTAGGAGCCTCGCATGGCTACGTTGAAAGGCGCGTTCATTAACCTTGGTGCCGGGCTACTCGGGGCGCTGCCGAATATCATCGTGTTCCAATTCAATCCTGTGAAGGTGGCGCGCACCCCCACGATGGTTCAGCCGCCCAAATTGAATGATGGCGCAGGGAAGCGGGACGCCGGAAAGCAGTTTGCCCAGCCCAGCGAGACGATGAACTTCACGCTACGCATTGACGCGACTGACCAACTGGCGAAAGGAAATCCCCTGGCAATCTCGAGCGGGATTTTGCCAACGCTTTCCGCCTTGGAAATGTTGATGATCCCGAAGAGCCCGCTCTCACTCGATTTGATCAGCTTGGGCGGCGGACCGAAGACGCACAAACATCCGCCGGAGTCACTGGATACCACGCTGTTCTTCTGGGGCCCGTTTCGGCTTTTTCCAGTTACGATCACGAGCCTGAGTATCACCGAAACGGAGTATTCGCCGCTACTCGTCCCCATTCGAGCTGAAGTTGCCGTCAACCTACAGGTGCTCACGCCCAATCAACTCGGCGACAAGTCGTTGGCAATTGGCGCCTACAAGTACAGCCTGGGAGTGAAACAAGTCATGGCAGCATTGAACCTGGCCAATGCGGTCGAATTTGGCGTTAGCGCGACGGTGTCGCTGCCATTCTGAGTTACAGAAAAGGAAATGACATGATTACCAAGGGCAGTCGTTACGAAAAGACCGGGGCCGTCGAGGTGACCGACGCGGTTGGTCGAAAGTTCAAGACCCTCAGGATTCGGCTCATTCCGCCGACGTCGGCCGGGTTCTTGCACACGTTCAAGAGTGGTGAGCGGCTCGACATCCTGGCGTTCAACTTTTACCGCAATCCGGAAAAGTTCTGGCTCATTGCTGACGCCAACACCGAAATGGACCCGGAGGACCTCTTAGAACCAGGGCGGCAATTGCGCATTCCGCCGGATCGGATGACCTGAGCATGGCCGACCAATCCTATCAGATCGAACTCGGCGGCGAGGCGGTCACTGAGGACTTTTACAGCGCCGTCCTGTCGCTGACCGCGACGGAGAACACCGACGCGGCCGGCTCGCTACGATTGCGCTTGCGCATCGCGCTGCAGGACGACGGTGTCTGGACTCTGTTGGAGGACGATCGCCTCAATCTGTTCCAGAAGATCAAGGTGTCGATCGGCTTCACGTCGGGACAGGGTTTGGCCGGCGCGCTGGGAGGTTTGACTGGGGGGAACGACCAGCCGGCGCCGGTGTTTGAGGGCTACATCACCGCCGTCGCCCCCTCATTCGAATGTCATGCAGCGGAGGGCGCCATCGACGTGCAGGCGCTCGATACAAGCGTATTGATGAGTCTGGAAGAGAAAATCGCAACCTGGCCCAACTT
Source organism: Gemmataceae bacterium (assembly GCA_036266155.1). Taxonomy (GTDB): domain Bacteria; phylum Planctomycetota; class Planctomycetia; order Gemmatales; family Gemmataceae; genus SIAJ01. The sequence goes on along the minus strand of DATANR010000372.1, from coordinate 15,848 downwards.
GGCGGACAGCGACATTGTGAAGCAAATCATCGCTGGTTACGGCGTGCAGACGAAGATCGACGCGACGGAAACGACCCATGCGGAGAACGACACGACCATCACACAGCGCGGGACCGATATTCAGTTCATCCGCGAGCTTGCTCAGCGCAACGGCGCCGAATTCTATTTCGAGACCGACCAGGACAGCGGCGAAGTCACCGCGTTCTTCCGCCCGCCGCAACTCGACGGCGCGCCGCAGCCCGACCTGGCGATCCAGTTCGGCGACGAGGAGAGCAACCTGCGCAGTTTTTCGGTGCGGCTCAACGGTCAGCGACCCCTCAGCGTCAAGATGCAGCAGATCGACGTCAAGTCGAACGAGCCCAACACCGCACAGGCTGGACACATGAAACGCGCGAAGCTGGGCGCGCAAGACTTGAAGGACCTCGTCGCCGGCGCCCTGGGCGGCTTGGTAACGCCGCAAGATGCGCTGGCGCAGATGCTCTTGCTCGGCCCACCGACGAGCGACCCGACCGAGCTCAAGACGTTGGCTCAGGCCGTGCGCGACGACGCGGGCTGGTGCATCGTCGGACAGGGCGAAATCAATAGCGAGGCGTATCAGACGGTGCTGCGGCCGCGACGGCTCGTGATGATCAAGGGGGCAGGAAAGCCCTACAGCGGAAAATACTATGTGACGCGCGTCGTCCATGAGTTGAGCGACGACGGCGCCTATACGCAAAAATTTGAGGCGGTACGGAACGCGCGTGATCTGGACGGGAGTGAATCGTTCGGTGGCGGCGGTGGCTTGTCCGTGTCGATTCCCGGAGTTTGAGCAATGACAATGCCGATCGAGGACATTGTCGCACGATTGATCGAGCGCGTTGAGGGACGTTACCACGGCAAATACCGAGGCCGGGTGACCGACAATGACGATCCCGACAACCTTGGACGAGTCAAGGCGACGGTGCCGCGGCTGCTGGGCGACAAGGAGACCGGTTGGGCCCTTCCCGCTTTTGCGTATGGCGGGGCCACGGAGCAGGGACTCTTTGCCGTCCCCGATGTGGGCGCGGGCGTGTGGATCGAATTCGAAGGAGGCGAGTTGAGTTATCCGATCTGGACCGGAACGTGGTACACCAGTGGCGCCATCCCCGAATCAGCCACGCCGGGCCAGAAGGTCTTCAAGACCAAGAGTGCTCACAAGATTGTGCTGGATGACGACGCCGGCAGCATCGAGATCACGGACACGAACGGCAACAGCGTCACGATGGATGCGGGTGTGGTCAAGATTAGCGCGGGGACGGCGCTCAAGATCGTGGTCGAGGCGCCGCAGATCGAATTGGTGGAGAACGCGACGCACCCGGTGGTGTTTGGCGACAACCTGCTGCAGTACCTGAATCAGATGGTGCAGATTTATCAAACGCATATGCACCCCGGCGAATTGGCGGCTGGCGTGTTGCCGGTAACGCCCGCCCCGCCCGTGCCGCCGATGCCGCCGGCGACGCCGGCGCTGCTGTCGGTGAAGGTGAAAACCGGTTGAGAGGTGAACAAGATGGCGCTTGATCCGACGGAGTTGGGAAAATCCATGCAGCTTGCATTACCGAAGGTATGGAAGGAAATCAAAGGAACAGACCTGCCAACTGGCGGCGATCCAAAGGATTCCGAAGTGTTATTTCGGGCGATCGCCCTTGGGCTCTTGGAGTTTCTCAAGAAACACGAGGACGAGTTTATTTTGAATGTCGCCCATGAACTGCCGACAGCGTTGCCTGGCCCGCCACCGGGCAGGAGCACCTTTAAGGTTGTCCATTTGAACATCAATGCAAACCTCCCCCCGCCCTGAGCAATGAACATGCCCGACCTGATCGCCACCGATGCACGTGTGCCGCGCTACCTGGACTATCCGTATTCCGTCGTTGGCAACGGCCGACCCGCCACGACGACGGCGGACGACCACTTGCGTGACCTGATCTTGCAGGTGCTGTTCACCAGTCCGGGCGAGCGCGTCAACCTCCCGGAGTTTGGCGTCGGCATCCAACGGTTGGTCTTCGAGCCTTCGAGTGACGCGATGAGGGCGAGCGTGCAGTTCCTGGTCAGCACGAATTTGCAGCGCTGGCTCAACGACCGGATCGACGTCGAGCAGGTTCAAGTAACGAGCGAACCAGGACTCGAAGAAACCGTCACGATTGAAATCGTTTACGTGGTTAAGAACACTCGCCAACGCCAGCGGCTCCAAGTGCAAGCGTGAGCGTATGATCGCCAACAACCCGAAAAGCCCGAGCCTTCATTGCGCGCCCGCCGTCCTGGCGGACAAGGCGCAAGGCATTGTGCGCCTTGCGGTCGGGCTGGGAGACTCCGACTCTGAGCGCGAGAAATACCTCGTAGTCACGTTCAATCGGTCCATCACGCCGGACACGGACCCACTGCTCCAGGCGAGTTCCTACAGCTTGACCGGGGGCCAGCGCATCTTTCCACGCATTCTTCGCGCGGATCTTTCGAAAACGTCCGACCGGCAAGTCGTTTTGACTCTTAACCAAATTGGCGACTTCTCGATTTACACGCTCACGGTGAACCTCTCGGATACCATCATCGATCCCGCATTCGCCAGCCACAAACTGCGATTCCGGCTTGCGTGCGACGACCCCTTCGACTGCGGACCGGTGAAGACCGATGCCGATGCCCCGCCGGAACTGGCCGTGGCGATCGACTATCTCGTCAAGGATTACGCGAGCTTTCGCCAGGCGCTGCTTGAATTCATTCCGACGCGGATGCCCGAGTGGACGGAACGCAACGAGGCCGACCTCGGCATGATGTTGCTGGAACTCTTCGCGTACACGGCCGACACGCTCAGCTACATGCAGGACCGGGTCGCCAACGAGGCCTTTCTGGAGACCGCGGGGCAGCGCCGCTCCGTGGCCGGCCATCTGGCGCTCATCGGCTACGAGATGGACCAGGGAGCGTCGGCCTACACTTGGCTACAGTTCAAAGTCGAAAGGGCGCAGTCTCTCAATCCGAGCCTGCGGGTATGCAACAAGCCAGGGCGCGAGAATGAACAGGTCATCGTCTTCGAGCCGCATGGCGACGTTACACTTCGTCCAGAACACAACGAGATGCCCGTCTACACGGGGGGCGATGTCGACTGCTGTCTGCCAAGCGACGCTTTGAGCCTAACGCTGGGCGGAAATTACCCCTATTTGCAGACGGGCAACCACGTCCTTCTGGACGACGGCGAGGGGCAGCGCGATATCGTCGAGATAACGTCCGTTTCCCGTGAGACAGACACTACGCTCATCGGCTGGTCCGAACGGACTCCGCTCCGGCACACGTACTGCGTGCGGGCGTTTCGCACCGGCACCAAGATCGGCCTGCTCCGGAAGGTGATCCCGTGCAACTCGACGATCTGCGTTGGCATCACGACTGATTGGGTTCAATTCACGGAGGTGATCCTGACGGTGACACCGAATTCCGATATCAGGAGCGACGGGAAAAAGGTCTTGCTTGAGAAATTAAAAGTCGATGGCGGCGTTTTGTTTCTCCACTGGACCGAATCGTGCGGTCAAAACGTGCTTGAGACCCTGATCGTCCAGACATTGCCGCGCCTCGTGGTTCGCGGCAACCTGGCGCCGGCGACCCATGGCGAGACGATCGAGGAAGAAAAGCTCCTGACGGTCCCGGATGACCGGCAGGAGCTACCGGAAGACGATTACGAAAAACGACTCAGTCGCGGCCTGAGGTTGAGCCGCGCGCCGCTGGCTTACTTGCATCCCAATACGCCCTCGCTTCCGCCTCCAATCATTGCGCCGGATTCGCTGCCGCGCAGGCAGCCGCGCGGCATCAGCACGCTGACGGTGACGGTCGATGCTACACCGTGGCAGGAAAGACCGACGCTGCTCGACAGCGGCCCGAATGCCCCGCACTTCCGCGTCGAAATTGACGACGCGGGGGACGCTACCGTTCGCTTCGGCAAGAAAGATTCCGGCTTTGGCGCGCGGCCGCAGTATCCCGCGCCGATCACAGCACGGTATCGTGTCGGCGGCGGCGTCGTGGGCAATGTCTCCGCCGATACACTTGTGCAAATTCAGACGCTGGCAGGGACCGGGCCGCTTGGCATCCAGGCGGTGACGAATCCGGTGCCTGCCATTGGCGGCCGCGATCTGGAATCAAGCGATCACGCGCGCCGTTTCGCGCCGGCGACCTTCAAGAAGCCGCTTGTCACGCTTACCGCGGCCGACTACCAGGCGGCCGTGGAGGGCTACCGCGATGCTGCCGACACCCAGCCGATCCAGCGCGCTCGCGCCGCCTTCCGCTGGACCGGAAGCTGGCTCACCGCCCTCCTGGCTGTCGACCCGTTCGGCGCCGCCAAGCTTCCTTTGGACCAGGAGAAGGATCTGCTCGCCTTTCTCGATGCGCGCCGGTTGGCGGGCTACGATCTCGAAATCATCGACGAGCCCAACTTTGTCGCCGTCGAGCTCGCCATCGACATTTGCGTAAAGCCCGGCTTCCGGCCGGACGACGTCGAACGAGAGGTTCGCGCTCTCCTGGGCGAGACGAAGTTATTTCATCCTGACAACTTCAGCTTCGGTCAAAGTCTGTACGTCAGCCGGATTTTCGATGCCGTCGCCGGTGTTCCGGGGGTGAGCGCGTCGCACATCACCCGGTTGTGCCGTTACCGCGCCGCGAATTTCCAGGCGCAAACTGAGGCCAACCTAAAGCAGGGATTTCTCGCCGTGGGGCCGGACGAGATCGTCCGCCTCGATAACGATCGCAACTTCCCAGAGAACGGCACCGTGGTCGTCAAGGCAAAGGGGGTCGGCCGATGACGCCGTCCAAGGAACTATGCCAATGTTTCGCGGAGCAAGCGCCGAATTGCTGCGCCGCAACTGCGCTACCGCCAGCCGTGCCGCTGTCGATCGAGAACCCACCGGGTCAACCTTCGATTCGCTATCGCATTGGCACGTTCACCTCGTTTCGCCGGGCGATGCTTGACGCCTTGACTCAAGGCACGCAGGTCAAGCAGGGCGCTGCCGCGATTCGCACCGACAAGCCAGAGGGCGATTATCAAACGATGTTCGTGGAACTGTGGGCGTACCTGGCCGACGTGCTGACGTTTTACCAGGAGCGCATCGCCAACGAGGCCTTCTTGCAGACGGCGACGCAGCGCGATTCACTCTTGCGTCTGTGCCGGCTAATCGACTATCGCCCCAACCCTGGCGCTGGCGCGAGTGCCTTGCTGGCGTTCACAGTTGAGAAGAACAAATCGATCCTGATCCCCGCTGGGTTCCGCGCAGGCAATAAGCCGACCCCTGGGCAAGATCCCGCTGTCTTCGAGACCGACGCTTCACTCGCGGCTCTTGGCTTGCACAGCGCCATCCCAATTTCCACGACGGCGCCGACGAATCAGTTCGCGAAGCTGGAGGACTACCAGGCAGTTGCGGTCGGCCCGACAGCGTCGGCCGAGACTTCCAGCGCGGCAACGGAAGTCTTCGGATCATCGGGCGCGATTCATTTGCAATCGTTCATGAATGGTCCCCTAGCGCAGTTGAAGAATGCGCTGTCCGAGAGCTTCTTCGGAGGTGCCGCCGTCGTGACGTTGGCAATGCTCAAAGCCACGGCAAGCCGCGCCGAACTTGAGAACCAATCACCGGCCGCCAGCTTCGAAAGTCGCCTCGTGTTGCCGCCCAAGGTCCGTCCGGTCGTGCTCAAGGGGACAAAGACACGGCTAGCGGCCGGCGATTATGTGTTGATCGTTGACAAGGGACAGCAGCGTCGAACACCGCGGCAATTGGATTCTGTTCGGGTCGACAAGGCCACGGATACCACAACGATTTACTGGACGGAGACCGACCCGCTCTTCAGCTACGATCGCGAGGCCGAACTCTTTGCGTTCCGAGTGAAAGCAAATGCGTTTGGGAACGATGCGCCCAACTGGCATATGCTGTCGCCCACGTTAACCAATCGCGGTGGCGGGTTCAAAGATGTGCCGTTTCCGGACTATTGGGACTTGCCAATACCGTTACCAACGCCACCTCCAAAGCCAAAACGATCGATGTTTCCGGACAGCGCTACCAAAACACTCAATCTTGACACAACCTACGCTGAAGTCAAAGCCACCGAAGACAAACCAGTATGGGCCGTGCTTCTCCCCAACAAGGAAGTTGTTCGCGTTGTTGGGGCAAACTCGGCAACCCTCTCCGATTACGCGATGACCGCCAAAGTCACTCAGTTAAAGCTCGACGAGGACCTTACCGCCGGGGCTTATCCCCTTCGCACTACCGTTATCCTGGCCGCTTCCGAACGCCTGACCCTTCAAGACGACCTGCCGCTGCCTCGCACGATGGCGGGCGACACGCTGATCCTGGCCGGGCAATTTCCAGCGCTGGCCCAAGGACAAAAGGTCGTGCTGCGAGGCAAACGCATTCTTGATCCGATATCCCTTGAGGTCGCCGCCACGCCAAGCGCGGAAGAGGCCGAGATAAAAACCAAGCCGGTCGTCTCAGTGGACCACAACCTGACGACCGTCGTTCTCAAGGCGGCGCTGCAGCAAACCTACGAGCGGGCCAGCACCGTGCTGTTGGCGAACGTCGTCGCCGCCAGTCAGGGCGAAACGGTCAAGGATGAAGTGCTGGGCAGCGGCAATGGCGGCGCCTTCCAGTCATTCACGCTCAAGAAAAAGCCATTGACCTATTTGCCCTCGATCGAAGCGGAGGGACCGACCGCGGTCAAAAGCACATTGGGCGTGTCGGTCAACGGCGTGCAATGGAAGGAGACGCCGACTCTTTTCGAGCGCGCCGCCAGTGCCCAGGAGTTCACGACGCGCGAGGACGAAGCCGGGCAAACCACAGTGACCTTCGGCGACGGTCTCTCGGGCGCCAGACCGCCGTCGGGCCGAGACAATGTTCGCGCCCGCTATCGCAAAGGGATGGGCATCAATGGCAACGTCGCGCCCAACGCAATCGCCCAAATGCTTGACAACATTCCCGGCCTGCAAAAGGTGGCCAATCCGCAACAGGCCCGGGGGGGGCTTGATCGTGAACGCCCCGACCAGATTCGCGGCAATGCACCGGGCAGTTTGCGCACGTTCGGCCAGGCCGTCAGCGTGCACGACTATGCCGATATCGCGTTAAGTTTCCCGGGCGTCGCCAAGGCTAGCGCCGCGTGGGTGGTGGTCGATCCCAAGACTAGGAAGGCCGTCGCGCAGCCCCACGTGCTGTTAACGATCGTACTTTCCGACCAGGCAAAGCTCGCCGAGCAATCAACTTTTGCGGGCAGGTTGCGTGCCTTCATTGATCGCCGGCGCGATCCGAATGTTCCGTTGCGCGTCACGGACGGGACGCCAATCTATATCGATTCCGCCGTGAGCATCGTCGTGGACGAGCGCTTTCCGCGGCAGGCAACGCTGGCCCGCGTTCAGGCGGCTCTCAGTCCCAATCCGAATCCCGGGGGGCCGCTCGGCTACTTTGCGTTCGAGCGTCTTCAGTTCGGCCAAAGCATTGCTCTCAGCGATTTGTATCACGCCATCCACGCCGTCGACGGCGTGCGCAATGCGGTGGTGACGGTGTTACAGCGCACAAAACCGGATTCACCGCCAACGGAGCCTGCGGACATCCTCGTTGGACCGACTGAACTGATCGTCCTCAAGAACGACCCGGCGGATGTGTCCAAGGGAAAATTAACGGTCACCGGTGAAGGGGGCTTTGTGGACACATGAGCGCGAACGACGCCACAGATTTTGCGCTGAGGCTGTACGGCCGCGTGCCAGCCAACTACCGCGCTTACGATGACGATCAAGGCCAGCCGCTGCTCGCGCTGTTGCGCCAGGTCGGCGCGCAAGCCGCGAATCTGCGCGCGGACCTGGACGATCTTTGGGACAACTTCTTCATCGAAACCTGCGCCGACTGGGTCGTGCCTTATCTCGGCGCCCTGGTCGGCGCCAACCTTCTCGCCCAACCTATTGGGCAAAGCAACCGCCTCGACGTTCGCAACACGATCCACTGGCGCCGCAACAAGGGCACGCCCGCGATGCTCAAGGCGCTCGGCGCCGCCATCAGCGGTTGGCCGACCGAACTGGCGGAGTTCTTTCGCACCATTGGCTGGTCGCAAAACATGAATCACGTGCGGCTCGATGCGCCGCTCACCGTGGATGTTCGCGATCCACTTCGTCTGAGCCGGCTCGGCCATGCGGACGACCCATGGGCGCACGCGGCGGATCTTCGGCCGTCGGCGCCGCTCGATCAACCTCGACTCACGCAGCCGCCCCTGGGCATCGGGCAAGCGGCATGGGGTACACCGGGCCGGCATCAGATCAAGAACCTCGGCTTCTTCGTCAACCGGCTGCAGACGTTTCGCCTCCGTGGCACGACCGCTGCTGCCGCCGATCCTGGGAAGGAGATTCCAGAAGACCCCGACTTCTTCACCTTCGATCCACTGCACCGGGACGCACCCCTGTTCGAGGAAGCGACCGGGTCGCCGATCACGCGCGCTGCATTTGACGCGGCGCCGTGGCGAACATTTGGCAAGGACATCATGGTTCGCAAGCTCGGCATCCCGGTGGCGACCGAGCGAGCGCCGCAAGTGATCCAGAGCACCTCGTCCAGAAGCTTTACGTTCGGTGATCGGCCTGCCGGGGTCTTGCTCCATGCGACGGACGGTCTTCGGCTGATGAACGCGCAGGCCTTCCAGGTCGGAAATCGACCCTTTATCATCACGGCGAGTTGGGGGGACAAGCATTCGTCCACCCCATTGGGCCTACTGAATGCTCTGCCCGCTTCACGCGGATCGCCAGAGGCCTACCAACCCAAAGAAACTGCCAACCGGGTCGGCTCATTGGTCATCACGGTGGACCTCCATCCCGCCGAGGTCCGCTTCCAGGGTCTACTCGCTACGTCCGCTGCTCACTTCCCCGGCGCGGTGCTGGCTATTCGGGCGGCAACCGACGGCGCGCTGCACGAGGCTGATGGCCGCTACATTTACTTGCCCGCCGGCGCCGTGACGTCCGGAGCGCCGCTCGAGTTTTTTATCGCCGACGATGGCGGCAGCTACCTAGATGAACTCCTTACCGCCGGATCGTTGGCGCGCGCCTCGGAAGGGCAGGTTTATCCGCCGCGGATGCTCACGAATAGCATCCGAACGCCGGCTGGCTTCGGCGCTTTGAAGCCGACCGAATTGGAACCGGTTGATGATTCCCGCGGCTACGACCCGTCCATCAAGTTTCGCGCCGAGGTGATCAAAGCGGGCACGCCGTTTCTCGCCATTCGCATCACGGCGAACGCTGGCACGTTCGTGCCCCTAGCTGAAGTGGTCGTCACGAATGACCGTCAGCAAAGCCTGCTCGCGTACCTCCCCGAAATCAAGAGCGCCGCCGCGGAGGGGAATGTCTATTTGGTCGCGGACGACGGCAGCACTTATGCAGCTCCGAACACCAATAATCTGACGGACCTAGCGCTCGCTACTTTGCCGTTGGCCCGCGCAAGCGCCGGGCAGGTCCTGCCACTGCCTGGCGTCTGGCCCTTGCAGCAGCGCCGCCCAGTCGCGCTCAATCTCGACTGCGATGGGAAGAGAAGGAAGCGTCTGCAAAAGGACGAAATCGGCATCGACCCCGAGCTTGGCCGATTCGCACTTCCAGTCGGCGACTCATCACTCGCGGCGGAGCTGAGCGTCGATTATCTCGAAGGGTTCAGCGACGCGATCGGGGCACGCACTTTTGACCGTGCTCTTGTTCAGCCAATCAAAGAGGCCAAGCGAATCTATGTTTCTGTTAGCGGGGGCGGGAACGATGTCTATACGACCATGACGGAAGCATTTGACGCAGCCACCGGCGCGGAAGTAGTAATCGAGATCACCGACAGTGCGACGTACGCAGTGTCCGACGGCATTATTTTCAATCAGCCCACTGTCAAGAAATTGACGATTCGCGCAGCAAAAGACCAACGCCCCTGTTTGACCTTCTATCAGGGTGGCGGGATATCTACACCCTACAGTTTTCGGTTCGACTCGCACCTCGAGTATCTCGAACTCAACGGCCTGCTCATCAGCGGGGGGCCGATGAAGTTTCAAAATAGGGTCGACCCGCTTCAGATCGGGGATGTTGCCACGAGCAACGCGAACGAAGGCCAGCCGGTCAAAATTCAGAATGGCGTCGACGCGCTTCACATCGTCGCTTGCACGCTCGATCCGATCAGTGCTGCGCACGGCGCCGAGCATGCATCGTTGATCGCGTACGATTCCGATTATTTGCATGACGCTCATTATTGCATTTGCCGATCGATCACCGGCGGATTGCATATTGGCAAAGGGATAAGCAGCTTGATCGTGGCCGATTCAATAGTCGACCAGCATGACGACGCCGCCATTAAGAGTCCCGACGCCAGTTCAGTTCAATTGGAACGCGTTACCGTGCTGGGAAGAATAACGTGCGGCGTGCTCACCGCCAGCGAGTGCATCCTGGACGAGATCGTGGAGGTGAACGATCAGCAGGCCGGTTGCATTCGCTTCAGCCGCTTCGAGTTCGAGAAAGATCTGCGTTTGCCAAGGCGCTATCAGTGTATTCCGACGGAGGAGCAGATGCGCGCCAAGAAGCCGACGCTCCGGCTGCTGGCGCCGATGTTCAATTCGCGCCGCTTCGGCCGGCCGGACTACCTCCAACTGGCAACGGGCTGTCCGCCCCAGATCCTCGCGGCCAGCGAAAACCATGGTGAGATCGGGGCGTTCGCCCATGCGCAAAACGTTCAGCGCCTCGCCAATTTGAAAACGAAACTGCAAGAATTCATGCCGGTCGGACTGTCGGCGCTGATTCTTTCCGAGACCTAAGGAACCGATCCCATGCGCGCAGATTTCTCGCGTCTGACTTTCGACCGCCTCGAGAGCTACAAGAAGCACTACGTCGCCGTGCTGCACCAGCAGGGCCGCGTCTGGCTCGATGCCGATTGGAATGAGGACGTCCTGGCGCGCCTTCGTCTTCTCCAGCAGGAAACCCAGGACATCATTGGCACTTGCGGCACGCCGGAGGATCCGGGAACAGCATTTGCAATTTCACGCAACGATAACGAGCCTAAGAATTTTCTTATCGCGGCGAAACTCCCGGATAAATCCGATTGGAGCGGACATTACTACGTCAACGGCATCTTGGCTGAACTCGAAGAGCCCACAAAATTCCTTGACCAACCCGATCTGCCGGGCGCCCAGTTGCCATTCTCGCCCGACGAACTCAAAGACGGCGAGGAAAAACTCGCGCTCGTTTACCTGGAAGTCTGGCTTCGGCTCATCACGTATGTCGAGGATAACACCCTGCGCGAAATCGCCCTGGGCGGCCCTGACACGGCAGTACGACTCAAGACTGTCGCACAAGTCAGGGTGGTTCCCGTACCCAACGATGTCGAAAAAAACTGTGAAGACTTCCTCCCGAAAGACGGAAACGGAACGCTAACTGTGGCGGCCACTTCCAAGGCGCCGGAGGTTGGTGATCCGTGTCGGCTGCCCGACGAAGGCACCTATAGCGGTCGGGAAAATCGGCTCTATCGGGTGGAGATCCATGAGGGCGGGGATGTGCGTGGCGTGGTCAGTTCTCCGACGGTCATCGGGTTAAAAAGCAATGCTGCGATCGGCGCGACCACCGTGGTTTTGAACCGAGTACTCACCTCGGAGGAAGGAGAAGCGGCTTTACGAGGGTCGAACATCGTTTCTCTGGGTGACGACGACGGCATCTCTGAGAGTGTGACAGTCACCAAGGTCGATGGCGAAACAATCACGCTCTCTACCAAGCTGGTCAAAGCATTCGATATCGCCAAACATTCCGTCCTCAAGATCGAAATTAAGGTCGCGCAATTCAAATGGTCGCGCGATAACGCCGCTTTCGCCGTCGGTGTGACGCATGTGAAGGAGGAGGATCGAAAAACGGTCAGCCTCACCAGCTTGGGCCGCGATCAGGCGACGACGCTTCGCGCCGGCGACGTCGTTGAGATCAGCGATGACCTCCACGAACTCGGGCCGAATCACGGCTCTCTCCACACGCTCGTCAAGGATCCCGATCTTGACGGACTCACGGTGGAACTGGCGCCCGCGTTGCCGGACGAGTTTCCGATAGACAAGGCCGATGGCCACCCAATTCGGCCAATGATCCTGCGACGATGGGACGGCGTCGGCCTCGCCAGCAACGTATTCGATCCGCTCAAAACACCCGATATGGATCTCGGCGACGGCATCCACATCAATTTCGGCGGTTCCGACCTGCGCGCTGGCGACTATTGGACCTTCGCCGCTCGAAGCAGCGATGGCTCCGTCGAGCCGGTAAGTGATCGCGACGGGATTCGGCGTAAACGTTGCCCGCTGGCGCTTGTGCGGTGGAGCAAAAGACCTGCCTTGGATCAAGCTAGAGTTCTGGCGATCCTACGTAAAGTTGACGATCCGTTCCTAACGGCAGAGCAGCTTGATTCCGTGAAGAAAGCGCTGGAAAAACTGCCAAATCATCTCGGGAAGGCCGCGATCCTCGGTTTGGCAAAGCGCAGCGGAGCCCCGCAGGATAAATTGGCTGCATTGGAAAAGGCCGTAGATCAGGAGTTGGCCGCGCTCCCGGCCGACAATCTGCAATTCGACGTCATTCACGATTGCCGCAAGAAGTTCCCGGCACTCACCGCCGTCGAAACCACGTGGCCGTTCATGAGATACGTCGGCGGTGACGGGCAAGAGTCGAAGTTAGACGGCACGCTCGATCAGGAACTTCGGGTCGCCGTCTTCAAAGGAAGCAACCCTTTTGACGCCACGGTAAAGTTCAAGATTCGTGATGGCGATGGAGGCACTCTAAAAGGCGGGGGCCACACCGGGTCCGAAGTGGACGTCGCGACAAGCGCGGGAATTGCTACTTGCAAATGGACACTTGCAGTTCACGAATCTGGGAAACCCCCGCCGCCCCGGATGCAACAGGTCGAGGCCACGCTCATTGCGGTGCCGAACCAGGAAGCCCCAATTCGCTTCAATGCGAGTCTGAGCCTCGACCGTTTCTGCTACGTGGGCGGCGATGGGCAGGAAGCAGGGAAAGACAACAAGCTGCCAAAGCCGTTGCAGGTTGCAGTGTTCAATGGGTACGAGCCCGTGCAGAAAAGAAAGGTCCAATTTGCGATTCTGCAAGATCGCGGCGGCGAACTGGTCGGGGTCGATGAAAAAGGGAATCCACTTGTTGACGATTCGGGGAATCAGGTCAAAGGTCGAGTCATCAAAGTTGAAACCGATGCAAACGGGCTGGCACACTGCGTATGGACTCTAGACCCTAAGCCTCTTGGGACAGCGCAGACGGTCGAAGCCCGCCTGCTCCAAGGAAACGAGAAGGAATACCTTCAGCCGATTCACTTTAACGCTTCCATCGACCGAGAGGACGGCATCAGGATCACGAGAATTGCCATTGGGGAAAGCGAAGGGAAACGAGAGTTGGTGAACGACCAGTCCCTGGCGCCGAAGCTCCTTGATAGGGGTATTGACTTTTTCATAGATCCAGTTTCGGATCCAGCGGCCATCGAAATTATCAGTAAGGCCACATGCTTCCTTACCGTGGAAGTTCCGATTTCAGCCTTGTTCCGTGCCGAGCAGCAGCCAGTTCCTATGCCGTATCTGCCCGTGATCATAGATGCGGATGTTAAGTTAGTGGATAACCGAATCCATTGGAAACCAAAAGAGAAGACCGGCACGTTGATTGAGAACTGGCTAAAGGCTCCGGGACGCGACGACCTTATCGCGCGCGTGACGATTCTCGGTAACTTTGTCTTCAATAAGAAACTGAATCTCTATTTGGATGGGGACAGTTTTACAAGTGCCGAAAAAAAGAACAAACTGACGATCGGGGATGGCCGCGCAGGAGGCGATTTCCGCATGTTGCTCAAGCTCCAGCAGTCCGAACTTAAGCTGATAGGGGACGTGCCCAAGTTCGACCCTATCGTTGCTGGCGCTCACGGGGAAAATCCGAAGCCGCTAACGCTGACCAGTCCTAAGGCTCAGCGACTGCATTTGTCGATCGTTGGTAGTGGTGCCGCCAAGCCGTTTAAGGTCGACCCTACGGAGACTTTGGACATTCAAGCTGGAACGCCCACAACAATCCAGATTCAGTTTGTACCAGCCGTTGAAAACGTAGGCACCTTTGCGTCAACATTACTGATCGAAGGGGCGACGGACCTCGATTTCCTTGAGGTTCCACTCTCGGGCACCGCGACACCACCGGCGTAACTTTCACTAATGGTCTTTACGGGGAATCCTCATGCCAGAAATTGCCGACGACAGTGGCCAATCCCAAACAACAACGCCACCGCCGGATTCGTCCTCCTGGCTATCCATGAAAAGCGTGTTGCCTCTCCTCGGTGGCCTGGGCATCGGCGCGGGCGCCGGGGCAGGTGCCACGAGCTTCTCCTGGAAGGACATCCAGAAGCTGCCGCTGCCTGATGTGACCAACCGCTGGGCCCTTCTCGGCATTGTCGCCCTCATCGGCGCCATCGTCGGTGTCGCTCATGTGTATTACCGGAACAATTGGACGTTGCCCTGGCCGACTACTCGAATGGAGAATGGGACGAAGGTGTTCTCGTTAGGCTTCTTGCGAAACATGCTCGTCGCGAGCGGCGTCGCCATGGCTACGACCTGGATCGCCTTCGCTAACGTTGCCGTCGATCCGCCCGATCCCAACGGCGAAGTTCGCACCAATGCACCCGAACCTCGATCGACGCTGCTCACTTGGAATGTCCTGGTCAGCGCGGTCGTGGCCGGCGTCATGGGTTCGCGCATGGCGAGCGGGCAAGTCGAAATGAAAGACCTTTGGAAGACCTTGGGAAAGGTGGCCGAGGCGCCGGCAAGGCCCGGCATCAAAGAGAAAATTGACAGTGCCAAAACGGCAACGGACGCTGCCAAAATTGCAAAACAAGGCCTGCCACCCCAGCCGCATGAAATTGAAGGGGAATTGAATCAGTTAGTCATGCCCGCCGTCCTCGCGGAAGCCAGGGCAAAAGTCGGTCAACCGGGACCGGAGGGCGCCGGGCTGACCCTGGCGTCTCTGGAAGTATTTCAGCACCTGAAGCCCAGCGTCCAGACATTGCTGAAGAATTTTGAGATCGCGAAGGTAGCCGAAATGTCCGTCGACAGCTTTATCCAAGAGGCCGACAATCGCGGAATTGAAGCAAGCAACTTTAAGGACCTGCTCACTAGTCTTCATGCCCAATCGGTCCGCGTCATGGAACTTCTGCGTGCACTGTCGCCGACATGAGCTTGCAAATCGGGCCAATGTTACAACAACAAACCCTCAAAGTCGCATAGCGCCAGCAACGCGAGAGTCAAAATGAAAGCCGCCATTCATGACCTTCAGGCAGGTCCCAAAGCGATTCCCGCGATGACGCCCTTGGCGCCGACGGGCACCGGCTTGCTCCAACGCAAATGCGCGTGTGGCGGTAATCCTGGTATGGATGGCAAGTGCGAGGAGTGCCGCAAAAAAGAACTGGGCGTGCAAAGATCCGCCATCGGCGCCGCAAGTCCAATGGCCGCGCCGCCGATTGTACATGAGGTGCTGAAGTCGCCCGGCCAGCCGTTGGATGTGGAAACGCGGGAGTTTATGGAGCCGAGGTTTGGCCACAACTTCAGCCACGTGCGCGTGCATACGGACGCAAAAGCAATGGCGTCGGCGCAGGCGGTCAACGCCTTGGCGTACACGGTGGGAGGGAATGTGGTTTTTGGGGGAGGACAATATGCGCCCGAGACGACCCAGGGGAAACGACTATTGGCTCATGAATTGACTCACGTTGTACAGCAGTCCGATAGTGGAGTCAGAAGTGGTGAGCTCGCTCTCGGAGAGGCGACCAGCCTTCAGGAACGTGAGGCCGAATCCATTTCAGCGCGTACGGGGGACAGCATTGCCGAGG
>DATANR010000371.1:0-3948 GCA_036266155.1 Gemmataceae bacterium | reverse complement strand
AGCCCCTTGGTGGTTGGTAACTCAGTGGTCGTTGCGGATTGGGCCGGCGACGTGTGGGCTTTTGACACGGTTTCCGGATTGAAGAGATGGCACGTCCATCCGAACACGCAAGGCGGGCCGAAAGAGGCCAATTACGGTTCCGCGATCGCCGTCGGCAACAACATCGTCATCGGCACGTCCTCCAATGAGGAGCAACAGGGTTCGATGACGTTCCAGGCCAACGGCTCCGTAGTCATGCTCGACGGGGCGACCGGAGCGACCATCTGGCAGACCTACATGATCCCGGCGGCCGCGTATGCTTCCGGATGGCGCGGCGTGAGCGTGTGGAGCACACCCACCTACGACGCGGCGACGAACACGGTCTACGCGACCACGGGCAACTACTTCCAAGCCGGAGCCAGTGCCGATCCCGGAACCGAAGACGCGGCGCTGGCCCTCGATGCGACGACCGGCAATATCAAGTGGATCGATCAGCTTGTCAAAGGCGACATCTGGAACGGCAACATTGTCCCCGGCCCCGATAATCCGGACGCGGACATTGGCGATTCACCGAAGATTGTGCAACTGGCCAAGGGGCAAAAGGCGATCGCCGTCGGCTCGAAAGACGGCTTCTACTTCGTCATGGATGCCGCCACCGGCGCGCCGATCAACGGGCCGAACGGCTTGCAACTCGAAGTCGGCGGCGTGCTGGGCGGATTGTTTGCGACAGGGGCCGTCGATCAGAAGAACGGCGCTGAGTTTTCCAACGGGCTGAATTGGCCGACCAATCTGCAGCCCAACGATCCCGGCCCGGTCGGCGGCGACTTGTACAAGGTGTCGCTCGATGGCAAGACGATGCTCTGGGACTTCAAGACGCCCTCGCCCGCAGCCTCGGGCGTGGCAATCGCCAATGGCATCGTCTACTTCAAGACGCTCAACGGCATGATGTACATGCTCGACGCGAAGGCCAAGGACGCGGCCCACGCGTTGATCGGCACGTTCAGCGTCGGCAACGGATTCGCGGCGCCGGTAGTCGTCGATGGTATGGTGTTCTCCGGCGGCAATTTCGGCATCTCGGCCTATGGCGTCGTTAAGAAAGCCAACGTGATTCGGGCCGATGCCGCCAAATTCGGCAGCGCCCTCATCGCTGCCGAAACGTCGCTGGCCGGCGGCAACCTGTCGAAGGGCCAAGTGAATCAACTGGCCAACGGGTTTGCGAGTTCGATCGGCGTCGTCGTCAAAGACCTGTCGCAAATGCTCGGCATCAAGCCGCCGTCGACCAAGGCGCTCGCGGCCGACTTCAAGCTATATGCAGGGGCCGTGAACGCAGGCGACATGAGTAGCGCGCAGGCCGATCTGGCGCGACTCAAGACGGACCTGACGGCATTGTTCACGGCGTTGACGTCGGTGCGAACGGATCAAACGAGCCTGGCCAACGATCAGACGACCTTGTTTGCCGCGCTCGATGCACTGCTGATCGACCAGAACAACCGCAACTTTGGGAGTGCCCTGACGAATTCCGTCGCAGCGCTCAATGGCTTCCTGACCATCTTTGACGACCTGGCCCTGATGAGTTTTGGCATTAGGCTTCAGTAGATCGGTCGAAAGCTCGACGCGATCGACGTCGAGCTTCCACTTCAGTGAGCATCGACTACGAGTTTGCTCGCGCACCCGGGCAAACAACTCGCCCATTTCCTTGGTCATCTCGGGTTTATCGGTGGCGAGATTCTACACGGCGATCTTCCCGATCAATGTGTCAGTGTTGCTGGATCAATGGACGTCATATGTGAGCGACCCGAGAAGGCAATCAACTCAAGCCTGCGGCTCCCAGACGATCTTGCCCTTCGTGTCGATGTAGCCGTAGAGCGTTTCGCCGGTCTTTGGTTTCTCCACCTGAATGGCCGCCAAGCCGTCCTTGAACGGGACGGCATACGAGCATTTGAACTCGGGAATCTTCACCTTGCCTTGAATGTCGATGTAGGACCAGGCTCGGTCGCCGGTGGCGCTGACAGCGGCCAGACCCTCGGAAAATTCGCCAGCAGCGCCGAAGGAGCCCGGAGGGTTGCGGTCGCCCTGTCGATCGACGAAGCCAAAGTCTTGTCGGCGGCTGGGATCGTAGGGTCCCTCGGCGGCGAACTCGACCCGGGCGATCCCCTCGCGGAATCGGCCGGCTTGCGCGAAGCGCGGCGAAATGACCCACGCACCTTTGGAATCGATGTAACCGATCTTTCGGTCCTTCAGCACTGCTGCCAGACCTTCGGAAAAGTCCTCAGCGGCCGTGCAGGCCAGGTCGATCGCGGCGTTGCCGGAACGGTCAAGGTAGCACCACTTGCGATTCCGCTCGCAACGGAACAAGCCGTCGTGACACGACGCGACCGTCTTCGCCTCGATCGCAAAGACCTGGGCACCCATCGTGTCGAGTGCCTGCCATTGCTTCTTGATGCGGACAACCGCGAGGCCCTCGGAGAATTCTTCCGCCTGCTCGAACTGGGGTTCAACGACAACTTGACCGGATGTGTTGGCAAATCCCCATTTCTTGCCGACGCGGACTGGGGCGAGGCCGTCCTTGAAATTTAGGGCCTGATCGAACGTGAGCGGGATCACCACGTCGCCAGCCGGATTGATGAACCCGTGCTTCGCCTTCCACATGCGCGAAACGGGATCGGTCTGCCGGTTCGAGTCCCAGTTGCCGACCAGGGCCAGTCCGCCGGAGAACGCATTGCCAAAATCAAATTGAGGTGCGATGCGGACTTTGCCTTTGCGATCGACGTATCCCGTCTTGTTGCCGACAGAGACGGGGTACAAGGCGTCGGCGGGCATGGCAAACCTCTACTTCCGCGACATGCGAAACAATTCGGTGCCCATTTTCATCAGGTAAATGATATCGCCCTTCGGGTCGTACTCGAGCCAGGTGAGCGGGGCCACGCCTTTCAAGTCTTTCGGTAGCGACATCGGCTTGCTCCAGGTCGCGCCGGCATCGGTGCTTTCAATGATGCCGGCCTTCGTGAGCACGAAGAAATGCTTGTCGTCCTTGCCGAAGATGGGGCCGTGCTGAGCATCCTTGACGTCGGCAAGCTTGCTCCAGGTTTTGCCCTGGTCGCGCGTCGTCATCAAGGCGTTGTCGGAGAGCCAGTAGAGGGTGCCGTCACGCCACTTCGGCATCGCCGTGGCGTTCATTTCGCCGACGGGCTCCCAGGACTTGCCGGCGTCGGTGGTGCGCATGATACGCGGCTTTGGGAGGTCCTTCGATTTCATCTCGGCGGCGACGGCTGTCTGTCCGTCGAAGATCCACGCCGGGCCATAGCCCTTGCCGACGTCGGTGAACGATTTGCCGCCGTCGTGCGAAACTATGAGCAGGCCGCCGGACTCGTGCTTCAATGTCAGCACGAACTTGGAATCCGGATCGGACCAGTCGATGGAGGCCCAGTCGACGTGTTCGGACTTCTTATCCATTTGCTTCCAGGTGGCGCCGCTGTCGGCGCTGAGGCCGATGGGGGCGCCGTAAACGAGAGCCATGAGCACGCGCTTCGACTTGCCGGTGGGGTCGAGCATCAGGCAGCCGGGCCACTCGGTGCGGCCTTTCACGACGGGTCCGAGCTTGGCCCAGGTCTTGCCCTGGTCGGTCGACTTGTAAAGGCCCTTGTCGCTCAGGTTAACGATCAGGTCGCCGGTCGCATGATCGACGACGACGCTGCACAGGCCGCCGTAGCCGGGTTTCTCCGATTTGAGCAGATCGGTGGTGATGGGCTCCCACTCGGCGGCGGAGGCGGGAAGGATGACAAGCAGGATAACAAGTACGGAGAGGCGCATTAGAAACTCCGGATGGACGGCTGGTGAATGAAGAGATTAGGATTGAGATTGAGATTGAGATTAGGATCGGCCCGCGAGGCAATTGTCTTCTGGTCCTAATCCTAATCTCAATCTCAATCCCAATCCTAATCTCTTGTTTTGCTCTGCTTCGTCGCCCGT
>DATANR010000370.1:0-7381 GCA_036266155.1 Gemmataceae bacterium | reverse complement strand
CCCGCACGCCGGGCTTACGCCGCGACGCTCGCCTTGAAATGCACGTGGAGTCGAAAGACCCGTCACACGGCGAAATCCAAACGCAATCGAGTCACTGATCATGCATCGCGGTGCATTCCTGATCCTGCTGATTCCATCTCTCGCAATCGCACAAACTTTACCCGCGACGCACATCTCGAACGGCCTTTACGCCACAACGGCCCAGACGCGCATTGAGCGTGACGGACTTCGTTTTTACGGCGCCAAGACGGAAGCTTCGGCGATCAATGCGGCGCCGATGACGGAATATGTGCCCGGCAAGCCGAAGCCGCTGCCGACGTCCGCGATTCGCATCATCAAGCCGGCCTTTCGTCTGCCGGAGCAAGACCTCGGCATCATCGACGTTTACGATGTGATCTTTTTCGGGGATAAGCGCCTTGTGCGTCTGCGTGTTAATCTGAAATCCGCGGGCGAGCCGCTCGCGAAGCGCTGGACCAATCAACTGCACGCCTACTTCGACTTCCTTGATCGCGATGGCGACGGCCATCTGAATCGCGCTGAGGCCGAGTTCGCGTTCACCAATGCGGGCGTCGTGCAGATGCTCAATACCGGCTTCGCCTATCAGCGGCCGGACGCGGATCGAGCGTTTGCCGACCTGGATATCGACCGGGACGGCCGCATCTCGTTCGACGAGTTTGCCGCGTACTACGCGCCGACGGCCAATCGCGTGATCGCCGCCATGCCGAGCGTCAATCGCGATCAGTATGCCGACAATCTGACCGCCGAGTTGTTCAAGCTGTTCGACGCGAACAAAGACGGCAAGCTGTCGCGTGCGGAGCTGACGGCCGTCGAGGGGCTGTTTGCCACGCTCGACACGGATGAAGACGAATGCCTGTCGGCAATGGAATTGACGCCGAACCTGTTCACCGGCCGCATCCCGCCGCCGACTGTATCGTCCAGCGAGCGCCAGGCGCCCATGATGGTATGCCGCGCTGGTGCTCTGCCGGACGCGGCGATCGAAACCATTTTGAAGCGCTACGACAAGGACAAGAATCGAGCTTTGAGCAAGGCCGAGAATCCCTTCGGCGACGAGGCATTTCGGTTCCTCGATAAGAACGGCGACGGCGAAGTCACGATCGCCGAGTTGTCCCAGTTGAAGGCCGCTCCGCTCGATTTGGAACTCGACATGACGTTGGGAGTCAAATCCGACAGCAGCAATATTCGCATCATTCCGCGAACCGACGGCAAGGCATTTCCGCTTGCGCCTAACTTCAAGGGCGCCAACGCCGGGACCGCGATCATTACCGTCGACAAGCAGGCGATTCAGCTATCCTGCTACGCTCCGTCCGGCGTATATGGCGACGTGGCGCGTCCACCGGAAATCCAGTTCCCTGAAGGCGGCAGCAGCTACCTGACGGAGAAAGACATCGCCGGGCCGCAGTTCCAGTCGCTGCGCGTGCTTTTTGACATGATCGACCGCGACGCCGACGGCAAGCTGAGTCGGGAGGAATTCAATGCCTTCGTGAAGCTCCAACAGAGCTTCACGAAGTTGCCGCTGTCGCTCGTCTACTCGGCCCAGACGCCGAGCTTGTTCCAGGTGCTCGACGAGAACGGCGATGGCCGGCTAAGCCTTCGCGAGGTCCGTAACGCGTGGAACCGATTGATCGCGCTCGAGCCGATTGAGACGGAGTTCGTGACCAAGGCCGCCCTGCAGCCGCAGGGAGCGCTTCGATTCGGGCGCACGAGCGAGGTGTTCGCGTTCAATCCCACGACCATGTATACGCAGCAGCCGATCCGGCAGCCCGGCCGGGGACCGCTCTGGTTCCAGAAGTTCGATCGCAATGGCGATGGCGAATTGTCGCGTGCCGAGTTCCCCGGCACCCAGGCCGAGTTCGACCGGATCGATACGAACCGCGATGGTTTCATTTCACTGGAAGAAGCGCTGGCAGCAGACAAGAAGATGCGGGGCAAAAAGTGATTCGTTTCTGAGGAACTCTCACGATAACATTTGACCAATTGATAGAATGACACAAGTCATATCGGAAGGTTAACTTGTGTCAATCACGCTATTGCAAGTGGTTTGAGTCCGGGAAGTCGGCAATGTATGCGTGTGTCTGGATGCAACGCAACTGGCGATCGTCAGGTCCATTTCTCACCGCGATACCACGCCAACGTCTTCGCCAGGCCGTCCTCGAAAGACACGGTCGGTTCGTATCCGAGGTCGCGGCGCGTCCGCGTGATGTCGGCCTGCGAATAACGCACATCGCCGGCCCGCGGATCGGCATGTTTCGCTTGAATTGCCTTTCCCATTAGCTTGTTGAGGACATTCACCAGATCGAGAACTGTCACGCTACTGCCGGTGCCGACGTTGAAGACGCGGGCCGAGACTCTGGGCGCGTCACCCGCCTTGCGAATGGCTTGCACGCAGTTCGCGACATACGTGAAGTCGCGCGATTGCAGGCCATCGCCGTGAACTATCGGGATTTGTCCCTTCTCCATC
This sequence comes from Gemmataceae bacterium, assembly GCA_036266155.1. Taxonomy (GTDB): domain Bacteria; phylum Planctomycetota; class Planctomycetia; order Gemmatales; family Gemmataceae; genus SIAJ01. Next base: position 4,902 of record DATANR010000370.1, on the reverse strand, counting down.
GCCGCGATGAACAGCGCAATCACGCCCGAGTACGGCGAATCAGCACGCTGCCGGGGACCAAAGATGTTGAAGAATCGCAGGCGCACGGTTTCGATGCCGTAGGTCGCGGCGAACGCCTGCATGTAGTATTCGCCGGCAAGCTTGGCAGCCGCGTAGGGGGACAACGCGTTCGGCAGCAGGTCCTCTGTTTGACCTTCCTGCGTCGAGTAACCGCCATAGGCGCTAGAACTGGCCGCATAGACGACGCGCCGAACTCCCGCATGCCTGGCCCCGTCGAGAAGCGTGACCGTCCCCGTCGCACAAACCGCGTGGCTCGCCAGCGGCGTCTCAACGCTTCGCGCGACGGATGCGAGCGCGCCCAGGTGAAAGATCGTTTCCACGCCGCGCACGGCTTTCGCCACGGCGGTCGGATCAGTAATCGAACCCTCGACGAGGTCAATGCGCTTACCGTGATCGGCGACGTTCTCGCGATGACCCGTGCTCAGGTCGTCGAGCACGCGGACCGGTCGGCCGTCGCGAACCAATGAATCGACGAGATGCGAGCCAATGAACCCCGCGCCGCCGGTGACCAGACAAAGATCGCTCATGCGGACAGGTTCCGTGCGTTCAAAGGGACAGGGAGATTGAAGCGACATCGGCCGGACACGTCAACCGCACTCTGCTAAACCAACCTCACGCCCCGCCTGGAGCGCCGATGCCCGCGCAGAAGATTGATGGACAGGCACTCGCGGCAACGATGCGTGCCGAAACCGCGGCGGGAGTCGCCAAACACGTGGCTGACGGCGGTCGGCGACCGGGCCTGGCGGCCGTTCTGGTGGGAGAGAGCCCGGCCAGCGAAGTTTACGTCCGCAACAAACGCAAGGCCTGCGAGGACGCCGGCATGGCGAGCTGGCTGCACCGGCTGCCCGCGACAGCCACGCAAACGCAACTGCTCGATTTGGTCAGTCAACTCAACGGCGATCCGGCGGTCTCCGGCATTCTCGTGCAACTCCCGCTGCCGAAGCAGATGAACGAGGCAGCGATCATCCGTGCCGTGATACCGGGCAAGGACGTCGATTGCTTCCATCCGGAAAACGTCGGCCTGCTCGCCGCCGGGCATCCGCGCTTTCTGCCGTGTACGCCATTTGGCGTTCAACAAATGCTTGTGCGCAATTGCATTGCAACCGCCGGCAGGCACGTCGTTGTCATCGGCCGCAGCAATATTGTCGGCAAGCCGCTCGCCATGATTTTGATGCAAAAGCCATCGCCGCATTTTCCCGAAGCCGGCGATGCGACCGTGAGCGTCGTTCACCGCGGAACGCGCGATCTGCCAGCCATCACGCGCCAAGCCGATATTCTGATTGCAGCCGTCGGCGTCGCCCGCTTCGTGACCGGCGACATGGTCAAGCCGGGGGCCGCCGTTATCGACGTTGGCATCAATTCGGTTGACGGCAAGCTCGTCGGCGACGTGGATGAGACGAGCGTCGCCCCGGTTGCCGGCTGGCTTTCACCGGTGCCAAAGGGCGTCGGGCCGATGACAATCACGATGTTGTTGCACAACACGCTTCGAGCGGCGATGATGTGAGGGACGCAGACAAGATTTTCCAATGGAACGGCCAACACCCGCGGGCGCATGCTTCTCAACCTATCATCCGCCACACGCATCGGACTTAACGTCCTCGCCCTCCTTGGGGCATCCGTCGCGCTTTATCTCGGCCAGTCGATCTTTATTCCGGTCACGATTTCCGCGCTTCTGGCGGTGATTCTGTGGCCGGCCGCAAGCTGGCTGCATCGCAAACTCAAGTTCCCCTGGTTTCTCGCGTGCTTGACAGTGATCCTCGGCCTGATCGTCGTCAATGTCGGCGTGTTCGTTGGCTTTGCACTGGCGGTTCCGTCCATCATGCAGGAGCTGCCCAACCCGCGGGACCCCCAGGAACTCAAGGAAATCTACAAGAAGGCTCGTGAGTCACTTGAACCGGTGGCCCCAAAGTCCATCGACCGCGTGCTGCCGAAGGACGAAGAGAGCTCGAACGTCTACAACTACACGCGCCAGCTTCTGGATGGCCGGTACGTCACGGACCAACTGATCACACTTTCGAAGATCGCCGGCGCCTGGCTGATGCAAAGCGTCATTATCCTGTTCATCTTGTTGTTTCTGCTTCTCGAAGGGCAGTTTCTCGCCGACCGCATCAAGGCTATTTTTGGACGTAACACGGTCACCCAAAGCGCAGTGACACGAGCACTAGCGGGCATGGCCGAAGCCATTCGTTCTTATCTCGTCTGGCGGACGCTCGTGAATATCGGCCTCGGGCTATTTCTGGGACTAGTGTATTCACTGCTGGAATTGCGCCAGCCGTGGACATGGGCCCTGTTGACGGCTGTCCTTTGCTACGTCCCGTATATCGGAACGATCATCGCGGGTATTCCCCCGATCCTGGACGCCCTGATCCACGTGTCACCCTTCACCGCGGCGGTGATCCTCGTCTTCTACACGATCGTGGTCACGGTCGAGGGCTACCTCATTGTGCCCTTGGTGATGGGGAGAAGCATGGACCTCAACGCCACGACTGTGATGATTGCGTGCCTGTTCTGGGACCTCGTCTGGGGCTTCCCGGGCCTGTTCCTCGCCATGCCAATCATGGCCGGCATCCGGGCGGTGTGCTTGCACACACCGGGCTTCCGGGCGTGGGCTTATCTGATGAGCACCGAACGCAGCTTGAAGGAATGGCAGGAGGAGGATCACGCCTCGACGCCGTCGATCAAGTTGCCGGAGCCGGATTTGGACGCAACGGTGGTGCTCGAGGATGGCGAACCCATAAACGGCACGCCGGCCGCCCAGCCAAACCCACGTATCGTTTGAGAAAGAGCTATTGCCAGCCGCGTCGGCGAAAAAGGATGACTGCCAGCATCGCCCAGCCGCATGCCAGGACGCCGCTCGCTGCCAGGTTCCACCAGTGTTCCGGGCGCAATTGATTCGTCAATGTCGCATGAAGTAGATGTGGAGCGTGATACTCGAGCGCCAGCCTCGGCAGGATGCGCAAGTCATTTTGCTGGCAAATAAGCAGAACGAGTGCAATCGCCAGCATGTAGCAGAGCGCCCCTAAACTGGCGGCCCTTTGCGTCTTCGCCAGGCATGCGACTGTCATGCCGATGCCGAGCGTTCCGACCGAGAGTGTGCCAAGCGACATCCAGAAGAATGGCCGACCGAGGACGACGGGATTGTGAATGCCGGCCAACAGCGTCGCCAGCAAGATGCCGAACGCCGGGTAGAAGAGAAACTTCGCCGCTAGAATCTCTGCCGCCGTCGCCGGACTAAGGGCCTGGGCCAACAGCAAGCCGCGTTCGCGTTCTTCACACGTCAACGACGGCATCAGATACACGCAGGTGAAGCAGAGCGAGAACATCACGAGAGCCGTCGCAATCGCCGCGCGCAGATCGAGCGACCCCCCGACGACGGCGCGTTCGCGCAATTCCAGGATGGGCACCGCGTCACGCCCTGTCGTGCCATTGGCGACTGTTGCATAGCGCTCGAAGAGGTCGCGGTAGATCTGGCGCTCCGACCAAAGCTCGTCATCAGTCGCGGCGGGGGGCAATGTATGTTGCGGGTCGACACCCTTGGCGGTTAGCTCGGCGGAAGCTCGCGAATGAAAGAACCGGTACGACTCCTTCCAGAACCAATTCTCGTAGATCGCCATCCCTGTGCGGTCGCCTTCCGGATAGCGAACATAGACGCGAAAATGTGGCACGCCTTCGGACGCCGGCATTGCGCGAATCTCGATACCACCCGTGCCCGTGTCGTATTGGCGATGCTCTTCCAAGCCGAGTCGGTGATTCAGTGGGTAAAACCGGATATTGTCCCTGAGCCCTGGGGGAACATGCGCCTCGAGATAGTTGACCCAGTCGTCCTTTTCGTCGTACCAGACTAGGCAATGATGCACGCCGCCCACCAGCGTCGCTGGCCGATCCTGCTCCGCTGCCGGATTCAGTGCCGCGAGCAGCAGCGATGCAGTGACGAGCAGCCCCGCAAGCGCAAGCCCCCCCCGGTTGGTCGCATGCCGAAGCGCCTCCTTATGGAGGAGCGTTTTCAGGATGTGCCATCGCATAGGATTTAAGGCGAGCGGAGGTGCGTAAACATCCCGATGACCGACATCATCGGGGTGCTTACGCACCTCTGCTCGTCACTAATCAAACACCGTTCCAGTCAGTTTCAGAAACGTCGAGTGAAAATCGAATTCACGCGTGTGAATGCTGCCAATCTTGCCGGCCCTGGTCAACTCGGCGAGGCGAACTCGTTCCTCATCGCGATCCAGGTCGAACACGAGCCGTTCGCCACCGGAAAGCATGACGTCGACCTTGCGCTCCGTGTGCCGCTGCCGAAGGGTCAGCGGCGAGTCGAGGGCAATCAGCTTTCCGCGCGCCATGATGCCGACGCGGTCGCAGATCGTTTCCACCTCGTTCATGTTATGGGTGGTCAATAGCACCGTCGCGCCGGCCTTCACGCGTTCACGCAAGATGCGATGCACAATAGCGCACGAATGGATGTCCAGGTTGGCGGTCGGCTCGTCGAGGTACATCACCGGCGGGTCGTGCAGGAGAGCACGGGCTAGCAACAGTTTTTTCTTCATGCCCATCGAATAACCGCTGACCGGCACGTCAGCCGCGTCGGTCAACTCGACCAGCTTCAGACATTCTTGGATGCGATCGCGCGACGCCCCATAGAGATCGGCAAAAATCGTCAAATTGCGTCGGCCGGTGAATTCGTCAAAATGATTATCGCGATCGGGAACGTAACCAAAGAGCGGCTTGACCTTGTGCCATTGACGAGCGACGTCGAAGCCGCCGACCGTCGCCGTCCCGCCGTCGGCCCGTCGCTGGCCGATCAATACGCGGACAGTCGTACTCTTGCCGGCCCCATTCGGCCCC
>DATANR010000369.1:0-7039 GCA_036266155.1 Gemmataceae bacterium | reverse complement strand
GCCATCGTCGGTGGCGATCAAGCTCGATCCGTCGGTCGCCACGTCGACGACAGATTTCTGTCCCGTGTGGTCGCGGACGATGATCGCACTGTTAGCGTGGTTGTTCCCGATCGGTGCGAATGGCGTGAATAAGCCGCCGGTCGTCGTGTCGATGGTATAACTCCAGCCAACCAGAACCACGGTGCCAGCCGGGGCGATCGAGTTGCCCGGCGCAATGCCCCCAGCCGTGTTGGCTGAGCCGCCCCCGACAAGGATGGCATTGCGCCCGTTGCCGACGGCGACACCGATGTCCTGCGCGTCGCCGACGGCAATGACGTTGTCGCCGTTGCCTTCACCGACTCGGATGCGCGTTTTGGCCAGCCCGGCGATCAGCACGGCGTCGTTGCCGTCTTGCATATCGAGCGTGATGCGGACGACCGGGTTGCCGGCGCCGCCAATTGTTGTTGGCGCGCCGTTGTTAACGAGATTTGACCGCACCTTGACGCCGGTGCTGCCGTCGCTTGCCGACCCCGTGGGATTGACGAAGGCGTAATCACTCGATGTCGAAGTGTCGGCGTGGACGATGAGCACGCCAGAACTGAACGTAAAACTCGGCACCAACCGCGATTCGATTGACTCAAGAGCCAGCAGGCGCGACTTGCGAGTAGACGGTTGCTTCCGATACATAACTATCATCTCCTTGGTTTGGGCGTCGGCCAGCTCGCTGGCGGCGCCGCTCGGTGTCGTTTGGTATTTGTCCGCCGGGGTCATTTGGCACCGCCGGCCTCCTTCACCAACTCCTGAAACGCCGGCCGATCGCGAAAGGGGGCGAACAGCGGTTCCCATTTCAACCAGGCGATGTCGTCGGGAGCGTTGAGGGTTCCGGCCGCTCGCGATTGCTGCAAGCATTCGATCGCGCGCGTCGCATAAGCTTCGCCGTTGGGGCGGGCCGCGAGGCGTGCGAACTCGACGGCGGCGCGGGCGAGAGCCGTATCCCCTTTCTCCTTGGCCATCGCCTCCGCGGTTGCCGCGGCCTCGGCGAGGCGATCTTTCGTCATCAGCCAGGAGACGCGCGTTGTCAGTGCATCCAGTCGCACGGCCGGCGGTTGTTTCAGGGTCGCGTCGAGCGTCTCGATTCCAGCGGGCAGCAAGCGGACGAATGGCAGGTTGTCCGCGATCAGTCTTTCGCTCTGCTGGCCGAGGAAGCCGAGCGGGATTTTGTCTTTCTTCATTTGGTCGAGAACGCTCTTCGCTTTCTCGTATTCAGCAACCGCACCCGGGAAGTCCAGAAGCGTGAGTTTCAACTCGGCGACGCGGCGCTGGTCGTAAGCCAGGACGGCACGAGCGGTCGGCTGTGTCGGCTCGCCTTCAATGACTTTGGCGTGATGGGCCAGGGCTTTCGTGTAGTGGTCGAGGGCATCCTTCGGCTTGTCGAGCATCTGGCAACAGTCGCCGGTTTTAGCTTCGAAGGCGCCGAGTCGGGTCCGCATCGCACTCGTTTCGGCGAGGTCGGGCGGCAAACGCGGCGCGTGGACCAAGGCCTCCTCGAAGAGCGCCAATGCGGCCGCCGGATCGTCGGCGATGCGCTGGTCGCCGAGCCAGCCAAGGTGCAGTTGCAAGGCCTGACGAAATTCCGGCCGATCGGGATCGAGCTTCAATCCTGAGCGAGCGGCGGCTGCGGCCAGGCGCGTCTGTTCGGCCGACTTCGCTCGATCCTTTTTGCGATACAGGTCAGCGAGGAACGCGTGGTTGCGCTCGAGCAACTCACAGGCGACCGAGTCATCACGGCCCGCGAGCGCCTTGATTGCGCTTTCTACTGCCGCGGCCGCGTCTTCGGACTTCGAGCGCTCGAGCAACAAGCTGGCCTGTTCGATCTGCAGCAGGCCGAGTTGCCGACGGATTGATGAATGGTCAAGGTCCGCCGCGGCGATTTTCTTGGCGGCCGCGATTCCGGACGCCAACGTCGCGTCGGCGATGTCGAGCTTCTTGAGACCAGTCCGCTCCCAGTTGGCGATGAGCCGCGTGGTCTCCAGCAATTGTGCCTGCCAGGCGCGGTTGGTCGAATCGACGCGAACGAGGTTTTCCCATTCGGCCTGACTCTCTTTCAAGTCAGCGAGGCCGGGCGCCTTGTCGGGCAGATACCGCAGGAACAGTTGGCCGCGGTCCTTCAACCATTCCGCCAGGTCGGCTCGCGCGAGCGTGCGATCCGGGGACTGCCGAACCGTTTCGCGGGCGATGGCGATCGCGTTGCCGAAGCGAATGGCCGCTTCGGGATAATGCTGGCGCGCCCGTGCCACCTGGCCCAATTTACTCATGCCGACCGACCGCGCACGCCAGGCGTTCATGTTGTGTGTGTCGTTCAGCGCGAGCTTGTCGACAATTTCGACAGACTGGGTGAAGTGCTCCTCAGCCCCGGCCACATTGAACCGCAGAGCGGCATCGAGTGCGAGCCCGCTGTGCGCCATTGCGAGTTCGAACATGACCTCGCCATTTTCCGAGTCCTGATCGGCGAGCGCCTTGGCCCGGTTGAAGAAGGACTGATAGTGTGTCCCGGCAACATCACGCCGACCGAACTGCATATTCGCCTGAGCGAGGCCGTAGTGAGCGAGGGCCAGCTTCCGCTGGATCGTCACATCGGTCGGGCGACGGGCTTCCAGGTAGCTCCACTTGGCCAGTGCCGCGGTGAAGTGAGCCAAAGCGTCGCTCGGTCGATTGCCGCGCTCGGCGACTTCCCCGAGCGCGAGCAGCACTTCGGCGAGTGCGAAGACCGCGTCGGCGTCGTCCTGCTTCTCCCAGTAAGCCTTGAGTTCTTCAAAAAGGACGACTGCGCCCGGGGCATTGCCAACTTCCAGGGCGAGCCGACCCTGTTGGTAAAGGTTGCGAGCGCGTGCTCGGTCGGCAGAAGGGCCGACGGCGTCAATGAGCCGGGCGGCCTCCGCATAGTCCTCGACCGTGGTTGAATACCGGCCGAGTTGCCCCTCCGCGGCGCCGAGGCGTTGCAAGACCTCGATGACGTCGAGTGTGACGCCTGGATCGGCCGGGTGTTTTTCGTGCAGTGTGCGCGCGCGGCCGAGAGCGCGCTGGTACTCGACGACGGCCCTGGTCACATCGAGTTCAACATCGCGATAAAGGTCGCCGAGCTTCAAACATGCCTGAATCGCAATGCGGTCCGCCTCCCGCGATTCGCCGGCAGAAATCACGAGCTTGCTGAGGCGAGCGATGGCGTCCTTCAAGATCGACTCGCGAACCGCTCTAGTGGCTGGCGATTGGATGAGCTTCGTCTGCACGTCGGTGACGAGGTGCGTCGTCGAGTCGAGGGCCAGCGCAAAGCGTTCGTCGGCCAGTTGCTTCTGTTGCTCGGCCGCGAGCCGGAGGCCGGTTTCACGTTCGTTCGCCGCGCTCAACTCGCCATTCTTGCGATCGAGTCGATAGCCGGTGACGGCCAGCAGGATGAGTGCGACGAACATGACGGCGGTGGTGGAGGTGACGAGCGTCCGATGGCGCTTGACCCAGCGCCGCGCTCGCACGCTCAGCGGCTCCGGCCAGGCGAGCACAGGTTCGTCGGCGAGCCAGCGTTCAACGTCGTCGGCCAGACTCCGGGCCGATTCGTAGCGCTCGCTTGGCGAGAATGCCATCGCCTTCTGGCAAATGGCGTCGAGCGGCGCCGGCACCTTGGCGTTGACCGATCGTGCCGCGGGAAATCGACCGGCACGCACTTGGGCGACGATGTCCATGTCCGTGCCGCCGTCGTAGGGCACCTTGCCGGTCAACAAGAAATACAGCGTCGAGCCCAGGCTGTAGACGTCGCTGGTCGGCCCGACGCGGGCCCAGTCGCCGCGGGCTTGCTCCGGACTCATAAACGCCGGCGACCCCTTGGCCCGGCCGGTCACCGTCATCTCAGATGGCGGTGCGTCCGTGTCCGTGAACGCCTCCGTCGGCGGGTCTTCATTCCGCACTCCGCACTCCGCATTCCGCAGTTCCGAAGCGAGGCCCCAGTCCATCACCAACACTTCGCCGAATGGCCCGACCATCACATTTGACGGTTTCAGATCGCGGTGAATAATCCCCTTGGAATGGGCATAGGCGACCGTCTGACAGACGCCGACAAAGGCGCGCAATAGACGACGAAGCTCTGTCGTGCCTTCGCCGGTGGACGCATGGAGCCGACAGGCGGCTGCTTGCAGTGTCTCGCCATCGACAAAGCGCATGGCATAGAACGGCCGTCCGTCGTTGGTCTTGCCGCGACCGTGAACGGGGGCGATGCCGGGGTGTTCGAGCCGGCTGGTGACTTCGGCTTCGAGCAGGAACCGGCGACCGGCGGGCGAATCCGCGGGGGCGGCCGTCTTCATGCACTTGAGCGCGACCGTCCGATTCAATTCCTCGTCGCGGGCGCGAAAGACCACGCCGAGGCCGCCGGCAGCATGAAATTCCTCGGCGAAATAGCGGTTCGCGTGGAAGCCGGCTGCGGGTGTCGCATCGTCGCGATGGGCGCCGGTCATCAAGCCGATCTGGCCGAGCTGGCGCAGCAGCAAGCGGAACGCGGGCAGGTCTTCGGGCGTGTCGCGGCAAAAGTCCTCGGGTGTCGGATGGCTGCCGGCCGCGGCCGCGTTCTCCCAGCGTTCGAGCAGGTCGGCCAGGCGGTCGTCGTCGCGCGTCATGGCGGGTCCCAGGAGGGCTTCGGCCGGGATTGTACCAGAAGAAGCGGCACAAGCGTGTTTGGAGGGGGCACGGTTGCGAAACGCGCGACCAATGCTCCTGGAGCAACGCTGTGAACGATTTCGGCAAGCGCCGAGGCGTAAGCCCGACGTGTCGGAGTCAAACACGTCGGGCTTACGCCTCGACGCTCGCCTTGGCAAATATCTGCCGGAGCTAATCTGAAGGCGGCCGTCGGTCCGCGTACGCCTGGTGATAGCGCCGATAAAAGAGGAAAAAGACGGCGGGGCCCAGGGCGATCAACATCACGAATAATCCGACGCCGATGCCGAGCCCGGTGGCCAGTCCGGCACAGCACTCCGTCCGTCGGCGAACGACGAGGTGCATGGGCAGGGCGACTAACAATTCCAGCACGCTACCGGCCAGAAGCAGTTGATACATCCGGTCGTTGATCGTCTGCGGCGACACCGATCGGGACAGCCAGCCGAAAAGCACCATCCATCCGAGCCAGACCAGGCCGGTGCCGACGACAACAAGCCAGTTGGCAACCTCCATTTCCGGCGACGACCCGCTGCCCTCAAGATACTCGAGCGTGGCCAATCCGCCGGCGCCAAACACGAGAGCGGCGCACACGGCCGACACGATGAGGGGCAACGCAATTGATCGCCGACGCACCGGTCGCTGAAGCTGGGTCCGAACGGGGATGAAAAGCAAAGATGCCCCGAGAAGAAACACGATCCCCGAGAATACCACGGCAGCCTCGATCGGACCGGTTTCCCCGCCGAACACGAGGAGCACGAGCGGCAGGTCAACGATCGCGGCCACGAGCAGCAGATACACGAGCACGACCAGGTAGACCCAGACCGGCCGGCGCCGGCGCATCATTGGGTGGATCGAACGGCCGCATTGGGGGCAGAAGGCCCAACCAACGGGGACGGGTTGCTCGCAGGTTGGACAACTGTTGGTGCGCATGTCGAAGACTCATGCGATTGTCGGACTCTGTCGTTGTAGCCGTTCGCAACCGTATTCCCGGCACGTCGATTGCAGCTTTGAGACTCGGCAGGCGCCCACGGAGGAACAATCATGAGCGTGAAAGAAACTGTCCGCGACGCCGGGCACAAGGTCGCGGAGAAGGTGGAACAGGCTGCTGACTGGGTGAAGGAGAAGACCGGTCTCGGAGGACCGAAGGAAGGCACCGACGTCGGCATGGCAGGCATCAAGGAACGGATGGACGTGATCGGCTCGTGCGGCAACAAGCTCGGCGTTGTCGATCACGTCGAGGGGCGGACCATCAAGCTCACGCGCAACGACAGCGCCGATGGGCAGCACCATTTCATTCCGATGGACTGGGTTACCCGGGTGGATAGCCATGTCCACTTGAGCAAGAACTGCGGCGAAGCGAAGCGCGAATGGCAAGCGGCCGTTTAACCGTCGCCAACGGCAAGCGGCCCGCCCATAAGGGCGGGCCGCTTCATGCGCTAGCTGAGCTTTCGGCGTTACTTGGAAGGACAGATCGCCGCGTCACACGCTTTTAGGCGCAATTGGTGGAGACGCTTCAGCACGTTGCATTTCTCAATAATTTCGTCACATTGCTGTTCGGTCACTGCCGGAGCTGCGGGCGGCGCCACGGGTGCGGCCGGCGGCGGATTTGGCGCCGCGGGTGGCGCGACCGGCGCCTGCGGCGGGGCCACTGGAGCCATGGGCTGTGCAGCGACGGGCATATACTGCGGCGCCATCGGCATCGCCATGGGCATGGCCATCGGCATCGCCATTGGCGCCGCGTTGTAGCCATAACTGACAGGTTGTGCAGGAACGTGATAGGTTACTTCCGCAGGCCGCGGCACCGCAATCAAGCGCGGATAAGGAATGTGAATTTCGAACGAATCAAACACGATGCCGAGTCCAGTCCGCTCGCGAATCGTTCCGCCAGTGGGCATCCCCATCGGCATGGCGGCCGGCATTTGCGGAAAGGCCATCGGCATTTGCGGGAACGCAGTCGGCTGCGCCACGGGAGGAGCAACAGGCGCTGCCGGCGCTGCGGGCGCCGTCGGGGCGGCCGGTGGCGCGACTGGGGCTGCTGGTGTGGCTGGGGGGGCCTCAACCGTCACGGTTTGCTGTGGGGCCTTCACGACAATCGAATCGTGACAGCCACCTTGATCGCAACTCTTACAACCGGCAATGCCGAAGGCTAGGCAGGCTAAGAACAGACAGGTGGGCCGCATACACTTTTCCTCGATCGGCTTTTGCGGAATTCCGAGAAGGCTGCGCTATCTCGGCAATTGCGTAAGAAACTGATCGGCAGGGATTGTCGGCGAATCCAGCAAAACCGGTACTTGCGGCGTCATACGGGGATTCGGCGGAGTAGGGATTGCCGGCGAAGTAGGATTACTGCACGGAAATGCGAAGC
>DATANR010000368.1:0-11916 GCA_036266155.1 Gemmataceae bacterium | reverse complement strand
AGTTCGGCCTGATGCAAGATCTCCCGCAGACGAGGATCGAAACGCCCATCCATGGCCGCTCCTTCCGTGGAGAAAACATCGATGGAAGCGATTGTGGCCGACGGACTTCTGCGCCGTCAAGACGACATACAGTAGAACTACGCGCGTACACTACTTCTTCTTGGTCGGTTCGTCTTTTTTCGGCGCCGTCTCTTCCTTCCACTTCTGAATTGCCTTCTTGCGTGCGTCGGACGACCGGAAGCCATAGATTCTGATGTTGATTTCCTCGTCGTCCTCGTCGGTCGCGAAGCCGATGCTCGTATTGCTGTCGAGTTCGTAGGCGCCCAGATTCTTGCCGGTCATCGTCACCAGAGCGGCGAGTGCCGCGTCGCAGATTTGATGCTCATTCTCACCCTGCCCAAAGATCGCTGAGGTGTCGGCGAGCAATTCGGTCAGGGCCGCTGTCGCTTCTGACCCGCCGACCTTGCCGAGCGCTTCGATCGCCAGCACGCGAACGGAGAACACGTCGGCCTTCTTGTCCTTGGCCAGCCGGGCCAGGGGAGCAGCGGCTTCCGGAAAGGGCTTCTTGCGGACGAGCGCGGCAAACTGCTGCCGGGCCGATTCTTGGATGGCGCGCGACTCGACCCAGCGAACGAGCAACTTGCGCAACACCGGCCCAGTATCCGCGGCATCGAGAGCTTCGGGCCAGATCGGATTCGCGAGCAATGGCGCCGCGGCGGGGCGTGGCCCCGATCGACGCGTGCCGGGCGACCGGGAACTTGCTGCATGAGCTTCCACGAAGAACACGGCCGCCAGTTCGCCCGGCTCGGCCTTGATCTGCCCGCTGCCGGTCCGCAAGCGGTCGCGGAGCAATGTACAGCGCTTACCCAGCACACTCGCACTCTTCGGGCCGGCAGCTTCTTCCAGAAATTCGCCGCTCGTGCGCACCATCTCGGCGAAGAGCTTGCGTGTGCCCGCGTCCGGCTTGCCGGTCTGCTTCTCCCAGGCGTCGAGCAGAGGCAGGTCGTGCTTTTCCTTACCCTCCTTGTCAGCCAGATATGCCTCGGCCCGTCGCCTCCAATCGGCGGCTTTGGCTTGGGGGAGAAGGGTAGTCGAGCGATTGCGGATTTCCTCGTCATCGGACTTGATCCCGGCCAACAGTGCCGGCACCGCGGCGCCGCCCATGTCGAGAATCTGCTTCGCCGCCGCTTCACGGCTGGCAAAACGCGGATGGCCAAGTTGTTTGACAAGCGCGGTCGCCTTGTCGAATTCGGGCGTGCCCGCGTCGCCGGGCTTGGGGGCCGCCGTTGCGAACGTTGCAATAGCGATGAGTAGGATTGTTGCGCGCATAGTTAACCTGGGTGCAAGGCCGCCGACGTTTGCTATTTCTTAGCGTTTTCGTCCTTCCATTTCTGAAATCCCTTTTTGCGATCGTCGCTGCTTTGAAACCCGTGCAAAGTAACGGTGATTCCCTCGTCGCTGTTGGCAGTCAAATAGGCGACGCTGGTGCCGACGCTGAGCCCGTAGTCGGAGAGCTTCTTGCCGGACATGACGATCAACGCCGCCAATGCGGCGTCGCCAAGTTGCACCGCTCCGTCGCCGATGCCATAAAGGGAAGTCTTGTCCTCGATGAGGCCGGTGAGCGCGTCCCGCGCGTCCATGCCGCCAATCCTGCCAAGCGTCTCAATGGCGACCGCGCGAATGGTAAGGACATCGAACCTCTTGTCCTTGGCCAGGTTGGCGAGGGCGGGCGCTGCTTCCGGGAATGGCTTTTTGCGAACCAGACCGGCGAACTGCTGGGCGGAAAGGTCGTCGCGCACACCCGTGGTTTCGAACCATTGAACGAGCAACTTGCGCAATACCGGCCCCGTGTCGGCGGCATCCAGGGCGTCGGGCCAAACGGGGTTTCCAAGGAGCGCCGGCTGGAACGACTGGACGCGCGGGCCAGGCCCTTTGGAGGGCGCGATCAACGTGTCAACGAACACGACGGCTGCCAACTCGCCGGGATCGGCCTTGATCTGGCCCTTGTCCGTCCGCACCCGATTGCGGATGGCTGTGCAGCGTGCACCGAGAACCGTCTTCATCTTTGGTCCGGACGCTTCCATCAGGAATTCGCCGCTCGAGCGGACCATCTCCGCGTAGAGCTTGCGCGTGCCGGCGTCGGGCGTGCCGGTCAGTTTCTCCCAGGCTTCCAACTTGGGCAGGTCGTGCTTCTCCTTGCCCTCCTTGTCGGCCACATACAAGTCGGCACGTTTCTTCCACTCGGCAGCCCTCGCTTGCGGGACAAGAGCGGTCGAGCGCGTGCGGATTTCCTCGTCGCTGGATTTCGTGCCGACCAACAGTGCCGGCACGGCGGCCCCGCCCATCTCAACGAGCTGCTTCGCCGCCGCCTCACGAGCCGCGAAGCGCGCATCGCCGAGTTGTTTGATCAGTGCCGTCGCCTTGTCGAATTCAGGCGTGCCTTCGTCGCCGGGCTTGGGGGCGGCCGTGGCGACGGCTATGGACACGAACAGGAGCAACATGACGCGCATGGGTCGCAACCTCTCGGGTCACTTGTCCTTCTTCGCCGCTTGCTCGGACTTCCACTTTTCGATCCCCTTCTGTCGGGCGTCGGGGTTGGGAAAGTACCAAATGGCAATGCTCACATAGGGACCCTGCGCGGCAACTTTGAGTCCCATTGGATCTGTTGCAACAAGCCCGTAGTCCTCCGGCTTCTTGTGTTCTGCCGCCAACAATGCGGCAAACGCATGGTCGCCGATCCGGCAATCAAACGGTTTATTCGGACCCAGACTGCGAAAGAACTCACCCCGATCGTCAACCATGCCAGCAAGTGCGGCCTTCGCGTTCTGATCGCCAATCTTGCCGAGCGCTGCGATGGCGACGCCGCGGATGTGATGTGCCGCATGTGTGGGTCCTTTGGCCGCCCGAACCAAAGTCGGAACAGCTTCGGGAAAAGGGCACTCATGGACGGCGAAGCCGAAGAACTGATACGACGCCGCGTCGTCCAACAATGTGTGACGGCCGGTCCCCCAAGCGCCGAGAAGCCGACGGAACGCGGGACCGAGCTCTTTGGACTTCACGCCCTCCACGATGCCGGGGTTCGGCAGCAAGTGCGCCGGATGATCGGTCTTGCTGAAGAAGGCGTCGGTTTTCTCGTCGAGCATTTGCACGAAAAAGACCGCTGCCAACTGCCCGATCTCGAGCGGCTTCTGGCGGTCTCCGTCACGGACTTGCGCCACCAACGCACGACAATGCGTCTTAATTAGTTCGGGCACCGCGGCATGATCTGCATTCGCCTGTTCGAGCAATTCACCGTCGCACCGCAACATCTCGGCATAGAGCCGACGGGCGGAATCATCCGGCTTTTCAACTACTTTTCGCCATTCAAGCAGCAAAGGCAGGTCGTGCTGCTGCTTGCCTTCGCGGTCAGCGAGATACGCTTCCAGTCGCCGATTCCGTGCAATCTGACGAATCTGCATCAACGATGACAAGCATCGGTTGCGGACCTCTTCGTCCGCACCTCTGGAACCGTTCGTGAGGGCCGGAATCGCGGCCGCTTCCATGGCGACGAGCTGCTTGACGGCCGCTTCACGGTCCGCGAATCGTGGACTAGCGAGTTGCTTGACTAGCGTCGTCGCCTTTTCGAATTCCGGCGTTCCCGCGTCGCCGGGCTTGGGGGCGGCCCAAAGTGGGGAGATCACCATGAGCAAGCAGATGATGGCACGCACGGTTCAAATCTCATGATGCCGCTCGGGCCATCGTACCACGTCGGTACATGAAATCGAAGCGCCGAAATCGCTACGACCGGCGCATCCGCTTCGTGCCGCAAACTTATCACCGTCGGATCATGACGGCGGCCGCAAATTTGCTCCGAAGTTACCTATATTGCCAACAGACGAACGAAGCCCCCGTCCGTGACATGAGACTATGAGCCACAACCCGGCAACGACCGCGAGCCCGACCGATTGCGCCCGCCTCGGCGAACATGACTTCCACTTGTTCAACGAGGGGTCGCACTATCGACTGTACGACAAGCTCGGGGCGCATCCAATCATCTGCGAGGGCGTCGCGGGCACCCAGTTCGCCGTCTGGGCGCCGGGGGCCGACGGTGTCTATGTCTACGGCGACTTCAACGGCTGGAACAAGTCGGCGAATCGACTCGAACCGACCGGATCGAGCGGCATCTGGGTCGGCTTCGTGCCGGGCGTCGGACCGGGCGACAATTACAAGTTCTTCATTCACTCGCGCTACAACGGCTACCGCGTCGAGAAGGCCGATCCGTTCGCGTTCTTCAGCGAGGTGGCGCCCAAAACTGCGTCCGTCGTTTGCGACATCAAGTACGACTGGGGCGATGCCGACTGGATGGCGACGCGCTATCGACACAACGGGCTGCGTCATCCGATCAGCATTTATGAAGTACATCTCGGCTCCTGGATGCGCGGCGACGGCGACCGCTTTCTCGGCTACCGCGAGCTGGCCCATCGGCTGGTCGAGCACGTAAAGGCGACCGGGTTCACGCACGTCGAGTTCATGCCGATCACGGAGCATCCGTTCTACGGTTCGTGGGGTTACCAGACGACCGGCTTCTTCGCGGCCACCAGTCGCTACGGCACGCCGCAAGATTTGATGTACCTGATCGACTATTTGCATCAGCACAAGATTGGCGTGATCCTCGACTGGGTGCCGAGCCATTTCCCGTCAGACGAGTTCGGCCTCGCCTATTTCGACGGCACACATCTCTACGAGCATTCGGACCCGCGGCAGGGCTTCCATCCCGATTGGGGCAGCGCGATCTTCAACTATGGTCGCCACGAGGTGCGCTCGTTCCTGATGTCGAGCGCCATGTTCTGGCTCGACAAGTATCACGTCGACGGCCTGCGCGTCGATGCGGTCGCGTCGATGCTCTATCTCGATTACTCACGCAAGTCCGGCGAGTGGATCCCGAACGTGTATGGCGGCAACGAGAACCTCGACGCCATCGACTTTTTGCGGCGCTTTAACGAAGCCGTCTACCGCGAATACCCGGACGTGCAGACTTATGCCGAAGAATCAACAGCGTGGTCGCAGGTGAGCCGGCCGACGAGTACGGGTGGCCTCGGCTTCGGCCTGAAGTGGGACATGGGGTGGATGCACGATACGTTGAAATATTTTGCCCGCGAGCCGATCCACCGGGCCCATCATCAGGGCGAATTGACCTTCCGCATGGTCTATGCGTATAGCGAGAATTTTGTTTTACCGCTGTCGCACGATGAGGTCGTGCATGGCAAGGGCTCGCTGGTCGACAAGATGCCGGGCGACGATTGGCAGAAGTTCGCGAACTTGCGTGCTCTCTACGGCTACATGTTCGCCCAGCCCGGCAAGAAACTACTCTTTCAGGGCACGGAGTTCAGCCAGTGGAAGGAGTGGAAGCACGACCATTCGCTCGACTGGCACCAGCGGCCGTTCCCGCCGCACGCGGGCATGGAGCGCTGGATTGGCGACCTGAACCGCATCTACCGCGATGAACCGGCGATGCACCAGGGCGATTGCCACGCGGGCGGATTCGAATGGGTCGACGCCTCGGACGCGGCTTCAAGCGTCATGTCGTTCCTGCGCCGCGGCGACGATGGTACGTCGGTGCTGGTCGTTTGCAACTTCACGCCAGTCGTGCGAACGAACTATCGAGTCGGCGTCCCGCACGGCGGCTACTGGCGTGAGCTGCTCAATTCTGATGCGACGGTCTATTGGGGCAGCGGCCAGGGCAACGCCGGCGGCGTCACCGCCGACGCGGAACCGTGGAACGGTCGGCCGTATTCGGTGAGCCTGGTGCTGCCGCCACTGGGCGTGTTGTTCTTTAGGGGAGTGTAATGCGGCAATGGGACCATCGGACGCGCATGGGTCCGAAGCGTCCCGTTCATGCGAAATACTGCCGAATCTTTGCTTCGATCATCCCGCATGGCGCGAGCATCGGCTTGTTCGTGATGGTGATGCGGACTACCGAGCCGCTTGCGGCGTAGCGCCCTTCGATCGTACCAACTGGCGAGACACCGGCGAAATGCCCGGCCGTCGCGTCGCCGGCGAAACGGCCGCCCTCGGCGACGATCGCCGTCTGCACGCGCGCTAGCACGGCGGGCAAATCGCCGGGCACGGGGATGTCAAACGGATCACAGCTTCGCAGGGCCATTGGCCAACTCCAAAAACTTGAAACATCGCAAAGCCCACGGATGTACGTCGGTGGGCTTTCACTGAGGAGGCTTGTACCCCGCTGGCGGCTGGACGACTTCGAAATCCGAGCCCTTGATCTTGCGTAGTTCTTCGTGAATATCTGGGATCCGGGGATCCGGCGCCACCGAGATCGCCCACTCGATGCCATTGTCCGCAACGAACATGCCATAGCGCTTCAGCGCGATCAGAATCGTCTTCACCTCCGGCGAGAAGCCGCTCACGTCAAAATCCTTTCGCAAGCGAAAGCGCTCGCCCATGCGCGGCAGATTCGCATCCTTCAGTGAACTCGCGTAATGCGTTGCCGGATAGACGTACTCGCGCTTCGTTCGTTTCACCGTTACCCGCAGCGCATGCTCAACGATGCCGCGTTTGAGTTCATCGTGGCGAACCACCGCCGGGAAGATCGGCAGGCCCGCAGCATCGGATGATGTCCAGCCATCTGGCCGCAACTTGTTCGACTTCAGGTCGAACTTCGCGGAGCAGGTCGCCTCCCATCCGCCGGCGCCCTTGCGAAGCTGGTAGAACTCGTAGAGCATGCGATTGGTTGGATCAACGACCAGAGCGTGCCGATCGCCGTCTTCCTTCAGCACGTTCTTCTGCACGTCTTCGAGCGTGACCTTCTTACCCTTATAGCCGACCGGCCAGCCTTCGATCGGCACGTTGTCCGGAATTGGGAACGGCCCCTTGTCCGATTCGTCCGGATAGCCGACGAGCTTGAAATCAACTTTCTTCTCATCCGGCGGCACCAGCACGAACCCCATGTCCGGGTTGACGCGGAAGACCTTGTTGACGCCGACCGAGGCGACGATGTTCTTTGAGTTCGGGTGCAGCGGCCAGTCTTCGGCGAGCAGGTTCCACGGGTTGTCCGGCGGAAAGACTTCAAGAGCCGCGAGGATGGCGTCGGCCTCGGGCGTATCAAACGAGACCGCCTTCGTGATGGCCGGCATCTTGGCGGCCTTGATGCGCTCGAGCCGGGCCGGGTCGCCGGCGACCTTGGCCTGACCGAACGCGGGAACGACAGCCAACAACAGAATGAGGAGAGGACGAGCGGACATCGGCGGACTCCCAATTTAGTCGAAAATCACGGTCTTGTGCGCATACGCCAGAATGCGGTGGTCGATGTGCCAGCGGACGGCCCTCGACAGGACAACCTTTTCCAAATCACGACCTTTTTGCAGCAAGTCGTCAAGGCCATCGCGGTGCGAGACACGCACGACCTCTTGCTCGATGATCGGCCCCTCGTCGAGGTCTTCCGTGACATAGTGGCTTGTCGCACCAATCAACTTGACGCCGCGCTCGAATGCCCGGTGATATGGCTTCGCGCCCATGAACGCGGGCAGGAACGAATGATGCACGTTGATCACGCGGCGCGGATAGCGTGCTACAAAGTCCGGCGACAGCACCTGCATGTAGCGGGCGAGAACGACGAGATCGACCTTGTGATCGTGCAGCAAATCGAGCTGCTTTCGCTCGGCGGCCGGCTTGTCGCCCTCGATTGGGATCAGATGAAAAGGGATGGCGTAGAAGTCCGCCCAGCGTTTTGCGTCCGGATGGTTGCTCACAATGACCGGTATCGCACACGGTAGTTCGCCGCTCTGGTGGCGATAGAGCAGGTCAACCAGGCAGTGATCGTACTTCGACACAAAGATCGCGACGCGATGCGGCAGTTCGCTCAGCTCAAGTCGCCAGCGCATGCCAAAACGCTCGGCGAGCGGTGCGAACTTGCGAGTGAATTCCTGCGGATCGAGCGTGAAATCCTTGCGGTCCCACTCGACACGCATCAGGAACAGATCGCGCTCGGCGTCCTGATGCTGGTCGGCATGCAAGATATTGGCGTTGTGCCGATACAGAAACTCGCCGACCGCGGCGACGATGCCTTTGCTGTCGGGGCAATCGATCAGAAGGATAGCGGTATTCTTCACGGACCCCTCGCGGCTGACGGAGTCCGTTGTACGACTACTGTGCGTCGATGCGTACCTCGGCCGCGTTGGGCAGCCGGAAGGTGGCGCCCTGGCCGTGTTCGATGAGCAGGTTCTCTTCTGGATCGAGCTTTCGATGCGTCGGCGCCAGCATCCAGGTGCCGTTCAGCGGTGGCCGGATACCGCCTTCGCGGTGTGGCACGCCGTTGACGAACACGATCCCCGCGGGATCGGCCCGGAGCATGAAGTGGCCGCGACTCACCCAGGTGTCGCTTTCGTGCCCGCCCTGGCGCATGACAGACTGGCCGGTTCCCGGCACAATCTGCGTCGCCTTGTAGGCGGGGTCGAGGTACGGGACGTCATAACCGTCGGAACGGCCAATCACCACGGGCCGATGGGGCGACACTTTGACTTGAAATTCAACGTCCGTGCTTCGACCAACATCCGTTGCCCACATCGTCACGGACGAACCTGGGGACCATGTCAGGCTGACAGACGACGCAGGCTCGACTTCGATTTCCTGATCCGGCGCCAAGGGCATGGGCAGTCCTCCCAATGGGCGGCATCCTTGAACCCATTATTGCAGAGGATGCAAGTGTTTGCACCACGTCTAGGGCAACACCCGAACGTGCGGCCGTTTCTCCGCGTTGCCGGCGATATCGAGAGCGCTCGCCTCGATCTTCCATGGCCCGGCGGGCACATTGTCGAAGGCAACTTCCCATTCGCCGGACGTGCCGTTCATTAGCTGGGCCGGCTTATTGTTGACATTGATTCGTTTCAATTGGCCGGCCGAGGCGGTCGTCCCGCGAACGGTCGCGTTGTTGGCCGACCGGACCACGTGCGTCACGACCGTCACCGGTGGCTGGTCGTTGGCCAACTCGACGGGCATCGGGTATTCGTCCGACGGCTTGCCATTGACGAAGGCATATTGCGTGGCCGGCGGCACATCGTTCATCGACACATTGCGATAGACGTGGGCTTTGTAAACCGGCCGCCAGATGCCGTACTCGGCGTTGTGAACCACCATGCCGTCGAGCAGCACCGAGGGGCTTACGGGATGAATCGCCCAGTGCGCGTCCCACACTTTGAAATCGCGGATGACGAATGGGTGTTTCGCATCGGGCCCGACGCCGTTGACGGTCGGCTCGCCGAAGGGGACGCCGCCGCCCAGATTGAATGCGTGCCGGCGCTGCGTGTGCGACTCGTTGCCCTCGAAGCGCAGGAACGAGAGCGTGCGAATGTCGACCTTCGAGCGCGAGCCGTCCGGCTGTTGAACACTCAGCATCGGATCGAACTCGGCCGTCTTCGGGGCCTGGAAAAAGTAGCCATACTCATCGCACTCGGCGGCGACGTTGCGTGTGAAGCTGTTACGGCAGTTCGCCCACCAGAAGCCGGAGCCGTCGTTTTTGTCGTAGGGCAGAATCTGCTTGGGCAACGGCTTGCCGAGGAACGCCTGCACCGCCAGATTGCGGTCGAGCACGTTGTACATCTCGGTGCCGTCTTCGAGAAAGAAGCCGTGGCCGACGCTCTTGAAGCCGACGCAATCGCGGACGACGAGGTAGTTCGTCCCATGAATCGTCAACCAGCGATTGCCGCTGTCCCAGATCGACGCGCCGATGACGGAACTGCCGCGCATCGTGTCGCCGCACAGATGGAAATGCAGGCTATAACGCCCGAGGACGCCTTCCTTGCCCAAATGGCGGAACTCCGCGTATGAAATCGACCCAGCGGAGTGCTTGTGGTACATCGTGTGACCGCGTGCTTTGACCGGATCGGCCGACTCGACGATGACGTTGCGCGACAGGTTGGCGACTTCGCCGGCATAGGTGTCCGTGGCGGCATGGTCGAACGCCAACGGCCGATCGAGCCGCAGCGTCGTCCCGTCAACGACTTTGATGAGCATCTCCTCGGTCTGTCCACCCAAACGCAGAGTTTCCTTGAATGTCTTCTTCTGCTTGTTCTGCCGCGTCGTCGCCGACAGGATGACGATGTCGCCGGGCCGCCAGCCGGGCACCGGCTCGGCAAGAGTAACGCTCGTGTCGCCCGCCTTCGCCGGCTTGGCGAACTTGACCCAGGTGCGTGCCATCGGCTGGCCGTGAAAGTCCATGCGGCCTCCGCAGCAGACGATTGCGGGCAGCGACTCCTTGTTCATCCCTTCGAAGTAGTAGAGACGGATCGTAGCCGTGTGGCCGGCATCGATGGGCCGGTCAGGCGTACCGACCTCCAGCGTCGCGCGCGGCTCGCCCTCCTTCGGACCGGCAATGTGGGCCTCGCAATCGAATCCCTCGTCCGACGTGTTCTCGCCCGGCTGAACTTTGAGCAGGCCGACGGTTAGCAGAGTGTCCTTGTCGGGAGCGAAAGACAGCGTCCCCGACACATGAACAGCCGCGATCGGCTCTTTCGAATTCACGTCGTAGGTGACGGTGTGACCAGTGCGGACGAGGACAGTCGAGCCCGGCAACGGGGCCTTGCCGGTGGACCAAGTGTCACTGGCGGACCACGTGCCGCTTTTGACCGATCGCGTGACCGGCGCTTGTTCAGCACGGCTGCTGGATGTCAGCGAAATAAAGGCAACTAGCGACGCAGCGAGCAATCGAAACGGCATGACGAGTCTCCGGCGGGATGCAATGTCATCATCAGGGCTGCAATGCCACCGACAATGGGCGCCGACAGCAATCTCAGAGCAGGTTTCGACCGGCTCCCGGCCGGTCGGGAAACGTGTGGATGCGATTCGTTCGCGCCGCACACACCCCCCTGAACGTATTTCTCATAAATTCTGGCATCGTCGGGAAACCAACTGATTTTCCGGCAAGTCTAGGACTCAAGTCCATATTGGGATTGGTCTTATGTTGTTCCCCAGAACGACATCGCCATGCAAAACCCATGCTGAACCATCACCCGAATTGGTTCTCCAATCAGCGCCGCCGTGAACGAAATGGATCTGACAAGCCCAGTCGTCCGATTACGCCGGCTCGCAGGAGTGTGCTCATCACGCTCCGCGTGATGACCGGGCGTCGCGCCGGTGGCGCGCCTCGGTTCTCAAGTGGGCCTCGGTCATCACACGGAGCGTGATGAGTACACCCCTACCGAATTGCGTGGACGAGCAACTTCAAAACCCACACGCCAAGCAGAATCCCACCGACGAGCAATGCGATGAGCAGCACCGACAAGCCAATCAATGCCCAGACGCTCGCTCGGCTCGCCGATCGGGGATCATCGAGCGCCCGATTGAGCAACCGGGCGTTCATCGCGTTCGCCTTCCATGCCACGTCAAGCAGGTCGCCAATCACCGGGATTGAGCCGATTGCCATGTCGATGCCGAGATTCACGAGCATCCGCCAAATGACGGGCCGCGGCACACCGAGCCGGCCGGCAAGCACGACGATGTAGCTGCCGATCAACATCGCGATGAGATCGCCGACGACGGGAATGAGCCCGATGATCGGGTCGAGACCGAAGCGGTATTTCGTTCCCGGAATCTCAAAAGCGTTGTCGAGCAGCGTCGCGAGATGATTCGCGAGCGTGCGCATCGCCTCCTGTTGCGCCGGCGGAATGATCGTCTGTCCCGGCGGGACCACGATGATCCGCGGGGCTTCGATCGGTGATTGCGACGATTCGTCCGCCATGCACTCTGTTTTATGGTTGACGGCCGCCCTGCCACCGGTTATGCTTTGTTTCACAAAGTATCGAGGACGACGCATGGAGCTGCGCGAAGCTCTGGACAGCATTGCCACGATCCGTCGGCGGATGGCCGAGACGGAGGTCTTTCGCGGCTATCGATCGCTGCCGGTGGCGTTCTCGGCTGTCCTGGCCC
>DATANR010000367.1:0-2741 GCA_036266155.1 Gemmataceae bacterium | reverse complement strand
CGCTTCCCAATGGATGAAGTAGGCGTGCTTCGGAAGATGAAGGTGTCTCACCACTTTCACTTACCGAGAGCACGCCTACTTCATCCATTGGGAAGCGGGCAAAGCCCGCCCTGAGGTCTCCGCCGCAATTCACGTCGTGTGCCTGCTTTGCAAGGAAACTGGCGTACGGCCTACTGCACGGCAGCGACGTGAGTTCCACAGCAACAACGTTCCGCGTTGGCGGAGCTTTCAGAGGGCTCTGGCACTAGAATTGGAATTCCGCGTTTTCAACCCATCTCCTTTGCGGGCATGGGGATGGGCGCGAAAACGCAGGCAGAGATGGTCAACCCCAGTGTGTGTGTTGGCCATCTCTCAATTCTGGA
Source organism: Gemmataceae bacterium (assembly GCA_036266155.1). Classification (GTDB taxonomy): domain Bacteria; phylum Planctomycetota; class Planctomycetia; order Gemmatales; family Gemmataceae; genus SIAJ01. The sequence continues at coordinate 2,379 of DATANR010000367.1, read as the reverse complement.
TGAAACGAATTCGCGGCACGCCGAACTGTTTCATTGCAAAGCACCATTTGACTGAACAATTACGTTTGCCATCCACGTTCGCCCATTCGCCCACTTCCCCAAGTCCCCTTGCTCGCGTAACCCCCGCCGTGGTACACCATCCAACTGATGCCATGCCGGCGCACTGCGCGCCGGTGTCAAGGATGATGCGATGGCCTCGCTCGCGGTTCCTTTCAACGATCTGCGGCCGCGCTTTGCCGCCAATCCTGCCGGATACCGCTCGGCCTTCGAGCGCGTACTGCAACGCGCTTGGTACGTGCTGGGGCCGGAGGTCGAGGCCTTCGAGCACGAGTTTGCCAAGCACCTGGGCGGCGGCCACGTCGTCGGCGTCGCGAACGGCACCGACGCGATCGAATTGAGTTTGCGCGCGGCCGAGATTGGCCCGGGCGACGAAGTCATCACGGTCGCGCACACGGCCGTCGCGACCGCGTGCGGCATCGAACGGGCGGGCGCGCGACCCGTCTTCGTCGACATTCGCGCCGACGATTACTGCATCGACCCGCGCGCGATCCCCGCGGCCGTCACGCCGCGGACGCGTGCGATCGTCGCGGTTCATCTCTACGGCCAACCGGCTCGGGTCAAGGAATTGCGGTCAGTGGCCGATCGGCTTGGCTTGTTGCTGATCGAAGACTGCGCTCAAGCGCATGGGGCGCGATACGCGGGTCGCCGGGTCGGCACGTTTGGGCACCTGGCTGCTTTCAGCTTCTACCCAACCAAGAACCTAGGAGCCTTTGGCGACGGCGGCGCTGTCTATACCGCGGATGCCGCGCTGGCCGACCGCGTTCGTCGATTGCGCAACTACGGCCAGGCCGAGCGCTACAACCACGTCGATCCCGGCGGCTTCAACAGCCGGCTCGACGAGATGCAGGCGGCGCTGTTGCGCGTCGCGTTGCCGCGGCTCGATGCCGACGTCGCCGAACGCCAACGGCTGGCCGATCGCTACCTGTCGCGCTTGCGCGTCGCGGCGTTGCCGTGCTCCGCCCCCGGAACCGAACACGCCTACCACCTGTTCGCGGTTCGGCATCCGGATCGCGACTGGTTCCGCGATGGGTTGCGCCGGCGCGGCATCGAGACGTTGATCCACTATCCGGTCCCCGTTCATTTGCAGCCGGCGTACGAGCATCTCGGCGGCCGCCTCGGCGACTTGCCGGAGACCGAGCGGGCGGCCGCGGAAGTCGTCTCGCTGCCGCTCTATCCGGGCATGACGGCCGAGCAGCAAGACGCCGTGATCGCGGCCGTCAATGAAGCGGCCATTGCCGAGCGCGCGGCACGCACGGTCCGCCGCGTGCCGGTCGCCATCCCGAGTCGCTGATGGAGGGCCTCATGAGACCGTCCAATGCGTGGGCCGGTCGCCGGGCGCTCATCACCGGCGGCCTGGGCTTCATCGGCTCCAACCTCGCGATTCGGCTCGCGAACCTCGGCGCCCGCGTCACGCTGGTTGACGCGATGATCCCCGAATACGGCGGCAACCTGTTTAACATCGAGCCGGTGAAGGATCGCGTGGTCGTCAACTTTGGCGATGTCTGCGACCGACTGGCGATGAACTGGCTCGTCAAAGATCAGGACTACGTCTTCCATCTCGCCGGGCAAGTGTCGCACATCAAGAGCATGACCGATCCGTTCCCGGACATCGAGTTCAACGTCAAGGGCACGATGGTGGTGATGGAGGCTGTTCGCCACCACAACCCGCGTGCCAAGGTCATCTTCACCGGTACACGCGGGCAATACGGCCCGGCCATCCGGCTGCCCGTGGATGAATCGGCGCCGACGAACCCCAAAGCCATTTACGAGGTTTCGAACCTCACGGCCGAGAAGATCATTCAGGTTTATCACGAGACGCACGCCATCCCGGCGGTGATGTTGCGGCTCACCAACATTTATGGTCCGCGTGCCCAGATGAAGCACTCGCAGTACGGCGTGGTCAACTGGTTCGTAAGGCAAGCGCTCGACGGCGAGCCGATCCGCGTGTTCGGCACGGGCCGCATCCTGCGCGATTTTCTCTTTATCGATGATTGCGTGGATGCGATCGTCGCAGCGGCGTCCTGCAATGCCGCTGTCGGTGAAATCTTCAACGTCGGTTGGGATCGGCCGAATTCATTCCTGGACCTGGCGCACACGCTCGAACGGCTATGCGCCGGCTGCACCTGGCACTTCGCACCGTTCACGCCGGAGCGGGCGGCTCAAGAGCCGGGCGATTTCTATTCCGACATCACCAAGATTCGCACGCTCGTGGGCTGGGAACCACGGACGAACCTGGAGGAGGGACTGCGCTTGACGCTCGATTACTACCAGCGTCATCGCGATCACTACTGGGAGTGCCCGGCCGCGGTCCCGCAACGG